>JBGVFK010000034.1:0-8099 GCA_045121075.1 Acutalibacteraceae bacterium | reverse complement strand
TACGGACCTGAATCATCAGGTAAAACAACACTTGCTCTTCATTGTGTTGCTGAAGCACAGAAAGCAGGCGGTGAAGCTGCGTTTATCGACGCTGAGCATGCCCTTGACCCTGCTTACGCTCGTGGTATCGGTGTTGATGTAGATGCACTTCTTGTTTCACAGCCCGACAACGGTGAGGATGCTCTTTCAATTACTGAAGCACTTGCTCGTTCAGGTGCTCTTGATGTAATTGTTGTTGACTCTGTTGCAGCGCTTGTACCGAGAGCAGAAATCGAGGGTGAAATGGGTGACAGCCATGTCGGTCTTCATGCTCGTCTTATGTCCCAGGCTCTCAGAAAGCTTACAGGTGTTATCGCAAAGAGCAATACTCTTGTAATTTTCATTAACCAGCTTCGTGAAAAGGTTGGTGTAATTTACGGTAATCCCGAAGTTACAACAGGTGGTCGTGCCCTTAAATTCTATTCATCAATGCGTATTGATGTAAGAAAAACTGAGCAGCTCAAAGCACCCGGCAATGAATTTATCGGAGCAAGAACAAGAGCTAAAATTGTAAAGAACAAGGTTTCACCTCCGTTTAAGGATGCAGAATTTGATATTATGTTCGGCACAGGTATTTCAAAGGTTGGTGAAATTGTTGACCTTGGTGTTAAGTTTGAAATCATTAACAAGAGTGGTGCATGGTTCTCATACGGAGAAACAAGACTCGGACAGGGCAGAGATAATGTAAAGCTTCTTCTTCAGAAAGAAACAAATCTCCGCAACGAAATCGAGCTTAAAATCCGCGATGCACTTCGTTACAAGGGTGCTGAGGAGGCGGAAAAGGATAACGATGCCGAATCTGTAATTGTACCTGTAAAATCAAGAAGCAGTGTCAGAGCTAAAATTGATATCGCAGTTGACGATGACGATTAATGAAGATCACTTATAAAAAAGGCAAGGGAGATAAAATTCATATAAGCGTTGACGGTGAATATGCTTTTACTGTTGATGAAATGTATTTTTACTCTCTCAATCTAAAAGAAAATACTGAAATTTCAGCGGAAGAATTAAAAGAAATAACCATTAAAGCAGGGGAAAGAAGAGCATATAATTATGCTGTTTCCCTGCTTTCAAGGCGTGAACATACAGTTAAGGAAATTACTGAAAAGCTCACAAGAAAAGGCTACGGTCAGTTTTCAGAAAAAACTACTGACCGACTTATTACCGAAGGATATCTCAGTGATGAGCGTTTTGCAAAGCTTTATGTAAATGAGCTTATTAACCTTAAAGGCTACGGCAGAAGACGAGTAAGAGACGAACTATACCGAAAGGGTATTAATCGTGAAATTGCTGAGATTGTCCTAGAAGAGGCGGAATTTCCTGAAACAAGGCTCAAGGAGCTTGTTGAAAGAAAATATATGAGATACCTTAATGATGAAAAAGGCGTAAAAAAAACAATTAACGCTTTACTGAGAGCGGGATATTCATATAGTGAAATCAGAGATACTCTCAAGGAAGTTGCAGAAGAAAAAGAAGTGTATGAGGTGTACGATGAGTAAGGTTGCAATGATAGGACTTGGCTGTCCGAAAAATCAGGTAGATGCAGAAATTATGCTTTCCAAGCTTGCAGACAGTGGCTATGAGCTTACTGCGGAGCTTGAGGATGCTGATTTAGTGATAATCAACACCTGCGGCTTCATTGAAGATGCAAAAAAAGAAGCGATTGATTGTATTCTTGAAGCGTGTGAATTGAAAAATGATGGTAATCTTAAGGGTGTTATTGTAACCGGTTGCCTTGCTGAACGCTATAAGGAAGAAATAATGCATGAAATTCCTGAGGTTGATGCATGTGTAGGTATCGGTGCTAATTCACGAATTGATGAAATTTGTAAAACAGTAATTCACGGTGAAAAATTCTGTGAATTTCCCGAAAAGTTCTGTCTTCCTCTTGATGGTGACAGACTTCTTACTACACCATCTCATTATGCTTATCTTAAAATTGCAGAAGGCTGCTCAAATCACTGTACATACTGTGCGATTCCTGAAATCCGCGGAAAATTCAGAAGCCGCAAATTTGAAAATATAATCAATGAGGCTGAAAAATTAGCCGAAAGCGGTGTGAAGGAGCTTATTCTCGTTGCTCAGGATACTACTAAGTACGGTCTTGATTTATACGGTGAGTTGCGCCTTGCTGAGCTTGTTAAAGGAATTGCAAAAATTGACGGTATAAAGTGGATAAGACTTCTTTACTGTTATCCTGAAAGCATTACCGACGAGCTTATCGAAGTAATTTCAAGTGAAGAAAAGGTATGTAAATATATCGACCTTCCTTTGCAGCATTGTAACGGTCTGGTTCTGAAAAGAATGAACCGCAAGGGCAACAGAGAATATCTCGCTGACCTAATCAGCAAGATGAGAAGTAAAATACCTGAGCTCACACTGAGAACAACCTTTATAACAGGCTTTCCCGGTGAAACAGAGGAACAGTTTACAGAGCTTTGCGAGTTTATAAATGAAGTGAAGTTCGACAGATTGGGCTGCTTTGCTTATTCGCCCGAGGATGGAACTCCTGCTGCAAAGCTTGACGGACAGCTTGATGATGAAATCAAAAGCAAGCGTGCCGAAATTATTATGAATGAGCAAATGCTCATTATGGAAGAAAAACAGAAGGCTAAAATCGGTTCGGTTTGCGATGTTATTGTTGATTATTTTGACGAGGACAATCTTCTTTATATCGGCAGAACATCAAACGATGCACCCGAAATTGATACCAATGTAATAATTTCAAGTGAGGATGAGCTCACTTCAGGCGAAATTGTCAGCTGTAAGGTTATCGGTTATGATGACTTTGATATGGTTGTTGAAGTAATTTAAATTATCAGCTTGTCGTTTCTTAGCGACAAGCTTTCTGCTAGAAAGCGGTGATTTTGTGCTCCAGAAATTTAAATCTTTTATAAAAAAGGAAGCAGTATTTTGTATTTCATTTTTATGTGCTTTATTAACGATGATAATTGTACCGCCAAGCATAGAATATATTGGGTATATTGACTTCAGAGTGCTGTGCCTTCTTTTCAGCCTTATGGCTGTTGTAGCGGGAATGAAAAATGTTGGAGCTTTTGATTGGCTGACATTTAAGCTGCTCAATTCAATAAAAAGCGGTAAAATACTTGGAATAACACTTGTGATGCTACCGTTTTTTACTTCAATGTTTATTACAAACGATGTTGCACTGATTGTTTTTGTGCCTTTTACTCTTGCACTTTTAACCCAGCTTGGATGTACGAACGCTGTAGTGCCGATAATTGTGCTTCAGACAGTTGCGGCAAATCTTGGCAGTATGACAACTCCTGTGGGCAATCCGCAGAATTTATTTCTTTACTCAACCTTTAATCTCAGTATAGGCGAATTCAGTGCTGTTGTACTACCGCTGACAATCATTAGCTTTGTTTGTCTTTTGATTTCCTCGTTTCCTGTTATGCCAAAGTCTTTACCTGAGGCGGACATTAAGAAGTCAGATATTGGAAATATAAAGCATCTTGTAATCCATGTGGTGATGTTTGTTCTTTGCTTGCTTACCGTTTTAAGAATTGTTCCTTATTACATAACAACCGCTGCAATCTGCATTGTTTTGCTGATTATTAACCGTAAGCTTTTTAAAGAAATTGACTATATGCTTCTTCTTACCTTTGTCTGCTTTTTTGTTATCTCTGAAAACCTCGCTGAAACAGAAGCGGTACGAAGCTATTTACAAGGTCTTCTTGATAAAAACACATTACTTACCGCAATCGGAACAAGTCAGATTATAAGTAATGTTCCTGCTGCTGTGTTGCTCTCAGGCTTTACAGACAATTGGAAGGAATTGCTTCAGGGTGTAAATATAGGTGGTCTCGGCACACCGGTTGCGTCTCTTGCAAGTCTTATCACACTTAAGCTTTATATGGTAAGCAAGGACGCAAAAATACTGAAATTCCTTGCAGTGTTCACAATTGCAAACATTATAGGACTTATTATTCTTATTACATTTACTTACATTATATAATCTTCGGCACCTGTATTAATGCAGGTGCTTTTTTGTATTTTACTAAGCTTCTTAGAATATACTAATTCTGAGGTGTCAGTTATGAAATTTAGAAAGACTTTATTTAATGTGATTTTCAGATTTATTGGTTTACTTTATAAACATTGATAAATTATATTGAAAAAATACGGTTTGTATTGTATAATCAATAAAAACAAACAGCAGGTGATATTATGCATTTATTGAAAATTGAAGAAAACCAATATAAGGGTCAGGCTGATCCCTATATTATTAAAAGCGGCGGCAGATATTATATCTATGTTACAGGTCACGATGGAATTTACGCGTACCACTCAGATAACCTTTTTGAAGGCTGGGAATATTTCGGTATGGTTATGACAATGAAGCATCACAAGGCTTTCTGGGCACCCAGCGTAATCGAGCTTGACGGCAAATTCTATATGTATAATTCAATTGAAATTTACAACGATATTCCCGATAAAGGCGGTCATCGAGGTGCAATGCATGTATCTGTTTCAGACAGTCCGCTTGGTCCTTTTACGGATACAAAACAGATTCTGCACCCATTTTCAATTGACTCTCATATTGTAAAAAATGAGGCAGGTCTTTTCCTCTTCTATTCAAGCAACAGGTTTGACGGTGATAGAATAGGTACTTGCATTTATGTTGATAGAATGCTTGATCCTTTTACACCTGAGGGTAAGCCTGTGCTTGTTGTTGAGCCTACACTTGACGAGGATATTTATCAGAAAAACAGATATAAGCCCGGTCAGCACTGGCACACCATTGAGGGAGCTTTCTACTTTAAAGAAGGCGACTGGCAGTATCTTATGTATTCGGGTAACTGTTTCGAACAGCCTACATACTACATCGGGTACGCAAGAGCAAAGACTGATGAAACCGATCTTACTAAGATTAAATTTGAAAAGTATCCTGACGATAATACATATCATCCCGTACTTAAGGCAAATGAATTTGAAGAGGGCACCGGTCACCATTCAATGATTAAAGAGGATGGTCAATGGTATGCAATCTATCACGCAAGAGATTACAAAAATGAAGACGGAACAAGTGCTTTTGATGCAAGAAACGCACGAATTTGCAAGCTTCATGTTGAGGACGGCATAATTACTGCCGAAAGACACAAAGACCATATATAAGCTTTTTTGAGCATCGCAGCTGCGGTGCTCTTTTAATTTATAACAAAATTCTTAAGATAGAAAAATACTATTGACAATATATTTTATATGTGTTAGTATAACTGTGATATCAGTGATAGCACAGTTATCACAATGAATTTTACGTAAAATTTTGGTGTAAGGAGAAACGAAAAGTGATTACCATTGATTTTCAAAGCAGAATCCCCGTTTATGAGCAGATTGAAGAACAGGTGATATGGCTTATTAATTCCGGAGTATATGAGCCGAATTTTAAACTGCCTTCACTTCGTGCTTTATCGGGTGAGCTTAAACTCAACATCAACACAGTTAAAAGAGCCTTTCAGGAGCTTGAAGCAAAAGGGGTTGTTTACTCTGTTCAGGGTAAAGGTATTTTTGTAAGTCCGCTTTACAAGGGTAACGAAAATCTTAAAGCTGAAGCAATTGAAAATCTTCGTGTATCAGTACGCTCAGCGAGAGCTAAAGGTGTTACTCAAAAAGAAATTCAGTCTGTTGTTGATGAAATTTATTGTCTTAAGCAGGTGAAATAAAATGATTGAGGTTAAAAATTTAACCAAAAAATTCGGTGATTTTACCGCGATTGAAGATATCTCATTTTCAGTGGAGGATTCTTCGATTTACGGTTTAATCGGATATAACGGTGCAGGTAAAACAACGTTGCTTAAAACTGCTGCCGGTATATATGAGGCTACTGACGGTAAGGTGCTTCTTGACGGTGAAAATGCCTATGATAATGCAGAAATGAGAAGCGGCTTATTCTATATACCTGACGATATGTATTTTTTGAGTAATGCAACAGTAGAAAGTATGGGAAGGTTTTATCAGGGAATGTATGAAAGCTTTGATATGGAGCTTTTATATAAAATTCTTAGTGTGTTTTCTCTTGATAAAAAAGCGAAGCTTCGTAGCTTTTCAAAGGGTATGAAGCGTCAGGCTGAAATCGCTTTTGCTCTTGCATCAAGACCGAAATTTATGCTTCTTGATGAAGTTTTTGATGGTCTTGACCCACAGAAAAGAGAGCTTACCAAAAATCTGTTTCTTGAATATATTGCAGACACAAATTGTTCTGTGATTATTTCCAGCCACTCTCTTGCAGAGCTTTCCAATCTTTGTGATCACATAGGTCTAATCAACGGTAAAAAGCTTGTTATTGACTGTTGTATCGACGATATTCCTGTTATGAATAAGAAGTTCAGAATTCTTTTCTCACAGCAAATTTCAAAAGAAACACTTGAAAAACTGCCTGTTAAAGAACTGCGTGTGCAAGGCAATGTGGCTCTTTTCAACGTGCTCGGTGCTGATAATCTAAAAAAGGTACAGACAGCACTTCAGGCTATGCCGGTAGTTTCTGTTGAACCGACACCTATGACTCTTGAAGAGGTATTTTTAAGTGAAATGGAGGCGAAGTCAGATGACATCAACGAAATCTTCAGTTAAGTACGCTGCAAAATATGACCTTAAGAGGTGTATGTGGGAGAATGCGCTGATACCGTTTGTACTCACCGTTTTATCATCGTATCTTCTTTGGTATTTTGTTAAAAGCACATATAACGGTGAAGAATTTCTTTGGACTTTTTTCAATGAATATACCGGTTTTGACGAAACTCTGTTTTCTATGGGATACATGAGTAGCGGTGCACTTATGGCAATAAAAGCTTTCTTTTTCCTTACTTCAACAAAAAGATGCAACGTTTATCTCTCTGCAGGAATTGAAAGGAAAACCTTGCTGAAAAACAGATTGAGTACATCGCTTGTTTATATGTGTATATCGTGTATCGTGCCTTTGATTGTAGGCTTAATTGCAAATGGTATTTTCTATTCAGTTGCAGCCGACACTGTTAAAAGTGCAGTTTATCTTTCATTGTGCTTCTTTTTGAATATGCTCCTCGGCTTCGGTACTGCAAGCGCAGTTATGCTTTCGGTTGGTAATATCATTGAAGCTACCGGTATTTACGCCGTTCTCGCAATGATTCCTTCAACACTGAATCTTGCTGTCGATAAGCTTGGTAACAATATGTTTAACGGTTTCGCTGTTTTTAAAAGCGAGGACTTTTGGGGTTCACAGGCGTATTTCCCTGATTGGCTTACAAAAATAAAATATTTTATGCCGGTTGAAATTTCAAACTTTATTCCGGTATCAGCAAGAACTTACTCAAATTTCAATGGTATTTCAGCCGGGAACTGGCTTACACTTTTGTGCTGGTATGTTGCTGCAATATTAATTATTGTGCTTTTGCCTAAGCTTATGAAAAAGAGAAAGGCTGAAATTGCAGGTGCTTTTGGCGCTGACAGAAAACTAGTTGCAATTGCTTCAGGTATTATAGCTTTCCTAATGTTTTCAATATGGTGCGGATTTGAACTTGATAACAATTATTTAAGATATGCCCTGATGATTGTAATGCCTGTTATCGGTTACACTATCCCGGTTGTTGCGATTTATCATAACGATAAAGGCATAAAGAATAATCTTATGGGTGCGGCTGTAACTGCAGCAATTTGCATACTGCTTACAACCTGCTCAGCAACTAACTGTTTCAGTTACTTCAGTAAGCCTCCTAAGGCAGAAGAAATTGAGTATGCTGCAATAATGCCGGCAGCATGTGAAACATTTGAAAAAAGCAGTGAAAGAACTCTCATTTATCATAATGTACTTTATGGTAAAATCACCGACCCTGATGATATTAATAAAGTCATTTCAATTCATGAAAGAATGACTGATGATCTAGGTAAGGGCGAATCGTGGGTATCGGTTGTTTATAAGTTGAAAAGTGGAAGAACAGTTGGCAGAATTTACCGCGATGTTTCAGATGAGGGCGCAAAAGCAAGTATGGAATTCATAGAAACAAAGCAATATAAAAATTTCGTAAACGAAGTTCTGAGTCTTTCGGAATATGACGAGGATA
>JBGVFK010000033.1:0-12456 GCA_045121075.1 Acutalibacteraceae bacterium | reverse complement strand
AAAGGCACCGTCCGCAGCACTCTTTGACGGACAGACCGATGAAACGGAAATGGGCGTAACGTATGCCGAGCTTGACACATATCTTTCCGGTGGTGGAATCTCTGAAGAGAAAAAAGCAATTATTGAGAGATTGCATAACGCAAGTGAACACAAACGGAAAGGAATTGCGGTATATAAAAATGATTGATATGTAGGTGTTGGTTTAAGGCAAAAGAAAGTGGAATAATTAAACAGCAAAAGGGTGCCGTTCTGCAACGGTACCCTTTTTGCGTGCATTTATCTGAAATCATACTACTGTCAGAGAATTTGCCACGAAGGGAACTGAATACCGAGACATAGGCAAAGATTGAACCATAGAACAAATTAAGGAGGCAGTATATTGCGAAGTTTGAAGAAAAACTTGCGGAAATTCCGACCGTTAAAGATGAGAAGAACGAGCGCAAACTGCTGAAACGTTTGCTTACAGTCGAAAAACTTGATAAGGCACCGGTATCATGAGCTTTTTGGCAAAGCACTGCAAGATTACAATTCTAAACAAAACAGACCTGACCGAAGAATAGATGACTATTATAAAAAGATAGTATCGGGAAAACAGGAAAAATCCTTTCACGAAGTTATACTGCAAATCGGTAATAAGGATGATATGAATGCAGAAACAGATGAAGGCAGACTTGCCTAAAAAATACTGACAGAATATATCAAAACATTTCAGGAAAGAAATCCTAATCTCCGTGTTTTCTCTGCTCATCTTCATATGGATGAAGCTACACCTCATTTGCATATTGACTTTGTACCGTTCACAACCGGCAGTAAGCGTGGTCTTGAAACAAGAGTATCATTAAAACAGGCTCTTGCAAAGCAAGGCTTACAAGATGAAAATGGATGCCATTAAAAGGCAAGGTAACGAGATGAACTGAAGCTGAAAATCAGGCAGTACCAAGAAGAACTGTCTGAAATCGAAAATCTTCGTACAAGCAAAGAGCAGTTTGCTTTTGCGGTTCGTAAGTTTATGCAAATGGAAACATTAACGCCTGCACTCTTGAATGAGCTGATTGAGAAAACTGAAGTTCATTCCATTGAGGGTAAGGGCAAGAACAGAACACAAAAAATCATTATTCATTACCGCTTCATCGGGGTTATTGAAAATCCTGTTAAAGAGGAAAAGATAGTCCTTGAAGCAAGACAAGGCGTAGCCGTGGAATATCTCACGGCATAACAAAAAAGAGCAGGCTCAAAACCTGCTCGATACATAACTAATTATACTAAATTTAACTATGAGGAAATGTAAAAAAAGAAAAGTGAGTATTCACTTGTGTAATGAATACTCACTATGGTGCGAGAGACGGGACTTGAACCCGTACGAGCTGCCCCACACGCCCCTCAAACGTGCGCGTCTGCCGATTCCGCCACTCTCGCGTATTCAGTTTATTGCTTTCGCAACGATGAATACTATACCACCTTTTTATAGTTTTGTCAACACTTTTTTATAAAAAAATAAAACTTTTTTTGAGTGAAAAATCCACCCGTAAAAATCGGGTGGATTTAATCGTTAAACTCTTATCTGAAGGGGAAGGCTGATAATATCGTCAGATTCAATTGCACCTTCACCGAGACAGATGTAATACTGGTATGCCTCAGGCTCATAGTAGAAGTCGCCGTCATCAACACTGATAAAGCAGGTAACTGATTCACCGTCGTCAACGCAGGAAAGGTTTGCAGGAACCTTAAGCTGAACTGCACCGCCAACCATCTGATACACATAAGCCTTGCCTGTTGCCTTAACACCGTCACCTATACGCTCATCCAGATTGAAAACAACATCGGTAAACTGAACGCCTGTGGGCTTATCAATAATGGTGAAATTGCTGATATCCTTGTAAGCTCTGCCGTCTGAGGCCTTGTCACCGTCGTTGCGGTTTGAATCAATCAGAATAGGCTCAGTTGTAGGCTGTGGCTCGGTTGAGGGGGCAGAGGTTGTTTCTTCGGTGGTTTCTTCCGTAGTTTCCTCTGTTGTCTCCTCAGTGGTTTCTGCTGTTGTTTCTTCGGTGGTTTCTTCCGTTGTTTCCTCTGTTGTCTCCTCAGTAGTTTCTTCTGTGGTTTTCTCTGTAGTAGGCTTTGTTGTTGTGGGAGCTGTGGGCGCTACAGTGGGAGCAGTTGTACTGATTGTGGGCAGGGTAGTGGTGGGGTCTTCCTTGTCTCCTGCAGCTTTCATTACAATTGCAAAAATGAGAGCAAGAACAAGTGCCAGAGCACCGACAAGGAAATACATTTTCTTTGAACTTCCTGCTTCTTCAATAAGCTCTTCGTTTGTTGTGTCATCCTCTTCAGCTTCCTCTTCGGGCTCCTTACGCTTCTTTTCGTAGTCAGAGAACACCACATCGCTTCTTGAAAGCTCATAGTCAATTGGTGGCGGCTTGGGAGCTGAATGTGTCTGATAGAAGGAGGGCACTGCATCAGGTGCAGGCACTACGGGAGCAGTTGCTTCGTCCATAAGCTGAAGGTAACGCTGAAGCTCAAGCTTAAGAAGCTGAGGTGTGCGGTATCTCTCATAGCTCTGATAAGCTGAAGCGCTGAGAATAATTCTGGAAAGATTTACGTCTGCCTTAGAGGGCTTCGGAAAAGCCTCACCCTTCATGCGTCTTTCAAAGGCCTCTTCTCTTTCTGTGAGTGAAACAGGGTCAGGAAAGGCAGGGTAGAAGGGCATGCGGTTGTGGTTGAGGAGCTTGTAAAGTAAAAGTCCCAGTGAGTAAATGTCTGAGTTTTCACTTGTACCCTTGCCGAAATGAATTTCAGGGGCAGTGTATGATGAAATATCGGTGGGCTCATCGCTGCTTTTGCCACCCAGACCGAAATCGCCCAGCTTGAAGTTACCGTCCTTGTCAGCATAGATGTTGTCGGGACGGATTTCATTGTGAATAATTCCCGAAGCACGGAAGCCTTCAAGGGCATTTGCAATATCCACTGCAAGTCTTACAGCCTGAACAGGAGCAACACTCTCTGAACGGAACTGCTCACTGAGGGGCTTAAGATGCTCCATAAGAATAACTGCATAGAAGCAGGAGCTTTCTCTGATAATCTGAAATTCCTCAAAGCGGATAATGTTGGGGTTATCCTTAAGGGCAATCATTTTTTCTATGTTCATTGAAACCTTTTTCTCAAGAAAATCAAGGTATTCGCCAACAGTCTGATACTTACCTGAGGCAATAATTCTGCTTATTTCTTTGTCACTTGAGGGAAATCTCAGCACCTTGACACCCATACGGGAAACAGAGCCGTTCTCACTTTTGCTCACTCTGAAAAAAGCGGAATTTCTGCCCTGACCGGTTTTGGCTTCAACATACCATTCACCGAAAAGAGGCTCAAGAGCTTTAAGCTTTTCAATAGTCAATTTTATCAACTCCTTTAAGGGGGTTATTTTATTATAATACCATTATTAGTCTGCTTCGTCAAGTCTGCTGTTTTTTAAAGTTTAAAGTTGAAAGTTGAAAGTTGAAATAAGGTCGCAGGTTTATACTTCTGCAAACGGAAAGTTATCGTCTGCGGAGTCAGCTTGGCTATGAAGGGTAAAGAGTTGATTTTATCCGCTTTTATAATTCTTAATTAAGAAGACTCTGCCCGCCGAATTTATCTTTCTGCTTTGGCGGTCTGAATATAAAAACTTAGCAGTCAGCTGAAACGGATACAATCGGAGCTTTGCTCCCCACATTTCAACTTTCCACTTTTAACTTTCAACTTCAAGCTATGGCTCTCAACTCCCTTCTCCACCACCAAAAAACGACTTAATGTTACAAAGTTGTATATTTTAATAAATAATTATATATTTTACGACTACACTATTGATTTATAGACATAAAAGATGTAAACTAATATACTGTAGAAATTTACGTAAATTAATATAGATACAGGTGAAAAAGTTGAAAAAATCAGTTTTAGTTATTGTTCTTGCGGTGATATTTGCCCTTTATCCCGTTAAGAATTTTATTTCTCTTGCCAATACTGAAGCAGAGAAAATAACAGTTGAAGATACGGCAGAAAAATATCTTAAGGAGCTTGCTTCATACGATGTAAAAAAGGCTCAGCAGAACATCAAAAAGGCAAACTCTGCCTTTTATTATGAAATGACTCCCACCGACGCTGAGGTAAAGGCTGTGCTTAAAAAATTAAGCCAGGGAAAAACTACCTACAGAAAGGTTTTCAAGGATGTATTTATCGTTGGCGACTCACTTATGAACGGCCTTGAATGCTACAATATTCTCAACAGCAACCGACTTATTACTCAGGTAAGTGCAAGTCTTTACCACCTTTCAGACAATGTGAAGAAAATCATTAAAAATTCACCTAAGGTGCTTATTCTCCACTACGGTGTGAATATGATTTCCACAAATAAAAATCAGCTTAATAACTTCATTTCAATGTATACAAGACTCATTAAGCAGATTCAGAAGGGCTCACCTGACACAAGAATCATTATCAGCGGACTTTTCCCTGTAGATACTGATGTTGCAAGGGCAAAGCGATTTACAAAAATCGACACTTACAACAAGGCTCTTAAGAATATGTGCAGTGAGCTTAAAATTGAGTTTCTTGACAGCTCACCTGTGCTTAAGGCTCATCCCGAATGCTACGGAAGTGACGGCATTCACCTTTCAAAGGCATTCTATGAAAAATACTGGCTCAGATTTATTATTACTGAAAAGGGGATAGTGGGATGAGAAGGTACAGAATAATGGAAATCGTCTGCATAGTAATCCTCGTTGTGTTTATCGGCATTCTTTCAAAGGAAGAAACCGTAGGCGATAAAACGGTTAAAGAGGTGGCTTCAGCAGTTACGGAAACCGTAGACATCAAGGGTCTTAAAAAGCAAAAAGAAATGCAGCTTAAAAAGGAGCTTTCTCTTGATGCTGGTGAATTTGACGGTGTTTACTTCATTAAAAGCGACGATGTAATGGATGTAAGAGAAATTCTTATAATCAAGCTTAAAGAGGGTCAGTCAGCAGAGGGCGCTAAGGAAAAAATTGAAAAAAGACTGACAGATAAGCAGACTCTTTTTGAGGGCTACGCACCTGAGCAGAGTGCTATGCTTAAAAATTACTGCCTTAAGGAAAAGGCAGGGTTTATCTTCTATGCTGTTCTTGATGAAAAAGAAGCAGCACTTTCAGCATTCAACAAAATTTTAAAATAAGGTGAAAGATTAATGGTATTCAGCAGTGCTGCCTTTCTCTTCGCTTTTTTCCCTCTTGTAATGGGACTTTACTATCTTCCTGTTTACAGAAAAAGCGAAAGAAGGTCAATTCGATATAAAAATATTATACTGTGTGTTTCAAGCCTTCTTTTCTATGCCTGGGGCGAGCCGGTTTATATTGTGCTTATGCTTCTCAGCATGGTGTTCAACTACTATGTAGGTATAGATATTGAAGAAAATGTGCTCAATGAAAAGAAGAAAAAGTTTGCTCTTCTTTTAGGTCTTGCCTATAACATTTTTGCACTTGGCTTTTTCAAGTATTCAGGCTTTATTGTGGACTCAGTGGGCAGTCTTCTCGGCAAGGAGTTCAGCTACTCACCCTTGCCGCTTCCTATAGGTATATCCTTTTATACCTTCCAGATTATGTCATACATAATTGACGTTTATTACGGCACAGTAAAGGCACAGAGAAGGCTTCTGCCCTTTATGACTTACATCAGTATGTTCCCTCAGCTTATTGCAGGTCCTATCGTGCAGTATTCCGACATTGAGGAAGAACTGAAGGAAAGACGAGTAAGCATTGAAAAGTTTGCGGCAGGCATAATCTTCTTCATCAGAGGTCTCGGTAAGAAGGTGCTTTTTGCCAACACAATCGGTGCAGTTTACACCGAAATCAGCTCGGGAGACATTACCAAGGCTTCCGTTGTGACTTCATGGATAGGTATAATTGCCTACACACTTCAGATTTATTTCGACTTCAGCGGTTATTCAGATATGGCTGTGGGTCTCGGCAAAATGTTCGGCTTTAATTTCTGCAAGAACTTTGATCTTCCTTACACAGCAACAAGCATTACCGATTTCTGGAGAAGATGGCACATCAGTCTTTCAAGCTGGTTCAGAGATTATGTGTACATTCCTCTCGGCGGTAACAGAGTAAGTAAGCCCAGACATATGCTCAACATTCTTATTGTGTGGTCTCTTACAGGTCTCTGGCACGGTGCAGCATGGAACTTTGTAGCCTGGGGTGCTTTTTACGGTATCTTGCTGCTTCTTGAAAAATACGCATTCAGGAGCATTATTGAAAAGACTCCGAAGCTTTTAAGACACATTATAACCCTTGTTGTGGTTATGCTCGGTTGGGTGCTCTTTGCTTCACCTACACTGACAGATGCTCTTACCTATATGGGCACAATGTTCGGTCTTAACGGCACAGCGTTTGTGGACTCCACAGCAAGATATCTTCTTTCAACAAATGCCTTCGGCATTATCTTTATGTCACTCAGCGCATTCGGTGCATTTTCAAATCTGCCCAGAACAAAGAGCTTCAAGGTGAATGTAACTGTGCTGAGCATATCTTATCTTGTAATTTTCATTCTTTCAATTATTTATCTTATCAGCGAAACATATAATCCGTTTCTGTATTTCAGATTCTGATAACAAGGTGACAAAATGGAATTTAACGAAAACGAATCACTTATGTATGAGCATGAGGATCCATATGAAAAAAGAATAAATAAGGGTAATGTAGTGTTCTTCTGCCTTGTTGTGTGCTTTTGTCTTATTATCGGTCTCGGTACCGTAATGAACATTGTGATTCCCGACAGAGAGTTTTCAGAAAGCGAAAACAGAGTTCTTGCTTCATTTCCTAAGCCTACTCTTTCCTCAATTGCCGACGGTAGCTTTATGAAGGGCTTTGAAACCTATATGGCTGACCAGTTTATTATGAGAGACAGGCTCATTTCTTCAAAAACCTATTTTGACCGTCTTTCAGGCAAGAAGGAGCAGAACAGCGTTTATATCGGTGAAGAGGGCTTTCTTATTGAAAAGCAGAGCGCATATAACAAGAAAAAGGTGAAGACACTTACAGACAGCATCAACACCTTTATGAAGAAGTATCCCTCACCTAAGAAGATGGTTGTGATTTCTCCCAACGCAAGCTATGTTTATTCTGACAAGCTTCCCGAAAATGTCGAGGTAAGTGACCAATTCAAGCAGCTTACAAAAATAATGAACAGCCTTGAGGGCAAGAATTACTATTTCCTTAACGCAAGTAAGGCTCTTATTAACGCCAAAGAAAAGCACCAGGTTTTCTATAAAACAGACCACCACTGGACAACAAGAGGAGCCTATGCAGTATTTAAGGCAATAGGGGACAAATGGGGGCTTGACAGAAGCAAGGTGAAGTATGACTTCCTTACGGTGGCAAACGATTTTGAGGGCACTCTTGCTTCAAAAACAGGCATTCACGATGCAGGCGACAAGGTTGAAATCTGCCTTCCGGAAAACAGCAAGGGCACTTATGTTGTAACCTACGAGTCTCAGGATAAAAAGACAGCAACTCTCTTTGATTCCGACAAGCTTCAGCAGAAGAACAAGTATGAGGTTTTCCTTGGCGGAAACTACGATAAGGTTATTATCGACACCGTGAACACCTCAAAAAGAACCCTTCTCATTGTAAAGGACTCCTACGCAAACTGCCTTATTCCTATGCTGACACCCTATTTTTCAAGAATAGTGGTAGTTGACCCAAGATATATGACAGACAGCATTCACACCGTAATGGAGGAATACACCTTCACCCACGTGCTGTTTATGTATAACCTCAACACATTCTTACAGGACACATCACTTCAGAGCGTTATGAAATAACAAAAAGCACTTCTTAGGAAGTGCTTTTCTTTTAGTGTGGAGTGTGAAGAGTGGAGTGTGGAGTTAAGGTCACAGGTTTATGCTTCTGCAAACGGAAAGATATAGTCTGCGGAGTAAGTTTGGCTATAAAAGGTAAAGAGTTGATTTTATCCGCCTTTACAATTCTCAATTAATAAAACCCTACCCGCCGAATTTATCTTTTTTGCTTTGGCGGTATGAGTATAAAAACTTAGTAGTCGGTTGATACGGATATAATCGGAGCTTTGCTCCCCACAATTATTCACTATTCATTATTCATCATTCATTATTCATTATTCATTAAAAAAGCACCCTCAAAGGGTGCTTTTGCTTTTATCCAAAGAATGCCTTGTGAACTGCTGAAACAGCCTTGTCAGCAAGCTCCTTGTCAATAAGAACTGAAATTGTGATTTCACTTGTTGAAATCATGCTGATGTTGATGCCTGCTTCGTAAAGAGCACCGAACATCTTTGAAGCTGTGCCTGAGTGTGACTGCATGCCTGCGCCAACGATTGAAACCTTAGCAACTGTTGTGTCTGATGCAACAACTGCACCCTCCATTGAGTAGATTTCGTTAAGAATAGCAACTGCATCGTCTGCATTGCTGCTTGCACATGTGAATGAAATATCCTTTGTGCCGTCACGGCCTACTGACTGAAGAATTACGTCAATGTTGATGCCCTTTGCTGCAAGCTTTGAGAACATCTTGAATGCATTACCGGGAATATCCTTCATGCCTACAACTGAAATTCTTGCAATATCTGTATCCTTTGTTACGCCTCTGATTAACATTTTTTCCATGGTTGCTACCTCCCTGACAATTGTACCGGGTTCTCTTACCATACTTGAGAGAACTTCTAATTCTACGTTATATTTTTTAGCCATTTCTACGCTGCGGTTGTTAAGAACCTGAGCGCCAAGTGTTGCAAATTCAAGCATTTCATCATAAGTGATGTCGTTGAGCTTCTGTGTGTTCTCAACCTTTCTGGGGTCTGCTGTGAATACACCTGTAACGTCGGTGTAAATCTGGCAGCGGTCTGCATGAAGAGCTGCAGCAATTGCAACTGCACTTGTGTCTGAGCCGCCACGGCCAAGTGTTGTAAGGTCGTCATACTTGTTGAGACCCTGGAAGCCTGCCACGATTACAATCTTCTTCTGATCAAGCTCCTTCTGAAGTCTTTCAGTTTTAACGGTGCTGATTCTTGCTGAACCGTAAGCTGAGTTTGTTTCAAAGCCTGCCTGCCAGCCGAGAAGTGAAATTACGGGATAGCCGAGGCTTTCGATTGCCATAGCGAGAATTGAAATTGAAATCTGCTCGCCTGCAGTAAGGAGCATATCCATTTCTCTCTTTGATGCCTTGGGGTTGATTTCGTTTGCTTTTTCAATAAGGTCGTCGGTTGTGTCACCCTGAGCAGAAACAACTACTACAACGTTGTTTCCTTCTTTGTAGGTATCAGTGATGATACGGGCAACATTCATAACTCTCTCTGCGTTTGCAACAGATGAGCCACCGAACTTCTGTACGATGAGTGCCATACTCTTCCTCCTATAATTCTTTTCAGAATCAATAATCTGAGATTCTGATTGTTGTGATAAGATTTATTTTAAGCTCTCTGAGCTTAGTATTGAAGTCGCCTTCTTTCATAACGGGTGTTACGAAAGCAATTTCGTTTTCAGCCTGGTTATCTCTCTTAAGATACTGAACAGTGCCGAAGGTGTTTTCAATTTCTGACTTGTCAGCGTCAAGCGCTCTTACATAAAAGGCTGTTTCATTTTCGAGATATGAAGCCACAAAGTCCTTCTTTTCGTCAGCCCAGCCGAAGAATTTTCTTTCCTTGTCGTTGGCTGCTGAGTCAATTACGTCACCAACAACTGCTGAGGCTGTTGCAAGCTTACCTGCGCCCTTACCGTACATAAGTACATCACCTGTCATATCACCACGGACAAGACAAGCATTGAACACACCGCTTACACCTGAAAGCATTGATGAATTCTTAACAAAGCAGGGGGTAACCATAACTGTGATTTTGTCGTCAGAAATCTTCTTTGCTCTTGCAATAAGCTTGATTACAGCGTCGTAGCTTTCAGCGAAAGCAACATCCTCGAGAGTGATTTTTGAAATACCCTCTGAGTAAATGCCGTCGGGATAAACGTGAGTGCCGAAGCAGAGTGAAGCAAGAATGCAGATTTTTCTGAGGGCATCAAAGCCTTCAACGTCAGCTGTAGGATCCTTTTCAGCATAGCCGTTATCCTGAGCCAGCTTAAGTGCATCAGCAAATGACATACCGTCTACTATCATTTTAGTAAGAATGAAGTTTGAGGTTCCGTTAAGAATACCTGCAACCTCGTTTACATTGTTACCTGCAAGGCAACGGCTGAGAGGACGGATGATGGGAATACCGCCACCTACTGAAGCCTCGAAAAGGAAGTTCACATTGTTTTCTCTTGCAAGCTGAAGAAGCTCATAGCCTCTTGTTGCAACAAGCTCTTTATTTGAAGAAACAACATGCTTACCTGCCTTGAGACAGCTTGAAACAAAATCGAAGGCAGGGTTAACTCCGCCCATTGTTTCGCAGACAATATCAATTGAATCGTCTGTGAGAATATCCTCAAAGCTCTTAGTCATGAGAGGAGCAAACTCACTATCAGGAAAATCTCTGATATCAAGAATTTTTGTAACCTTAAGCTCTACGTTACTGTTTTCTTTTATATGGTCAGCGTTTTGTGTAATTACCTCAGCAACACCTGAGCCTACAACGCCGAAGCCTAAAATTGCAACGTTCATTTAGTCACTACCTTTCGGATAAAACTATATATACCACGATATAATATCACATTTTGAAAGTTATTGGAAGAGTTTGACGAAAAAAAATAAAATTTTGTCAAAGAGATTGATTTTGAGTGCACAATGGGGTAATATAATATCAATATTAACAAAAAAGACGCCAGCGGATTAATGATAAAGTTGAAAGTTAAAAGTGGAAAGTTGAAATGTGGGGAGCAAAGCTCCGAATGTATCCGTTTCAGCAGACTTCCGAACTTTTATATCCGGACCGCCAAAGCAGAAATATAAATTCGGCGGGTAGAGTTTTCTTGATTAAGAACTGTAAAGACGGATAAAATCAACTCTCTGCCCTTCATAACTCAACTGACTCCGCAGACGATATCCTTCCGTTTGCAGAAGCTTAAACCTGCGACCTTATTTTAACTTTCAACTTTCCACTTTTAACTTTAAAAAAAGGGAGGCTTTTATATATGACAGACACCGAAAGAAAGCGAAAGGCCATAATCAATGTGGTCTATTACGGTATGCTTATTGTGGGTGCTGCCTTTGCAGTGCGCTACGGTCTTGGACTTTTTCTGCCCATACTTCTCGCTTTTATTTTTGCAACTCTTCTGCAGAGACCGAAGAAATTTCTTGTTCGTAAAACCTTTATCAAAAAGGGCTTTGCAGCAGTTTTATGTGTCTTTATGTTGCTTTCATTCCTTGTTGCACTGAGCACCCTTCTGGGCGTAAGAGTGGTAGGGGAAATCAAGGGCTTCATTGATTACCTTATAATAATGCTGAAGGATATTGATTCACTCATAACTGTAGTGGAAAACGCAATTTTTTCCTTTATCGGAAGACTTCCGGACTTTATAGAAGACACACTCAAGGAAAGCACTCAGGCACTGTTTGCCCAGATAAGAGAATACCTTGCGGGACAGACAAGCGAAATGCCTGAGCAGATAGGCTCTCTTGGAAGTATAATTGACCTTTCATGGATAACAAAGCCCCTCAGCGGTGTTGTTTCAACGGCAAGTAAGGTGCCTTCATTCCTTATATCGTTTGTTGTTTCAATTGTTGCAACCTGCTTTATGACAGCTGACTATGAGATTATAACCGACTTTATAAACGCTCAGCTTTCAGAGAAAAAGAGAGAGGATTACAGCAGAGCAAAGGAGCTTCTCAGAAGCTCTCTCGGTAAAATGGGCAAGGCATACATTCTTATTATGCTCATAACCTTCAGCGAAATGATGATAGGTCTTTCACTGCTTAAAATTTTCGGCATTTTCAATTCGGGCTACATTGTGATTATCTCAGTGGTTACGGCAATTGTTGACATTATTCCCGTTCTCGGCACAGGTACAATTCTTATTCCCTGGACAGTGATTGCTCTTATTATGGGCAATTATCCTATGGCTCTCGGTGTAGGTCTGATGTATGCAATCATCACCGTAATCAGACAGATTATTGAGCCGAAATTTGTTGGCGGTCAGCTGGGACTTCCGTCATTTGTTACAATTTCAGCTATGTATATCGGACTTAAGACGATGGGCGTTCTTGGTGTATTCATCGCACCGCTTATTATCATAATGCTCAAGCTCCTCAACGACGAGGGAATAATACATCTTTGGAAATCATCACACGAAGAAAAAGCACCTTGAGGGTGCTTTTTTAAATGAATAATGAATGATGAATAGTGGGAAAGTTGTATAGTAAAAGTGGACACATCGAAGAGTTAATGATAAAATACATTAAAGAGGTGTTCATAATGAAAAGAACTTACAGCAAAGAATTTAAAGTTAAGGCATGTGAATTAGTCCTGAAAGACGGAATAAAGCAC
>JBGVFK010000032.1:0-49473 GCA_045121075.1 Acutalibacteraceae bacterium | reverse complement strand
CGTATTGAACCCAACCCCGAAAAAGGTTACGAGTTTGTCAACAACATCGTTGGCGGTGCTATTCCCAAGGAATACTTCAACGCTATCGAAGCAGGTGTTAAGGGCGCAATGCTTTCAGGTACACTTGCAGGTTACAACGTTGTTGACGTTAAGGTAACTCTTTACGACGGCTCATATCATGAAGTTGACTCATCAGAAATGGCCTTCAAGATTGCTGCTTCAATGGCATTCAAGGATGCAATGAAGAAAGCATCTCCCATTCTCATGGAGCCCATCATGAAGACTGCTGTTATCGTTCCCGACGATTACATGGGTGATGTTATCGGTGATATCAACTCACGCCGTGGTATGATTCAGGGAACAGAAGCAAGAACAGGTGCTGTTCAGATTAACGCAAATATTCCTCTTTCAAACATGTTCGGTTATGCAACTGCTCTCCGCTCAAGAACACAGGGTAGAGGTCAGTACGCAATGGAACCCAGCCACTATGCTGAAGTTCCCAAGTCAATTGCCGAAAAGGTTATCAGCGAGAAATAATTCGTTAATTTAAAAAAGGCTTGAAATTTCAGCCTGCTTATGATAAAATGTAACCATGCGCACGCATGGATAAAAACTTTGCTTATTAAAAGGGAGGAAACACTAATGGCAAAAGCAAAATTTGAACGTAATAAGCCCCACGTTAACATTGGTACCATCGGTCACGTTGACCATGGTAAGACAACTCTTACAGCTGCTATCACAAAGACCCTCGCTATGAAGGGCGGTGCAGACTTCATCGACTACGCTAACATCGATAAGGCTCCCGAAGAGAGAGAGCGCGGTATCACAATCAACACTGCACACGTTGAGTACGAGACAGACAACCGTCACTATGCTCACGTTGACTGCCCCGGCCATGCTGACTATATCAAGAACATGATCACAGGTGCTGCACAGATGGACGGTGCTATCCTTGTTATCGCTTCAACAGACGGCCCCATGGCACAGACAAAGGAACACCTTCTTCTTGCTCGTCAGGTTGGCGTTCCCAGAATCATCGTTTTCATGAACAAGGTTGACCAGGTTGACGATCCCGAACTCCTCGAGCTCGTTGAAATGGAAATCCGTGAAACTCTTGCTGAGTATGAATTCGACGAAGATGCTCCCATCATCAAGGGTTCAGCTCTTCAGGCTCTCAGCTACGAAGGCGGCGACATCAACGCTCCCGAGCTTGCTCCCATCTGGGAACTCATGGCTGCAGTAGACAGCTACATCCCCACTCCCGATCGTAAGGCAGACCTTCCCTTCCTTATGCCCGTTGAAGACGTATTCACAATCACAGGTCGTGGTACTGTTGCAACTGGTAGAGTTGAAAGAGGTCAGCTCAAGACTGGTGAAGAACTTGAAATCGTTGGTCTTACAGACGAAAAGAGAAAGACAGTATGTACTGGTATCGAAATGTTCCGTAAGCTCCTCGACTATGCTGAGGCAGGCGACAACATCGGTGCTCTTCTTCGTGGTGTTCAGAGAAATGAGATCGAGCGTGGTCAGGTTCTTGCAAAGCCCGGTTCAATCAACCCCCACACAAAGTTCTCCGGTCAGGTTTACGTCCTTTCAAAGGATGAAGGCGGCCGTCACACACCTTTCTTCAACAACTACAGACCTCAGTTCTACTTCAGAACAACTGACGTTACAGGTATCATCAAGCTTCCCGAAGGCGTTGAAATGTGCATGCCTGGTGATAACGTAGAAATGGACGTTGAACTTATCACAGAAATCGCTATCGAAGAAGGTCTTCGTTTCGCTATCCGTGAAGGTGGCCGTACAGTAGGTTCAGGCGTTGTTACAGCTATCAACGAATAATCTATAAGGCTTGTCCTTTCAAAACTAATAAGTTTATGGCTGCTGCACGAAAGTGCGGCAGCTTTTTTTTGTATATAAAAATTTAACCGTCACACTTTTTTTGTGTGACGGCATTTTATTTTAAGTTAAGATAAGAAATCAAATCTTCTTTATTGTTCTCTACCTTGTTTTCCATAACTGCATTCAGCAGAAGTTTCAGCTTTTCACCAATTTCTCTGCCTTTAAAACCAAGCTCTGCAAGATCATTTCCGTTAACTGCAAGGTCTTTAAGGGAAAAGCAAGGCTTTTCAGAAAGCACCTTTTGAGCAATTGCTTCTAGGGTATCAAAATGAGCATCTCTGCAGTGAAATTCAGGAGCAAGACCTAAGGTGTCGGCACGCTTGAGGCTTATTAAATCAAAGAATAAATCCTCACCGTATTTAGAAAGCTTCTTTTTTATAACAATTTCATTCTCTTCGATGGGAGCGTCGTGCAGCTTAATCAGTTTTACTACCTTTTCTCTTGTTTTGTTATCGCATTTTAACCTTATAAGGGCTTCTTCAGCCTTAGCGGCACTGATTGATGCGTGAGAATAAAAATGCCCTACACCGTCATTATCAAGAGAAAAACAGTGCGGCTTACCGCAGTCGTGAAGCAGTGCAGCAAATCTCATATGCGGCAGGGCAGGAGCACTTTCAACAACAACAGCAGTATGCTCAAGCACATCGTAAATGTGGTGAAAATTGTGCTGCTCAAAGCCCTTCATTTCCTTAATTTCGGGAATTACAACAGCGAGAATGTCGCTGTATGCTGAAAGCACCGCTCTTATATTTTTACCGCAGAGCATCTTAGAAATTTCAGTGAAAACCCTTTCCTTGGAAATGTTTTGTAGCAAATCCTTGCACTTGAACATAGCTTTTTCAGTTTCTTTATCAATTGAAAAGGAGAGTACAGAAGCAAATCTGAGACCTCTAAGAATGCGTAAAGCATCCTCAGAAAAACGTGTTTCAGGGTCACCGACACAGCGGATTATCTTCTTTTCAATATCGCTTTTTCCACCGTAAGGGTCAACATAACCTGTAATCGGGTTAAAAGCAATGCTGTTTACAGTGAAATCTCTTCGTGAAAGGTCATCTTCGATTCTTTCTGCGAAAGCTACCTCATCGGGATGACGGCAATCGCTGTAGCCCTTTTCTGTGCGATAGGTGGTAATTTCAAAGGGCTTGTGGTTAATTATAACCGTAATTGTGCCGTGCTTGAGACCTGTTGTAAGGGTGCGGAAATCCTTGAAGGCACTGAGCATTTCATCAGGTGTGGCATTGGTTGCAAAATCGGCATCGTCAGCCCTTTTCTCCATAATTGAGTCACGCACAAAGCCGCCAACAAGAAAAATCTCGTAGCCCTTTGACTGCAGAGTGTCCATTACGGTTACAATTTCCTCGGTCATAATCAAGCTTTCTCACACTCCTTTCACAAAAATACTGTATTATTTATTATACACAATTTAAGAATTTTTTCAATATGGTTGCAATTATAAGGCGTTTTATGGTAAAATTATTACGATTATATAGTAGGGTAGTGTGCCCTGCTGAAAAAAGAAAAACTTTAAGGTTGTGAATAAAATGGAAAAAGAATTCGGTACATTAAGAAAAAAGGCGTTTGGCGGTTTCGATCCCAAGGATGTTGTTGACTGTATTGAAAAAACAAGAAACGAGCTTTACGAGTATAAAAAGTCAGCTGAAAAGAATATAGAAGAGCTTAAAGAAAAAATTGAAAAGCTTGAAGGCGAAAAGGCTGCTCTTGAAAAGGTTAATGACGACCTTGCCAAGGCTAACGCTGAGCTTATTGAAAATGCAAAGTCAGAAGAAATTGAAGCAGCAGAAGCTGAAGAAACAGAGGAAAGCCTTACCGTAACAGAAATCAATGCTGCAACAAGCGAGCTTAAAAAGGTTGCTGATGACCTTTGCAACAGCCTTCGTGATTTTATGGACAGAATTGCAGAAAACAGTATTTCCGTTGTTGTAGAAAACAGCGAAAACGAAGCTGAAGAAGAGTTCGATGCAGAAAGCTTTATGGCTCAGCTTGAAGCTGAAATTTATGCAAAGCTTGGTGTAGAAGCAGGCAATAACGAGGTTGAAGTAGAGGTTTATGCTGAAGAAGCAAGGCTTGAAGAAAACGCAGAATGCGACAAGGTTTCTTCAATTATGTCTCAGACAGAAAGCTTTACCTTTAAGGCTGAAAAGGAAGAAATCAAATCAGAAATTAAAGAAGAAAAAAAAGCAGAGGCTCCTGCTAAAAAGAACATTTTCGATTTCCTTAAGGGAGCTTCATTCTTAAGATAAATTTAACATAAAAGGACGTGGTTTACTGTGAAAAAAGTTAGGATGAAAAAGTGGTTTATGCTTCTGGCTGTAGCTCTTCTCAGTATAGCTATGTCTTTTTCTGCTTTTGGTGCAGACAGTGAATTTGAGGATGAAATTGCAGATTTTCCCGAAAGCTATAAGCCTTACCTGAGAGAGCTTCACGAGAAATATCCCGAGTGGAGCTTTGTGCCTATGAATACAGGCCTTACATGGCAAGAGGTAGTTAAGGGTGAAATCAGTAAGCCTACATCAAACAAAAACGATAAAAAATCCCTTATTGCTGCAGGTAATGTAACAAGCGACATTTTTAAAAGTACCTCATCCTACGATTACAATGCATCTACAGGTGTTTTCAAGCAGTGGGATGGTGGCTTTGTTGCCGCAAGTAATCTTGCAGTTTCATATTTTATGGACCCGAGAAACTTCCTCACAGAGGAAAATATTTTTCAGTTTGAGCTTCTTGCCTTTGACGAAAGACACACCATAGAGGCTATTGAAACTGTTCTCAGCGGTTCATTTATGGGTGATAAAAAAATCACCTACTATACAAGCAGCGGTGCTAAAAAAACAATAGATAAAACCTATGCCGAAGCAATTCACGAGGCAGGGGAAAAATACAACATAAACCCGTGCTATCTTGCTTCAAAAATCCTCAACGAGGTTGGTACAAAGGGCTCATCAAGTGTATCAGGTAAGCATTCATCCTATCCCGGTATATACAATTTCTATAATATCGGTGCGACTGATGGCTCAGGTGCAATTGCACGAGGACTCAAATGGGCAAGCAGCGGTTCGACATATTCAAGACCGTGGAACACACCTGTTAAGTCAATTAACGGTGGTGCAGAATATCTTGCAGAAACCTATATCAAAAACGGACAGTTTACCGGTTATCTGCAGAAGTTCAATGTTAACCCTGACGCTTATTACGGTCTTTATACCCATCAGTATATGACTAACCTTACAGGTGCTCTTACTCAGGGCTACTCAACCTATACCTCCTATGTTAAGAGCGGACTTCTTAATAACAATTATGTATTTTCAATTCCCGTTTTCGAAAATATGCCTGAGTCTGACGGAATCAAGGCTTACGCAGCAGACTCAACAAATCAGAAGGGTAAAATCAGCGTAAACGGTACAAATGTAAGAACAGGTCCTTCAACCTATTACGCAAGACTTTCTGACAATGACGGCTACGGTATTCAGCTCCCTACAGGTACAACAGTAACAATTCTTGAATGTTACGAAACGGATACAACCTATTACGGTTCAATTCTTACTTATCCCTTCTGGTATAAGGTTAAGTTTACCTATAATTCAAAGAGCTATACCGGATATGTGCCTGCAGGCTTTGTGGATATCACAACAAAAACTCAGGCTGAAATCGGAAGGCTTGATATAAGCTTTATAAACGGTGGCAGCTCAAATCTCTCTCTTACATCACTCAATGAGAGCATAATCAAGGTTATTGATAACAATACAGTTGAATTTCTTAAGTCGGGCACGGCAACTCTTGTTGTGTATGACAGTACGGGTAATATGAGCAAGGTTCTTTATAAAGCAAGCTCATCACCGTCACTTGAGGGCGTGAGCGACCTCAGCGTTACAACGGGCGCTAATAAGGCTAAAATTACCTTTACAAAGGGCGAGGACAAAACCGAGCTTATTCTCTGCGAGTATGGCGCAGGAGTTGTTAAAAGTGTTTCTACAGAGAATGAAAGCTATACCTTCAAATCACTTGCAGATGCAGGTAAATACACGGTAATGGCAAGAAGCGTAAGTGGCTCAGAATGCACCGCAGTAAAAAGCCTTTCCTTTGCTGTTCCTCCTTCTAAGGTAACAGGACTCAAATACAGCATAAACGACGATGAGGAGCTTATTCTTTCATGGAATGAGGTTCCTTCTGCAACGGGCTATGCCGTATATTGCTATAACAGTGCTGCAGATGAATATACAAGAATGGCTACCGTAAAGGGCGACACAACCTATACTGTACCCGATGAATATGTGCAATACGGCACTTATTGTCTTAAGGCTTACATCAATTTTAACGGAAAGAATACCTACAGTGCACTTTCTGATAAGCTTTCTTCAAAGGAAAAGCCTGCAACACCAACAGGACTTAAGGTTTCTGATGTAACAGAAAGCGGATACACCCTTTCATGGGACAATGTTAAAACTGCAGAAGGATATGAAATTTATTCAGTAACTGCCGACAGTATGGTTCTTCTTGAAAGTGTAACAGGCACAGAGTATAAGGTGACATCGCTCAAATCAGGCAGCGAAAAAAGCTATAAGGTAAGAGCGTATGTAATTAAAGACGACAAGCGCCTTTATTCTGATTACAGTAACTCAGTTGATGCATTGACCAAGCCCTCAAAGGTTACAGGTCTTAAGGCGACAACAGTAAATGCTGAAAGTGCTGTGTTTACCTGGAAGGCAGTAAGCGGTGCAGACGAGTATGAGCTTTATGTTTGTGAAAAAGGCGGCAAGAAGCAGCTTCTCGGCACTATAAACGCTACAGAGGTAACTGCAGAGGGAATCAAGCAGAATACCGAATATACCCTCTATATAGCACCAATAGCAAAAACTGAAACAGCCTCACAGAAGGGCGAGGAGACAACAGTAAGCTTTACAACAAAGCTCAGTCTTCCTGAAAACATAAAGTTTACCCTTAAGGACATCACAACGGCAACCATCCACTGGGAGAAAAACAGTGAGGCGAAATCCTATGAGATTTACCGTTATGATGAAGCAGAAAAAGAATATGTTTATTATAAAACCGTAACAGGCAATGCCCTTGAAATTAAGTATCTTGTGCCTGAAAAGCAGTATCTTTATATACTCAAGGCAGTTGGACAAAAGCCTGACGGCAGTGTAAATCAGAGTATTTTCTCTTCACCGATTATTGTAAAGAGTGAAATTCCTGCATTCAACAGCAAAATTACCGCATCAGATGTAACCGATGATTCCTATGTGCTTTCATGGAAGGGCACTGAAGACGCAGTGCGATACAATATCTATGAGGTCAGCGGCAAAACCTATAAAAAGGTTGCGTCAACAAGCATGACCAACTACGAATTTGAGCTTTTAGGTGAGTCCTGTCTTAAGGAATATGCAGTGTCAGCAGTTTATGAAATTTCTTCTGCTGAATACGAAAGCAAAAAGTGTGAAAGCTTTTCGGTTTCAACAAAGCCTGCAAAGGTAAAAAATCTTAAGGCAACAGCAAAGCCAAACGAGGTTTCACTTAAATGGAGCAAGGTAAAGAACGCAAGCTATTATAAAATTTACCTTTACAGCACAAGCGAGAAAAAATATGTAGAGAAGGAAAAAACTACATCTAATTCATTTGTGCTGGGTTCACTCGGTTATGCTAAAAACCACAAGGTGAGAGTAAGGGCCTTCATCAAAACCGATGCAGGCACTGTTTCCTCGGCACTGACAACTGTTTCCTTCAGAACTCTTCCGAAGGATATTGCAAACGTAAAGCTTTCTGCTGCAACAACTACAACGCAGACACTTAAATGGTCAAAATCAACCGGTGCAACAAGCTACATTGTTTACCGTTACGATTCATCATCAGACAGCTATAAGCGCATTGCAACAACCGCTGAAACATCATACACTGTGAAGAATCTTAAAAAGGGAACAAATTATTACTACAAAATAAGACCCGTTGTAATTGAAGGCGGCAAAACAGTTCTTTCAGGTAATGCAACCAAGGCATACAAGTTCAGAACAAAATAAGCGGGAAAACATAAAAAATTAAAGTTATTTTGTAATTTATTATTGACAAATGGGCGCGTTATCTATATAATGTTATTCGTTAAGTAACGCTTAGGTGAATTATGCCTTAATTTACCCGGTGATTACTGCATGAGGTGAGATATGTTTATTCAACTTGAAGCTTTATTCGGCGGTGGCGTTGAACGCCTTGCCCTCGACTATGAATTTGATTTTTCAGCTGAAGAGCTTGGCGGTGTATTTCCATTCACAGCACCTGTCATTCTTAAGGGTGAAATCAGAAACACAGCGGGAATTGTAACAATTGATGCAAAGGCTGAGTTTTCAATGGAGGTCACTTGTGATCGCTGTGCTGAGGATATCAGACCTGAGTTTTCGGTTGAAATCAGGCACGACCTCGTTGCTTCTCTCAACCACGAAGACAACGATGATTATATTCTCATAGAGGATATGAGGCTTGATGTAGAGCAGCTCACTTTAGAGGACATTTATCTTGCTCTGCCCGGTAAGTTCCTTTGCAAGGAAGATTGCGAGGGTCTTTGTCCGGAGTGCGGTGCAAACTTAAATGAAGGCTCCTGCGGTTGCAAAAAGGCTATTGACCCGAGATGGGAAGCACTTTTTGATTAAGCAGGACAGTAAAACAGTTAACTAATAAATTCAAATAAGGAGGTGCTGGGAGATGGCAGTACCAAAGAGAAGAGTATCAAAGGCAAGAAGAGACAAGAGACGTTCAAACGTGTGGAAGCTTGACGCTCCGACACTCGTAAGATGTAAGCAGTGCGGTGCATACACTGTACCCCATAAGGTTTGTGCTGAATGCGGCTACTATAAGGGCAAGCAGGTAGTTGTTAAGGACGAAGACTAAGCCTTTGGAACTTTGAGAGGTGGTAAGCTATTCTGCTTTCCACCTTTTTGTTTTAATGTGGCATATTTTCCCTGTAACTGCGTCTGGTATATG
Source organism: Acutalibacteraceae bacterium (assembly GCA_045121075.1). Lineage (GTDB taxonomy): Bacteria > Bacillota > Clostridia > Oscillospirales > Acutalibacteraceae > UBA6857. The sequence continues at coordinate 40,587 of JBGVFK010000032.1, read as the reverse complement.
GCTTTCGGTTATATCCTGGTTACAGGAAAAATCTCCTCATTAAAATGTGTATACTTTATTCAAAAGACAACCATCAGTGTTTATAAGGAGCAGCTTATGGTAGAAATCAAGTCTGTAATTAAAAAATCACCTGCAGACAAGGCCGGTATCAAAGGCGGAGATTTGCTTTTAAGGGTGAACTCACACGAGATAAACGACTTTCTCGACTATCAGTTCTATGTTGAAGAAAGCCGCCTTACAATTGAATATGAGCATAAGGGCAGTGTGAAGAGCGTGCTTATTAAAAAAGATGAGTACGACGATCTGGGACTTGAATTTGAAACCTACCTTATGGACAAGGAAAGACGCTGCAAAAACAAGTGCATTTTCTGCTTCATTGACCAGAATCCCAAGGGTATGCGTGAAAGCATTTACTTTAAGGATGACGACTCACGCCTCAGCTTTCTTTTCGGTAACTACATTACTCTTACCAATCTCAGTGAGCGTGATATTGAGAGAATTATTGAAATGCACATCACTCCCGTAAACATTTCAGTTCACACAATGAACAAAGAGCTTCGTGTGAAGATGATGAAAAACAAAAATGCAGGTGAGTGCCTTGATATTATTCCTTACCTTGCAGAAAACGGAATTTCTATCAATACCCAGCTTGTACTCTGTCCGGGAATCAACGACGGTGATGAGCTTCGCTACAGCCTTCAGAAGCTTTCTGAGCTTCATCCGGGTGTGGAGAGTATTGCTGTTGTGCCTGTGGGCATTACAAAGCACCGTGAGGGACTTTTCCATATGCCTGAGTACACAAAAGAAACTGCCGGTAATGTTATTGACATCATTGATGAGTTTGGTGATAAATTCAAGGAAAAGTTCGGCACAAGACTCTGCTATGCTTCCGATGAATTTTACCTTAAGGCAGAAAGACCCCTTCCAGATGCTGATTATTACGAAGAGTATGTTCAGCTTGAAAACGGTGTAGGAATGTGCACATCCTTTAAGGATGAATTTATGTCGGGACTTTGTGATATGGATGAGGACACCGAGGAAAGAAGACTTTCAGTTGTAACGGGTGCTGCTGCTTATCCTCTTATAAGCGGTCTTTGCAGTGAGGTTACAAAGAAGTATCCCAACATAAAAATCAATGCGTATAAAATAGAAAACAACTTTTTCGGTCACACTGTAACTGTTGCAGGTCTTGTGACGGGAAGAGATTTAATAGACCAGCTTAAGGGTAAGGAGCTTTACGATAAGCTTATTATTCCCGATGTTATGCTGAGAAGCGAGGGAGATTTGTTCCTCGACAACATCAGCCTTGAGGATGTAGAGGAAGCCTTAGGTGTTCCTCTTGATGTAACCTTCTCAGCTGATGGCTATGATTTGATTGATAAAATTTTTAATTAAACCTTAAGAACAGGAGGTAAAATAATGGCAAGACCTATTGTTGCAATTGTAGGAAGACCAAATGTAGGTAAATCTACTCTTTTTAACAAGCTTATCGGTCAGCGTCTGTCAATTGTTGATGACACACCGGGTGTTACACGAGACAGAATTTACGGTGACTGCGAATGGCTTAACAGACACTTCCTTTTAATCGATACAGGTGGTATCGAGCCCAAATCAGACGATATTATCTTAAAGCAGATGTCAAGACAGGCTCAGCTTGCAATTGACAGTGCTGATGTAATTGTTCTTGTAACAGACCTTAAAAGTGGCGTTGTTGCAACCGATGAAGAGGTTGCTGCAATGCTTCAGAAGTCAGGAAAGCCCATTATCCTTTGCGTAAACAAATGCGATAAGGTTGGCGAAACTCCTCTTGAATATTACGAATTCTACAACCTCGGCTTAGGTGAGCCTATTGCTGTTTCATCAGTACACGGTCACGGCACAGGCGACCTTCTCGATGCAGTTTTAGAATATCTTCCCGAAGACAACGAGGAAGAGGTTGACGAAAACTTAATCAGCGTTGCTGTTATCGGTAAGCCCAATGTAGGCAAATCATCACTTGTTAACCGCATTTCAGGTGAGGAGCGTGCGATTGTTTCAAACATTGCAGGCACAACAAGAGATGCTACAGATACCTATGTTTCAAACGAGTACGGTGACTTTGTTTTCATCGACACAGCAGGTCTCAGACGTAAGAGCAAGGTTGAGGATCAGATTGAAAAATACTCTGTAATCAGAGCTAAAATGGCTGTTGAAAGAGCTAATGTCTGCGTAATTATGATTGACGCAGTTGAAGGCTTTACAGAGCAGGATTCAAAGGTTGCAGGTATTGCTCACGAAATGGGCAAGGCTTGTATTATTGCTGTAAATAAGTGGGATGCCCTTGAAAAAGACGGCAAAACTATGGACTCATACAGAAAGAAGCTTATGAACGACTTCTCATTTATGTCCTATGCTCCCATTATCTTTATCTCTGCAAAAACAGGTCAGAGAATTGACAGACTTTATGAGCTTATCAAGTTTGTTGATGAGCAGAACTCAACAAGAATTTCAACAGGTAAGCTTAATGATGTTCTTGCAGCTGCAACTGCAAGAGTTCAGCCGCCTACAGATAAGGGTAAGCGACTTAAGATTTACTATATGACTCAGGCGTCAACAAGACCGCCAACGTTCGTTTGCTTTGTAAACAGCAAGGAGCTGTTCCATTACAGCTATCAGCGTTATCTCGATAATCAGATCCGTGAGGTGTTCGGCCTTGAGGGTACACCTACACGATTTGTAATTAGAGAAAGAGACGGCAAATAAAATGCAGCATAAGCTGCAGCAGAAGAGGTGAACACTTTGTCAGTTAAACTCAGCCTTGTAGTGCCTTGTTACAACGAGGAAGATAATGTAGAAAAATTTTTCGCACATGTAACAGAAGGGCTTAAAAGCTACACAGATTCCTATGAAATTGTTTTTGTAAACGACGGAAGTCGTGACAAAACAGAAAAGAAGCTGAAAAAACTTTATGAGGACAACAAAAATTACAACATAACCGTTGTCAGCTTTTCACGCAATTTCGGCAAGGAAGCGGCAATGTATGCAGGTCTTTCCAACGCAAAGGGTGACTATGTAACTATAATTGACGCTGACCTTCAGCAGGATGTGAAATACGTTGTTGAAATGGCTGAAATTCTCGACAAGGACGAGGACACCTATATGGTTGCAGCCTTTCAGGAAAAACGCAAGGAAGGTAAGTTCATTTCTCTTTGTAAGGAGAATTTCTACAAGCTTATCAACAAGGTTACTGATGTACCCTTTGTTGAAAATGCAAGTGACTTCCGTATTATGAGAAGACCTGTTGTAGAAACAATTCTGTCTCTTTCAGAGTATCACCGTTTTTCAAAAGGAATTTTCTCCTGGGTTGGCTATAACACCGTTTCAATTCCTTATGAAGTAAAAGAAAGAGAAGCCGGTGAAACAAAATGGAATTTCAGAAAGCTTCTTAAGTATGCCTTTGAGGGTATAATGGCTTATACTGATATGCCTCTTAAGTTGCCGTTTTACCTTGCAGGATTCAGCCTTGTGCTTGGTGTTATAATGCTTTTTGCTTATAGCATTGTTTCAGGTCTTGTGCTGTTTGTTGGCGCAGCAGTGCTGTTTTCTCTTGGAGTTATGGGCAGTTATGTGGGTAAAATCCACACTCAGGTCAAAAACCGACCAATTTATATTGCGAAAGAAATTTTAAGCTATGATAAACACGATTAAATCACTGATAATTAAATATAAGGAGCTTATAACCTACGGTGTTTTCGGTGTTGCAACAACGCTTGTTAACTTCGTCAGCTTTAAGCTGGCAAGCGTGCTTCTGGGAGAGGATTTATATCTTCTTTCAAACATAATTGCCTGGGTAGTAAGTGTGATTTTTGCTTATATCACCAATAAGCTCTGGGTGTTTGAAAGCAAGAGCCTTAAGCCCGAAGTGGTTTTTAAGGAGCTGGTTTCATTCTTTGCGGCAAGAGGCTTTTCCTTTATTGTTGAAGAGCTTGGCTTGTTCCTTCTCGTTGATGTGGCAAGGCTTTCAGATTATCAGCTGACAGTGCTTTCCTTTGAGATTTCAGGCACTATGATAGCAAAGGTTCTTGTGGCTTTTGTGGTTGTTATTATGAACTACTTTTTCTCAAAGCTGTTTATATTCAAAAAAGATAAGCAGGATAAGGCTTAAAACTGAAAACAAATCTTGAACGGCAGTTAAAACTGCCGTTTTTCTATTGCTCTATTTTTTTATTTGTGCTATAATGTAGTGATTATTACAGTGAGGTAGTATGCCATGATTATCCTTGGTATTGACCCCGGTTATGCAATTGTGGGTTACGGAGTGCTCGAATATAAAAATAACCACTTTTCTGTTATTGATTACGGCGCAATTACAACCGATGCCGGCACACCCTTTAACAGACGACTTGAACATATTTACGATGAAATGACGGAGCTTTTTATAAAGTACCGTCCCGATGCTATGTCTATTGAAAAGCTTTTCTATAACAGTAATGCTAAAACCGTTATTGATGTAAGCCAGGCAAGAGGAGTAATAATGCTTGCCGCACAGAAAAACGGAGTACCTGCCTTTGAATATACGCCGCTTCAGGTAAAGCAGAGCGTTGTGGGCTACGGCAGAGCAGAAAAGAAGCAGGTACAGGAAATGATAAAGCGAATCCTTTTCCTTGAAAAGGTACCCAAGCCCGACGATACAGCCGATGCCCTTGCAATGGCAATCTGTCACGGTCACTGCTCAGGCTCGATCGCTTCAGGGTATAATCTCAGAATTCGAAACGGAATCTGATTTTTAAAGTTGAAAGTTAAAAGTTGAAAGTTGAAATGCGGGTCGCTTCGCTCCGATTTTATCCGTTTTAGTTTGCTTTAAGTCTTTATATTCATACCGCCAAAGCGAAAAGATAAATTCGGCGGGTAGGGTTTTCTTTGCTTGTAACTGTAAAGGCGGATAAAATCAGCTCTCTACCCTTTACAACTTAATTAATTTCGCAGACTATATCTGACAATTTGCAGAAATATAAATCTGCGACCGCAACTTCACACTCCACTCTTCACACTCCACACTTTAAGAAAGGAAGAAGAAAAATGTTCTACAGTTTAACCGGCAACGTCCTTCACTCAGGACTTTCATATATTGTAATTGAATGTGGTGGTGTGGGCTTTAAGGTGCAGACCTCCAACAACACACTTTTCGATATCTCAGGTGAGAAAACCGCAACGGTTTATACCTATCTCAATGTCCGTGAGGATGCACTTGATTTGTTCGGCTTTTCAACGGAGAATGAGCTCGAATGGTTTAAAATGCTCATTACAGTAAACGGTGTAGGCCCTAAGGCGGCACTTGCAATTCTTTCTCAGCTGCCCACAGATAAGCTTGCTCTTGCAATTACAGCAGGCGACACAAAGGCAATTACCAAAGCACCGGGCATCGGTCCTAAAATTGCCAACAGAATTATTCTCGATCTTAAAGATAAGGTGGGCAAGGGCTTTGCAGACAGTGCAGTATTCACTGCAGAGGATGTTGCAGTTGCCAAGGCTACAAGCTCTTCAAATATGAGCGAAGCAATTGCCGCACTTACAATGCTTGGCTACAGCCAGTCAGATGCTGCTTCAGCCGTAAGCAAAATTGACCCCGAGCTTAAAACGGAGGATATTATCCGTCAGGCTCTTAAGTTAATGTCCTGAAAGGATGAACGAATATGGATTTTGAAGAAAGAATGATTTCTCCCGACCTTACATCTTTTGATGCTGATATTGAAACCTCTCTCAGACCGAGAGTGCTTACAGATTATATCGGTCAGGATAAGGTTAAGGAAAATCTTGAAATTTACATAAAGGCCGCTTCATCAAGAGGCGAAGCCCTTGACCACGTGCTTCTTTACGGCCCTCCGGGTCTGGGTAAAACAACCCTTGCAGGCATTATTGCCAACGAGATGAATGTAAATCTGAGAGTTACCTCAGGTCCTGCAATTGAAAAGCAGGGTGACCTTGCAGCACTTCTCACTAATCTTAATGAGGGCGATGTGCTTTTCATTGACGAAATTCACCGCCTTAACAGAAGCGTTGAAGAAATTCTCTATCCGGCAATGGAGGATAATGCACTCGACATTATCATCGGTAAGGGTCCCTCAGCAAGGTCAATCAGACTTGATTTACCCAAGTTTACCCTTGTTGGTGCCACAACAAGAGCCGGTCAGCTTTCAGCACCGCTTCGTGACCGTTTCGGTGTAATTCTCCGCCTTGAGCTTTATACTCCCGAACAGCTTGCTGAAATCGTAACCAGAAATGCAGGCATTCTTGGTATAGGTATTGAAAAATACGGTGCACTTGAAATTGCTTCACGCTCAAGAGGTACACCAAGAATTGCCAACCGTCTTTTAAAAAGAGCAAGAGACTTTGCTCAGGTTATGGGCGACGGTGTTATTGATGAGGAAACAGCGGATATGGCTCTTCAGAGAATGGAAATTGACCACATCGGTCTTGACTCGATAGACAGAAGACTTCTTCTCACAATGATTAATTCATACGGTGGCGGACCTGTTGGTCTTGAAACAATTGCAGCCGCAATAGGTGAGGAGGCAGTTACAATTGAGGACTGCTATGAGCCTTATCTTATGCAGATAGGCTATCTCGGAAGAACACCGAGAGGCAGAATTGTAACAGCTCTCGGATATGAACACTTCAATATGACAATGCCACAGAAACAGTAAAGGATAATAATTATGAGATATACAAAAGACTGGAAAGATTATGAGCTTATAGACTGCTCAGACGGTGAAAGACTTGAACGCTGGGGCGATATTATCCTTGTGCGTCCTGACCCTCAGGTTATCTGGAAAACACCTAAAACCAATCCTCTTTGGAAAAAGGCGAACGCTTACTACAGCCGTTCAAAAACAGGTGGCGGACATTGGGAGGTAAGAAGCAAGATGCCTGACTTCTGGAGCATCAATTACGGTGACCTTAAGTTCAATATAAAAACAATGGGCTTCAAGCATACAGGACTTTTCCCTGAGCAGGCGGTTAACTGGGACTACACAAGAGAGCTTATCAGAAACGCAGGCAGACCCGTAAAGGTGCTTAACCTTTTCGCTTATACTGGCGGTGCAACAATAGCTTGTCTTTCCGAAAATGCCCACGTAGTACACGTTGACGCTTCAAAGGGTATGACAGCCTGGGCAAAGGAAAATGCCGTTACATCAGAGCTTTCAGACAGAAGCGTAAGATGGATTGTTGACGACTGCATCAAGTTTGTTCAGCGTGAAATCAGACGCGGCAACAAATACGATATCATCATTATGGATCCTCCCTCATACGGCAGAGGTCCCGGTGGTGAGGTTTGGAAGCTTGAGGATGAGGTTTATAACTTCGTTGAGCTTTGCAGTGAGCTTCTTTACGAGGATTCACTTATGATGCTCATTAACTCATACACAACAGGCCTTTCATCATCAGTTATGGAATACATTTTAGGCGCTGTTGTTAAAAAGAAATTCGGCGGTAAGGTAACCTCCTCCGAAATCGGTCTTCCTGTAACAGATACGGGAATGGTACTGCCTTGCGGTGCTTCTGCAATCTGGCAGAAATAAAAGAATGAGATGATTTTATGAGTTTTATAGAATTTCAGAATGTAACCTTTGGTTATGCCGATGACGTTGAAAATCAGAAGATTGAAGAAAATGTCATCGAGAACATGAATTTGAAAATTGAAAAAGGCGACTTCGTTGCAATCTTAGGACATAACGGCTGCGGAAAGTCAACTCTTGCAAAGCTTTGCAACGCAATTGTGGTGCCTCAGTCAGGCAAGGTGCTTATTGACGGCATTGACACAGCCGACGAAGAAAAGCTTTACGATATACGCCGTAAGGTGGGTATGGTTTTTCAGAATCCCGATAATCAGATTGTTGCCACAATTGTTGAGGATGATGTTGCCTTCGGACCTGAAAATCTTGGCATTGACCCTGAAGAAATCAGAGTCAGAGTTGACGAAGCGCTTAAAAGTGTGGGAATGTACGACTTCCGTCACTTTGAGCCTCATAAGCTTTCAGGCGGACAGAAGCAGAGAGTTGCAATTGCGGGAATAATCGCAATGAAGCCTCAGTGCATTGTTTTCGACGAGCCTACTGCCATGCTTGACCCCAGAGGCAGAAAAGAGGTTATGAAAACCGCTAAGATGCTTAATGAGGAATACGGAATTACCGTAATTTTAATTACTCACTATATGGACGAGGCAGTTAAAGCAAAAAGGGTTATTGTTATGGATGAGGGTAAGATTATTCTTGACGGCACACCTAAAGAGGTTTTCGTCAATGTTGATACTCTTAAAAATGCAAAGCTTGATGTGCCCGAGGCAACTGAGCTTACTCATCTTCTTATTAAAGACGGAATCAACTTAAATAAAGATATACTTGATATTGACGAGCTGGCAGATGCTATTGTCAGTATTATGGAGGCTAAAAATTGAGCAGTGTAATTCTCTCTACGAAAAATCTGAATTATCTTTATTCAAAAGGCACCTCTTCTCAGATTCACGCAATCAGAGATATCAATGTGCAGATTGAAAAGGGCGAGCTTGTGGGCATAATCGGTCACACAGGCTCAGGTAAAAGCACCCTTATTCAGCACTTCAACGGTCTTCTCAAGGGCACAAGCGGTGTTGTTGAGCTTGAGGGTAAGGATATATGGGCAGATAAAAGCAAAATCAGAAATGTACGCTTCAGAGTAGGCGTATGCTTTCAGTATCCCGAATATCAGCTTTTTGAAGAAACTGTTTACAAGGACATCGCCTTCGGTCCGAAGAATATGAAGCTTTCAGAGGAAGAAACCGACAAGCGTGTAAGAGAGGCTCTTCTTTTTGTGGGTCTTGATGAAGGCTATCTTGAAAAGTCACCCTTTGACCTTTCAGGCGGTGAAAAAAGAAGGGTTGCTATTGCGGGTGTAATGGCAATGAAGCCTGAGGTGCTTATTCTTGACGAGCCCTGTGCAGGTCTTGACCCCAAGGGCAGAGAAACAATTCTTCAGATGATAATTGATTACAGAAACAGAACAGGAAGCACAGTGCTTGTGGTTTCCCACAGCATGGAGGATATTTCAAAAATCTCCTCAAAGGTGCTTGTTATGAACGATTCTCATCTTGCTTACTATGACACAGTTGACGGAGTTTTCTCTCACTCAGAAAGCCTTAAAGAAATGGGGCTTAATATTCCTCAGCTGACAGAGCTTTTCCTTAAGCTTAAGGAAAAAGGCTACGATGTAAGCACAGATGTTTACACTATGGAAAAGGCTGAAAAAGAGCTTTTGAAGCTCCTGAAGGGAGGGGACAAAAATGCTCAGTGATATTACTATCGGTCAGTATTACAAGGGCGACTCTCTTGTGCATAAAATGGACGGCAGAGCGAAGATAATTTTCACTGTACTTTTTGTTGTGATGATTTTCCTTTGCAAAAACTTCCTCTCATTAGCTCTCGTGGGTGCTTTCACTGTTATTTCAATGCTCACCTGCGGTGTACCCTTTAAGGTGTTTTTTAAAAGCCTTAAGCCTATTGTGCCCGTTATCTTCTTTACAGCGGTGCTTAACATCTTCTACATCAGTGGCGGTGCTTGGGAGATTCCCTTGTTCTTAGGTCTTAAGATTACGGAAAAGGGTGTTTCAACAGCGATTTTTATGGCTATAAGAATAATTCTTCTTATAATCGCTTCATCAATTCTTACCTATACAACCGTACCAACTGTGCTTACAGATGCAATTGAAAGACTTCTTTCACCGCTTAAGCTTTTCAAAGTTCCCGTACACACCCTTGCAATGATGATGACCCTGGCTCTTCGCTTTATTCCTACTCTTATTGAGGAAATTGAGAAAATCACCAATGCACAGAAGGCAAGAGGTGCAGACTTTGAAAGCGGAAAAATGATGGACAGAGTAAAGGCTGTTGTGCCGATTCTTATTCCTCTGTTTGTTTCATCCTTCAGAAGAGCCTATGAGCTTTCCTTTGCAATGAGCTGCCGTTGCTACACAGGCGGTGAAGGCAGAACAAGAATGAAGCAGATGAAGCTTCACCTGAGAGACGGCGCAGGACTTATCTTCTTTGCTCTCGGTATTACAGGCGTTGTACTTCTTAATCATTATTTCGGTGCGGTAATCTGATATGGAAAGAAATTTAAAGCTAATTCTCCGTTACGACGGCTCACCTTATCACGGCTGGCAGATGCAGAATAACGCAATAACCGTTCAGCAGTGTGTCAGCGAAGCAGTTGAACGGATACTTTCAGAAAAAGTTACAATTTACGGCTGCAGCAGAACTGACAGCGGAGTTCACGCAAACACATACTGCTGTAACTTTAAAATTGATACAGACAAAAGCTGCGAAGCCATAAGAAAAGGCATTGATGCAGTGCTTCCCGACAGTATAGCTGTACTTCAGTGTGAGGATGCACCTGAGGATTTCAATGCACGCTTCAGCTGTAAGGGAAAGGAATACATCTATAAAATCTGGAACAGCAATGTGAAAAATCCTTTTCTTACAAATTATGCTCTCCATTATCCTTATTATCTCGATGCAGAAATGCTTGACAGAGAGGTTAAGGCTTTCATCGGCACTCACGATTTTTCAGCCTTCTGCGCTGCAGGAAACACAACCTCAAGTAATGTGCGTACAATAACGGACTGCTCAGTTAAAAGAGAAGGCGACCTTATAACCTTTTCTGTAACAGGTGACGGCTTTCTTTATAATATGGTGCGTATTATGGTAGGTACTGCCATTTATATAGGCAGAGGAAAAATCAAAGAGGGCACAATAAAGGAGATTATAGACTCAAAGGACAGAACAAAGGCAGGCATAACGGCAAAGCCCCACGGACTTTACCTCAACAGAGTTTTCTATGAGGACAGTGAAATGCCTGATGGTAACTGGAAATGAAAGAGTTAATTGAAAAACTTAAAGTAAAATTAAACAAAAAGAATATTATTATAATAGCGGGTGCAATTGCTGTTGTTTTAGTGGCAACCTGTGTTTTCACCTTCCTTACCTCCGATTATCACAACGCATACAGCGATTCAGAGGGCAGCACTGAAAATCTTTTCTACTCATCATCTTCTGACGGAGAAGGACTCAGCTTTACGGGTAACGACATAATTACCGTTGAAGCTTTTGCCTCAAGAATGTTTGTGCTTACGGAAAAGCTTCTTGCTGCTGTTGATACAGACGGAGAAATAAAGTATAGCAAGGTGCATAACTACCTTAATCCTGCAATTAAGGTAAGTGGAGAATACGGTATAGTATTCAACAGAAACTCGCACGAATATATGATTTTCACCGAAAGAGGAATTATCTACGAGGGCAAGTCTATTGACGAAAACGACATTATTGCCGCTGATATAAACAATCGCGGTGATATAGCACTCTCAACAAAAAGCGACACCTCAGCTTCAAGAGTTTATCTTATAAGCAAAAACGGTGAATGCAAGTACATCTGGGCTTGCGGTGAGGAGTATGCTGTTACACTTGACCTTAACTCAGACTCAAAGAAAATTGCCGTTGGTGCCATTGGCGCAAAGGACGGTGAAATAATGTCAAAGACCTATCTGCTTGACATTTATTCCGATAAGGCGCAGTGCGAATTTACTCTTGAGGGCGACGGAATCACAGATATAGAATATCTTGGAAAAAACATCATTTCCCTTTTCTCAAAAGAGCGTGTGCGTTATGACGTAAAGGCAGCAAAGGGTGCTCCTGAAAAGTCAGAGTACATCAGTGAAGCAGTAAGCACCTACACCGATGAAAGCGGTAATACAGCGGTAATTTCTGACTGTATCAGCGGCTTTGACAGAACATCACTTGCAGTTTATGACAGCAAAAACCGAGTAAAATTCACCATCAATCTTGACGGTAAGCCTGAAGCGGTTGCACTTAAGGGTAAAACAGCCTTTGTGTGCTGCGGTAACACAGTTTATAAGGTTGTTCCGGGTAAAATCAAAAGCACAACAGAGCTCGATTTTGATGCTGTAGGTCTTACCTTATGCAAGGGCAAGCTCTTCGCATTTTCCTCAGGAATGCTTAAGGAAGTAAAATAAAACAGTAAACAGGCATATTGTGAATTTCTTTACAGTGTGCTATAATAAATCAAAATAAACCAAGGGGGGATTTAATGCCGTACATTATCGACATAATCTTTATACTTATCTTAGCAGTAGTAGTAATAACCTCAGTTAAAAAGGGCTTTATTGTCAGCCTTTTTGAGCTGGTAGGAACAATAGCCTCATTTGTTGCAGCAAGACTTCTTTCTGATTCACTGGCGCTTCCTGTTTTTGAAAAGTTTGTGGCACCCGGTGCGGAAAAGCTTTTAGCAGAAAACCTCGGTGAGGTTGCAACAACAGACTATGGCGCACAGATTGAGGGCGCAATCAATTCAATTCCCGATTTCTTCGCTTCAATTTTAAGCCTTATGGGAATTGAAAAAGAGGCACTTATTGAAAAGGTAGCCTCAAGTGAAATCGCTTCGGGCAGTCTTCTCGACTCACTTATGGAAAGCGTTGTAACACCCATCGGTACAGCAGTTGTTCAGTTTATTCTCTTTGCTGTTCTTGTGGCACTTATAACTCTTGTTCTCAGAGTGCTTGTGAGACTTCTTGATAAAATAATCAAAAAAATTCCTGCTATCAAGCAGATGAACTCAGCACTTGGCGGCGTTGTGGGTGCAGTAAGAGGTGTTCTTATTATCGTTATAATTTCACTTTTACTTGCAGTAGGCGCAGGCTTTATCAACAACGAAGAATTTATTGCAGCCGTTGAAGGCTCCTTCGTTGTGGGCACAGTGCAGAATCTGTTTACAACCTTCAGCGGAATAACAATATAAAAGAAAAGAGAGGAAAAAAACATGAAAGATTTATTTAAGGGCTGTTGGACCATTCCCAACTTATTATCATTTATCAGAATTCTTCTTATCCCCGTATTTGCATACCTTTACTATAACGATATGAAAATCGAAGCTGTAGCTGTTCTTGCTGCTTCAGGTCTTTCAGATATGTTTGACGGCAAAATTGCAAGACGCTTCAACCAGATAAGTGCATTGGGCAAGATTCTTGACCCTATTGCTGACAAGCTTACACAGATTACAATTGCAGTTATGCTTCTTCTGGATTTCAAGGACGCAGAAAACAAGATGATTAACGCTTTCGGTTGGGTTTTCCTTGTATTCCTTATTAAGGAAGCAGTTATGCTTATCGGCGGTCTTGTAATGCTTCTTATGAACATCCGTCCCGGTGCAGCTGAAATCTACGGCAAGCTTGCAACAACAATCTTCTATGTTGGTATGACACTTATTATCGCAATCGGTCCTGAGGTTGGCGCACTCAACGAGCTTTTAGGCTTCGAAATGCCTGCACTTCTTACAGGTATCATCGTTGTTATCAGTGCAATTATGACTCTCGTAGCTTTTGCAAGCTATATGCCCGAAACCTTCAGACAGTTCAAGGAACACTTTGATAACAAAAAGGCAGAAAAATCAGCAAAATAATTCAGCAGAATAACAAGGCTAAAATGCCTTATAACCCAAGGAGTAAGCAATGAAAAAAGTTACATGCAGCAGATGTAAGCAGCGCCCTGCAGTTATCTTTATTTCAAAGATAATTGACGGTAAAACCGTACCCGAGGGGCTTTGCATTAAATGCGCAATGGAAATGAATATAGGTCCCATCAAGCAGATGATGGACAGTATGGGAATCACAGAGGAAGACGTTGACTCAATCAGTGAGCAGTTCTCAAGCATGTTCCCTGAATCAGATGAGGATGGCGGCTTTGAAAGCGGCGGTTCACCCACAATGCCTTTTCTTCAGGGACTTTTCGGTGACCTTCAGAATTCTCTCAGCGTAAAAAATGAGGGCGAAAGCAAGCCGGCAGCAACCTCATCAACAAATGAACATCAGCCCGAAAACAACAAGGGCAGACGCAGAAAAAAGGACGACAAAAAGCGTAAGTTCCTTATGCAGTACTGCACAGACCTTACAGAAAAGGCTAAGGCAGGAAAGCTTGATAACATTATCGGCAGAGATAAGGAGCTTGAAAGAGTTGTGCAGATTCTCTGCAGACGTTCAAAGAACAATCCTTGTCTTATCGGTGAGCCCGGTGTAGGTAAAACCGCAATTGCAGAAGCACTCGCTTTAAGAATTGCAAGCGGTAATGTACCTGCAAAGCTTGCTGACAAGGAAATTCACCTTCTTGACCTCACTGCACTTGTTGCAGGCACACAGTTCAGAGGTCAGTTTGAAAGCAGAATCAAGAACCTTGTTGACGAGGTTAAATATAACGGCAACATTATTCTCTTTATTGACGAGGTGCATAACCTTGTTGGTACAGGTGATGCAGAGGGCTCAATGAATGCGGCCAATATTCTTAAGCCCGCACTTTCAAGAGGCGAAATTCAGGTTGTAGGCGCAACTACCTTCACCGAATACAGAAAAAATATCGAAAAGGATGCAGCTCTTGAAAGACGTTTCCAGCCCGTTAAAATTGAAGAACCCTCAATTGCTGACGCAACTGAAATTCTTATCGGTATCAAGAAGTATTATGAAAACTACCACCGTGTAAGAATCAGCGACGAGCTTGTTAAAAAGACAGTTATTCTTTCAGAAAGATACATTACAGACCGTTTCCTTCCCGATAAGGCAATTGACCTTCTCGACGAAGCGTGTACCTGTGCAAACCTTCGTAACAAGGCGATTTCCGACCTCGAAATTGCAGAGAAAAAGCTCACCGAGCTTAAAGAGGATGAGGAAGATCTGATGAATACTCAGGAAGACCCTGATTACGAAGCAATTGCCAAGGTAAAGAGTGAAATTGTCAAGTATGAAACAGATATGGAAGGTCTTTCAGAAAGAGCAAGCGATAACGAAGTAACAGAGGTTGATATTGCAAAGGTAATCGAGCTTTGGACAGGCGTACCCTCAAGCAAGATTATTGAAAGCGATCTCAAAAAGCTTGCAGGACTTGAAGACACACTCAGAAAAAAGGTTATCGGTCAGGACGAGGCAATCAGAGTTATTGCTGCTGCAATCAAGCGTAACCGTGTGCAGATAAGTCCAAGAAGAAGACCGGCATCATTCATCTTTGTCGGCCCCACAGGTGTGGGTAAAACTGAGCTTGTAAAGCAGATTTCAACTGAGCTTTTCTCAACACCCGAAACTCTTATCAGACTTGATATGTCAGAGTTTATGGAAAAGCACAGTGTTTCAAGAATTATCGGTTCACCGCCGGGTTATGTAGGCTATGACGAGGCAGGACAGCTTACTGAAAAGGTAAGAAGAAAGCCCTACAGTGTAATTCTCTTTGACGAAATTGAAAAAGCACACCCCGACGTTATGAATATCCTTCTTCAGATTCTTGATGAAGGCAGAATCACCGATGCACAGGGCAGAACTGTCAACTTTGAAAACACTGTAATAGTAATGACTTCAAACGCAGGCAGTGAAAGAAAAGGCGGTTCAATCGGCTTTGGCAAGGAAAAAGGGGATATGACAAGAGAAAAGGTTATGAAGGCCCTTTCAGAATTCCTCAGACCCGAATTTATCGGCAGAGTTGATGAGGTAGCAGTTTTCAACAGCCTTACAGAAGAGGATTACGTAAAAATTGCAGACCTTCTTCTTTCAGAGCTCAGCGAGTCACTCAGTGAAAAGCTTATTGATTTTAAGTGGACAGATGAAGTGAAGGCTTATCTTGCAAAGAAAGCACACGGTGGCTCAAGAGGTGCAAGAGACCTCCGTAACCTTATCAGAAAAGAGATTGAAGACGAAATTGCAAACATCATTATTGATAACGCAGATTCTCTTGTTACAGCAATTGCGGCTGAAATCAAAGAGGAAAAACTTGTGCTTTCGCATATATAAAAAATGACTCTCCGATATTTTGTCGGAGAGTTTGAATTTTAACTTTTGCTGCGGCTGTTGATGGAAAGATGTTTTTCTGATATTGAGAAGAAAAAACAAAAAATCCCACTTGCATAACGCAAATGGGATTTTTATCTGGAGCTGTTAACCGGATTCGAACCGGTGACCTCGTCCTTACCAAGGACGTGCTCTGCCTGCTGAGCCATAACAGCTAATATTAACACAGCTCAATGATTATACATTATATAAGGAAAGTTGTCAAGCTATTTAAAGAAAAAAATTATTGCATTGCGCTGAAAAAATCCTTAAAAACCCTTGACAAATCCTTAAGGGTATGATAATATATCTGCACAACAAAGCAGAACAGTTCCGTTCTCACCCTCGGAATACCGTTTCCTCGGGTCAATACTCAACCTTATGGTAGTATTGCGTGAACTATGTCTGTTCACGCTTTAATTATTTTGGAGGTGTATGAACATCGCTATCAAGGAAATGCAAATCAATGAAGAAATCCGCGACAAGGAAATAAGAGTTATCATGAATGACGGTGAGGCTCTTGGTATCATGTCAGCAGATGAGGCGCTGAAAATCGCTGAGGAAAAGGATCTTGACCTTGTAAAAATTGCTCCCCAGGCCGTTCCTCCCGTGTGCAAAATCATGGACTACGGCAAATACCGTTTTGAACAGACAAAACGCGAAAAGGAAGCAAAGAAAAATCAGCATGTAGTTGAAATCAAGGAAGTAAGACTTTCCCTGGGTATTGATACGCATGACTTCGAAACAAAAGTCAACCACGCAAAACGCTTTCTTACAAGCGGCAACAAAGTAAAGGTTTCAATCAGATTCAGAGGACGTGAAATGGCTCACACCGAAAACGGTCTCGTAATTATGAAACAGTTCTCAGATGCCTGCGAAGAGTTTGGCAATGTTGAAAAAGCTGCAAAGCTCGAAGGTAAATCAATGATGATGTTCCTGGCACCAAAGCCGAAAAAGTAATAACAGGAGGAATTTACAATGCCTAAAATTAAGACACACAGCGGTGCAAAAAAACGTTTTAAGCTTTCCAAGAACGGCAAGCCCATCCGTTACCACGCAAACAAATCACACATCCTTACAAAGAAGAACACAAAGCGTAAGAGAGGTCTTCGTCAGACAGTTGTTGCAGACAAGACAAACGAGAAGCAGATTAAGCGTCTTATTCCTTACAAATAATTATCGTCTAAAACTCAACTAATTCTATAACAAACGGAGGTACTTAATCATGGCTCGTATTAAAGGCGCAATGATGACTCGTAAGAGAAGAAATAAAGTATTAAAGCTTGCTAAGGGCTACTACGGCTCAAAGCACAGCCTCTTCAAGACAGCTAAGCAGGCTGTTATGAAGTCAGGTAACTATGCATACATCGGCAGAAAGCAGAAGAAGAGAGATTTCCGTCGTCTTTGGATCACAAGAATCTCAGCTGCTTGCAAGGCAAACGGCACAAACTACTCAACATTCATGAACGGCCTCAAGAAGGCAGGCATCGACCTCAACAGAAAGATGCTTTCAGAAATTGCTATTGCTGATCCCGCAGCTTTCACAGCTCTTGTAGAAAAGGCAAAAGCAGCTCTTTAATTCACAATTTTATGCGTCCGAGATTTTTCTTCTCGGGCGTATTTGTGTTTTATTATGACACAAAATTTATGCTGAAAACGGCAGAGGAGAAGGTGCAAAATGAACAGAATTGACAGTGTTAGTAACGAAAAAATCAAATATGCAGTGAAAATTGCTGCCTCTTCTTCAAAACGAAGAGAGGATAAAATCTTCTTTCTTGAGGGTCTTCGTCTGTGCCGTGATGCAGCTTTGACAGGCATAAAAATAAAAACTGCTTTCTTTACTGATAAGGCCTATGAAAAGAATCAGTCTGATGCTGATTTCATAATCGAAAAGGCTGAAAGCAGCTATCTCATCTCACAGACAGTTGCGAACAAAATGTCTCTTACCGAAAATTCCCAGGGCTTTTATTGCCTTTGTGAATATTCCTGGGTGCTTTCGGAAAAAGATATAGACGCAAAGGGTAAGTACATTGCTCTTGAAAATGTCCGTGATCCCTCTAACCTCGGTGCAATCTGCAGAACTGCAGAGGCCCTCGGTATAAGCGGTGCAATTATGTGCGGCTGCTGTGACAGATTTGGGCCTAAGGCTCAGCGTGCCGCTATGGGCTCACTTCTTCGTCTGCCTGTAATTGAAACTGAAAATCTTCCCGAAACCCTTATTAAGCTTAAGGAAAAGGGCATGAAGCTTTACGCAACCACTCCCGATGAAAACGCTGAGGTTATTACAAAAAGCGATATGAACGGCGGTGTTGTCTGCGTAATCGGCAACGAGGCAAACGGTGTTACTGATGAAACCTTTGCTGTGTGTGAAAAGCTTACCATTCCCATGAAGGGCAGAGCAGAATCTCTCAATGCCTCAATGGCTGCTGCTATAACTATGTGGGAGATGATGTGCTGATGGATGAAGCAATTTACTGGATATGGCTTCAGCAGTGCTGGGGTTACTGCAAGAAAATTGACAGCTTCCGTTCGGAATTTATCAACGCCAAAAGGTTGTACGATGCTGACGATAAAGAAATCAAGGCTGTTTTTTCAAGCAAATATTCGTCACAGCTTATAAAAAGAGACCTTAAGAAAGCAAAGGAAATTTTTGAATTCTGTAAGGAGCATAAAATCCATGTGGTTACTCCTGACAGTGAGCATTACCCTGATAAGCTTCTTGAAATTGAGAATTTTCCTCTTGTACTTTATGTAAGAGGTGATATTACCTGTCTTAAAAACAAGCTGAGCATTGCTGTTATCGGCAGCCGTACCTGTAGTGCTTACGGTGAAGAGGCTGCAAAAGCTGTGGTTGCTGACCTTGCCCAAAACGATGTGGTGGTTGTAAGTGGCGGTGCTGTGGGTATTGACAGTGTTGCACACAGAACAACAATTGAGCACGGTGGAAAAACAGTGCTTGTTATGGGCTGCGGTCACGGCTACGGTTATCTTCCTGAAAATTCCGAGCTGAGAAAAGAGGTCGCAAAAAGCGGTGCTCTTGTTACGGAGTATCCGCCGCTTTACCCTGTAGACCAAGGCAGCTTTCCCAACAGAAACAGAATAATCTCTGCATTGAGCAGCGGTGTTGTGATTATTGAAGCGGCTGAAAGAAGCGGTACACTTAACACAAAGAATCACGCAATAAGACAGGGGAGAAAGGTCTTTGTTCTTCCCGGTGATATTAAAAGCGGAAACTTTGACGGCTCCAATCAGCTTATAACAGAGGGTGCTATTCCTATCTTCTCAGCTGAGAGAGTTCTTGAGGAATACGGAATACACCCCAAAAAAGAAAAATCTCTTCGTGAGAAGGATGAAAAGCCCTTTGAAGGCATTGATGAAAAGGGCTCATCTGCACGAAAGGGAAAAGGCACCTCAGCGAAAAGAAAAATCGCTAAGGAAAAGACAGCCACAGAAAACAAAACCAAAGAAATTTTTGAAGAAAAACAAAAAAATCCTCCTGAGGGTATTTCTAAAAACGCTGAAATAGTGTATAATGTAATGTCCGCAGGTATAACAGAGCTTGACGAAATCACAAGAAAATCAGAGCTTAATATCGGTGTTGTTCTTGCAGCACTCTCTGAGCTTGAAATTTTCGGTGCAGCTTCAAAGTCGGGCCCAAATACTTACGAAATAAATTGAGAAATTAACTTTTATGAAAAGGTGAAAAAATAAATGGCAGATTTAATTATCGTGGAGTCGCCTTCAAAAGCGAAAACACTTAAAAATTACCTTGGTAGCGGATATGAGGTTATTGCTTCAAAAGGTCACGTAAGAGACCTTCCTGCAGCAAAGCTCAGTGTTGACATCAAAAACGACTTCGCTCCCAAATACAGCATAGTAAAAGGAAAGGAAAAGCTCGTCAAGGAACTTAAGGCTGCTGTTGCCGATAGTGACGAGGTTTATCTCGCAACCGACCCTGACCGTGAAGGAGAAGCAATTTCATGGCATCTTGCAGAAATTCTCGGTCTTGACCTTCAGAAGGCTAACCGTGTTACCTTTAATGAAATTACAAAGACCGGTGTAAAAAACGGTATGGCAAACCCCAGAAGAGTTGACCTTGACCTTGTAAATGCTCAGCAGGCAAGAAGAATTCTTGACCGTCTTGTGGGCTATAAGCTCAGTCCCTTTGTTTCACAGAAAATCAGAAGAGGTCTTTCAGCAGGCCGTGTACAGAGCGTTGCAGTAAGAATGATTGTAGACCGTGAAAACGAAATCAGAGCCTTTAATCCCGAAGAGTACTGGACAATTGACGCAAAGTTCACTTCTGCTGCAAAAAGAGTTCTCACCGCTGATTTTTACGGCGATGAAACAGGTAAGGTTAAGCTTACAAGCGAAGAACACGCAAACAGCTACCTTGAAAGACTTGAAGGTGCTTCATACTACATCAGCTCACTTAAAAAAGGCACAAGAAAAAAGAATCCTGCACCTCCCTTTATTACATCAACTCTTCAGCAGGAGGCTTCAAAAAAGCTTGGCTTCAGAGCTGAAAAGACAATGAAAATTGCTCAGGAGCTTTACGAAGGTGTAACTGTTGCGGGCTACGGCTCAGTGGGTCTTATCACATATATGAGAACTGACTCACTTCGTATTTCAGAAGAGGCAAGAGCTCAGGCTGACGATTTCATCAAGGAAAAGTTCGGTGACAAGTATCTTCCCGAAAAGCCCAGATACTTCAAATCAAGAAGTAACGCTCAGGACGGTCACGAGGCTATCAGACCCTCAACAGTTTCACTTGTGCCCGATGAAATCAAAAGCAGTCTTACAACTGACCAGTATAAGCTTTATAATCTTATCTGGAAGCGCTTTCTTGCTTCACTTATGGCTCAGTGTGTACAGAATACATCAAAGCTTGAAATCAGAAGCACACAGAGCGGTGCACCTGAAGAAAAGTACTGCCTTTTCACTGCAAGCGGTTATTCAGTAAAATTTGACGGCTTTACAGTGCTTTACGATACAGGCGATGACGGTGAAGACAAATCAAAGCTTCCCGACGGTCTTACTGACGGAGAAAGCCTGAAGCTTAAGGCACTTACACCAAGTCAGCATTTTACTCAGCCTCCCGCAAGATTCACAGAAGAATCACTTATCAAGACTCTCGAAGAAAACGGTGTAGGCAGACCAAGTACTTACGCAACAATTATTTCAACAATTGTAAAGCGTGAGTATGTTGAAAGAAAACAAAAGCAGCTTATTCCCACAGAGCTTGGCGAGGCTATCGTTAACCTTCTCAAGGATAAGTTCAAGAATATTGTAAACGTAAAATTCACAGCTCAGATGGAAACCAATCTTGACGAGGTTGGCGAGGGCAAGGAAGATTACATCAGAATGCTCCATGAATTCTACGGCGAATTTGAAGAAATTCTCAAAAAGGCAAAGGAAGAAATGGATGGCGTAAAAATTCAGCTCAAGGAGGATATCACTGACATTCCCTGCGAAAAGTGCGGCAGAATGATGGTGGTAAAGGTTGGCAGATTCGGCAAATTCCTGGCTTGTCCCGGTTATCCCGAATGCAAGACCACAAAGCCCTTTGTTGTTGAAACCGATGCACAGTGTCCTGTTTGCGGAGGAAAGGTAATCTCAAAGAAATCCAAGAGAGGCTACACATTCTTCGGCTGTGACAACTGGCCCCAATGTAACTTTATGACATGGGATAAGCCCACAGAGGAAAAATGTCCCAAGTGCGGAAAGTCACTCTTCAAGGGCAAGGGCGGAATGCTCAGCTGTCTTAGTGAGGGTTGTGACTATCAGGCAAAAGCAACAAGAAAAAAGAAAGAAACAGAAACTAAGGAATAAAAAAGAAAGGTGCAGACTATGAGTGAGCAGATAAAAATTATTGGTGGAGGACTTGCAGGTGTTGAAGCTGCCTGGGCTCTTTCAAAAAGAGGTCATAAGGTACTGCTTTATGAAATGAAGCCCGTAAAATATTCTCCGGCTCACCGTAGTGAGGGTCTTGCAGAGCTTATCTGTTCAAACTCACTTAAGGCTAAGAGAGTGGAATCGGCAGCGGGTCTTCTAAAAACAGAAATGCGTCGCTTCGGTTCACTTTGTATGGAGTGTGCCGATTTGTGCGAGGTGCCTGCAGGTGGTGCTCTTGCCGTTGACAGAGATGAGTTTTCAAGGCTTATAACCGAAAAAATTGAAGCAGACGAGAATATCACTCTTATGCGTGAAGAGGTAACCGAAATTCCCGAAGGCAACGTAATTATTGCTGCAGGACCTCTTGCAAGTGATTCTTTAAGTGAGGATATTCACTTCCTTTGCGGAAACGGACTTCACTTTTTCGATGCGGCAGCACCTATCGTAACCCTTGAAAGTATTGATATGAACGAAGCCTTTGCCGCTTCACGATATGAAAGAGGCGGCGAGGACGATTATATAAACTGCCCTATGAATAAGGAGCAGTACGAAGCTTTTTACGAAGAGCTTATTAATGCAGAAAGTGCAGACCTTCACTCCTTTGACAAAAAGAAAGAGGTTTATGAAGGCTGTATGCCCATTGAGGTTATGGCGTCGAGAGGCAAGGACACAATGCGTTTCGGTCCTCTTAAGCCTGTTGGTCTTCGTGACCCGAGAACAGGCCACAGACCCTGGGCAGTGCTTCAGCTCAGAAAAGAAAACAGCAAGGGCACAATGTTCAACCTTGTGGGCTTTCAGACCAACCTTAAATTCCCTGAGCAGAAGCGTGTTTTCTCAATGGTGCCTGCACTTAAAAATGCAGATTTTGTGCGCTACGGTGTAATGCACCGAAACACCTTTATTGATTCACCTCGACTTCTCAACTGTGACTTCAGCTTCAGAGAAAGAGAAAATCTCTTCTTTGCAGGTCAGATTACAGGTGTTGAGGGCTATATGGAATCTGCAGCATCAGGTATACTTGCAGGACTCAATATGGCGCTGAGACTTGAGGGCAAGGAAACACTCAGCCTTCCCGAAAACACAATGATGGGTGCGCTCAGCCACTACATCAGTGATCCTACAGTAACAAACTTCCAGCCTATGGGTGCTAACTTCGGTGTACTTGAGGCAATTGAACCGAAAATCAGAGATAAAAAAGAGCGCTACGCTGCTTTATCCGAAAGAGCACTCGGACTTCTTGACAATTATCTTAAGGAAAGGGGATTATTATGAATATCAAACAGTTTGAAGAAATAATCGGTTACAGCTTTAATAATGAAAATCTCATAAAAACTGCTCTTACTCATTCCTCTTATGCTAACGAAAGAGGTCTCGGTGAATGCAACGAAAGGCTTGAATTTTTGGGCGACTCCGTGCTCGGTGTTGTAACTGCAGATTACTTCTACCATAATCTCAACCACCTTCCTGAGGGCGAAATGACCAAGAAAAGGGCGGCCTGTGCCTGTGAAAAGTCCCTTTATAAATTTGCAAAGGAAATCAGCTTAGGCGAGTTCATTTTCCTTGGTAAGGGCGAAGAAAATATGGGTGGCAGAGACAGAACTTCAATTCTTGCAGATGCCTTTGAGGCAGTTATTGCAGCAATTTATCTTGACGGCGGAATTGAAAACGCAAGAAAGTTTGTCCTTCGCTTTGTGACCAAGGCAGCCAATGAAAATATCAGCCTTAAGGACCATAAAACCGAGCTTCAGGAGATTATTCAGAAAAATCCTGACGAGCATCTTTCTTATGTTCTTGTAGGCGAAAGCGGACCCGACCACGATAAACGCTTTGAGGTTGAGGTGCTTTTAAACAGCAACGTAATCGGTTGCGGAACAGGCAGAAGCAAAAAACTTGCTGAGCAGGAGGCTGCAAGACAGGCTCTTGAATTGATGGGCATAAAATGAAGCATATAAATGTTGCACTTTTTGTGCCTGATGAGGGCTGTCCCCACAGATGCAGCTTCTGTAATCAGAAAACAATTTCAGGAAAAACAAAAAAACTGACCCTCAGCGATATTGACAAGGCAGTTGAAATCGCTTCAGAAAAGGGTGACGGAAAGGGCGAAATTGCTTTTTTCGGCGGCAGCTTTACGGCAATTGAAAAAGAATATATGCTTTCCCTTCTTGAAAGGGCAAAGATGTATATAGACAAGGGCCTTTTTAAAGGCATCAGAATTTCCACAAGACCCGACTGCATAAACGAGGAAATCCTCTCAATTTTAAAGGAGCACAGAGTAAGCTCAATTGAGCTTGGCTGTCAGAGTATGAACGATGAGGTGCTTTTACTTAACGGAAGAGGCCACACTGCCGAAGACGTAAGAAAGGCTGCGAAGCTTATAAAAGAATACGGCTTTGAATTCGGTGTGCAGATGATGACAGGTCTTTACGGTGACAGCGATGAAGGAGCGATAAAAACAGCCGAAAGGCTGATTGCACTTTCTCCCGACACTGTGAGAATTTACCCTACAGTTGTCCTGGAGGGCACAAGGCTCTGTGAACTTTACAGAAAAGGCGAATACAAGCCTCAGACAGTTGAAGAGGCTGCTGAAGTTTGTTCAAAGCTTATTATGATGTTTGAAGAGAAGAATATCAGGGTTATCCGTCTCGGACTTCATTCGGGCGGAAACGTTGAAGAGGGCTTTGTGGCAGGTGCTTATCATCCTGCGTTCAGAGAAATCTGCGAAAGCAAAATCTATCTCAGCAAAATTCTTGCTTTGATTGATAAGAAACAAATCCCCGAGGGGAATATAACCGTAGAGGTTAACAGCAAATGCGTTTCAGCCCTTGTGGGACAAAAACGCTGTAATATTCAGAAACTAAGGAATATGGGTTATAACTGCAAGGTTCAGCAGAATGACTCGTACAAAAAATATGATGTAAGTGTGAGGTTAACAAAATGATATTAACATCACTTGAAATGCAGGGCTTCAAGTCCTTCCCGGAAAAAACGGTGCTTACCTTTGATAAGGGTATCACTGCCGTTGTAGGCCCTAACGGAAGCGGTAAGAGTAATATCTCTGATGCTGTCCGCTGGGTACTGGGTGAACAGTCCTCAAAGTCACTTCGTGGCTCAAAAATGGAGGATGTAATTTTCGACGGTACAAAAATCAGAAAGGCACACGGCTACGCTCAGGTAACATTGCGTCTTGACAACAAGGACAGAAGCATCAAGGGTGTGGATACCGATGAGGTTTCCGTTACAAGAAGATACTACCGTTCAGGCGAAAGTGAATACAAAATCAACGGTGCTTCCGTAAGACTCCGTGACGTACACGAGCTGTTTATGGATACAGGTCTCGGCAGAGACGGCTACTCAATGGTCAGCCAGGGCAAAATTGCCGATATGGTAAGCGGAAAGAGCAAGGAATGCCGTGAAATGTTTGAAGAGGCTGCAGGTATTTCAGCCTACAGATATAAGAGAAGCGACTCTATCAAAAAGCTTAATCAGGCTGAAGAAAACCTTGTTCGTCTTCGCGATATTCTTCTTGAGCTTGAGGGCAGAATCGGGCCTCTTAAAACTCAGAGTGAAAAGGCACAGAAGTTCCTTGTTCTCGCTGAAGAGAAAAAGATTATTGAAATCGGTCTGTGGCTTCATAATATTGACAGACTCCGTGACGAGCTGAGAACTCAGCAGGACAAGCTCAGTCTTGCAAACAGTCAATACGAGGACACGGAAAACAGTCTTAACGAAATTGAAGAGCTTATTGAAGCTTGTGTAACTGACACACAGAACATCAATATCAGAATTGATGAAATCCGTCAGGGTATCTCTGAGCTTGAAGAAAAGTGTGCAAACGCAGGCAGCGAAGAGGCAGTGCTCCGTTCTTCAATTGAACATAATAATGACACAATTGAGCGTATTACAAGAGATATCAGCGACTCAGAAAGCAGCCGTAAGGAGCTTCAGAGAGAAATCGATGCTGAAGATAAGCTTATTGCTCAGATAAAGAAAATCAGAAGCGAAAAGGAAGCTGAGCTTAAAGAAGCCAACTCAGAGCTTCAGAAAATGCAGAGCGAGGGCGGACTTATTGCCGAAAAGGCAAGCGAGCTTTCAGAGAGCATTACAAATTACACAAGAGAGCTTTCAGACAGCAGAGTAAAGCAGTCAACAGCTATGTCCTCAATGCAGGAAATCCGCTCACGAGTTGAGGTTATTGACCAGCTTATTTATTCCCGTCAGGAAAGCGTTGATGCACTTTCTCAGGATAAGGCGCAGAGTGAAAAGAAGCTCTTTGACTGCGAAAAGGAAATTGAAGAGCTCAGTTCATCAGTTAAAGAAAAAACTGCCGTTTACAAGGAAAAGGACGAAAAGGCAGATAAGCTTAAAATTACTCTTGATGAAAAAGCCTTTGAGGTACAGAGAGTTTCTTCAAAAATTAAGATGCTCCGTGACCTTGAAAAGAATATGGAGGGCTACTCAGGAGCCGTTAAAAAGGTAATGAAGGAGAGCGAAAAGGGTGCTCTTAAGGGTATTCACGGCACAATCTCTCAGCTTATAACGGTAAAAAGCGAGTACGCAGTTGCAATTGAAACTGCTCTGGGCAACTCCATTCAGAACATTGTTACAGAAACAGAAGAAGATGCTAAGAACGCAATTTATTTCCTTAAAAAGGAAAACGCAGGCCGTGCAACCTTCCAGCCCGTTTCATCAGTAAAGGGCAGAGATTTTGAAGAAAAAGATCTTGACAAAACTGCAGGCTATGTGGGAATTGCAGATAAGCTTCTTTCCTATGATAAAAAGTACAGTGAGATTATTTCCTCTCTTTTAGGCAAGGTTGTTGTTTGCGATAACCTTGACAATGCTGTAGTAATGGCTAAAAAATACTCCTACAGCTTCAAAATTGTAACTCTTGATGGTCAGGTTGTAAATCCCGGTGGTTCACTTACCGGTGGTTCAGGCGGAAAGGGTGCAGGTATTCTTACAAGAGGCACAGAAATTGAACGCCTTAAGGAAAAGGAAAAGCTTCTTTCTGAAGAGGGCATGAAGCTTTCAAAGGAATACGACGAGCTTATTGTTGAACTCAACAGACTCAGCGGTGAGCTTGAAAAGGAAAAGCAGAACCTCAGCTTTATGGGTGAAGAAAAAATCCGTCTTGAAGGTCAGCTTAATCTTGTTCTTGAACAGTATCTTTCAGCAAAGAGCGCTCTTGACAGCCTTAAGGAAGAAAAGAATAACTCCGACGAAAGAATTGCCGAGTTTGAAAAGACATATAACGAGGCAAAGGAAGAAGGCGACAGCCTTACAAGAAAAATTGCCGATGCTGAAGCTGAGCTTTCACTTCTCGGAGAAAAGAGAAGCGAGCTTACTCAGAAGCGTGAGGAGCTTTCAGCGAAGATATCAAGACTTAACCTTGATATCCATGTAGGTGCAAAGGAGCTTTCTTCAAGAACAGAAGCCCTTAATCTTCTCAAGGCTCGTATTCTCAGCCACGAGGACAGAGACAGAGAGCTTGACAGCGAAATTGAATCAATCAAGGAAAAGAACAGACAGATTGAAAAAGAAATTGAAGAGCTCCGCAATCTTTCAGTAAGACTTAAGGAGGAAACTCAGAAGTCCAAGGAAGAGATTGTTTCACTTCAGAAAAAGCGTGGCGAAACTGACGAAAAATCTGCTACACTTCGTGTCAAGCAGCGTCAGAAGAGCGACGAAAGAGAAAAAATCAGCGGCGAAATTGCAAGACTTGAAGAGCGTAAGGCTGTTATGGTTAAGGATTACGACGACACCGTAAACAAGCTCTATGACGAATATCAGCTTACAAAGCGTGAGGCTGAAGCAGTTACTGAAAAGCCTGAGGAGCCGAGAAAGGCTCAGCAGAGACTTCACGAGCTTAAAAACTCCATAAGAGCCCTTGGCAGTGTAAACGTTTCTGCAATTGAAGAATATAAAGAGGTTAAAGAACGCTACGAGTTTATGAACACTCAGGTGGGCGATGTTGAACGCTCAAAGAAGGAGCTTCTTAACCTTATTGATGAGCTTACCGACAAGATGAGTAAGCAGTTCCGTGAGCAGTTTATTAAAATCAACCAGAACTTCGGTGAAACCTTCAGCGAGCTCTTCGGTGGCGGTAAGGCTGAAATTATTCTTGAAGACCCCACAGATGTGCTTGAAAGTAACATCGACATCAAGCTTCAGCCACCGGGCAAAAACGTAAAGCGACTTGACTCACTTTCAGGCGGTGAAAAGGGACTTTCAGCAATTGCACTTCTCTTCGCAATTCTTAAGGTTAATCCCGCACCCTTCTGTATCTTCGACGAGGTTGAGGCTGCTCTTGACGATGTAAACGTTTCAAGATATGCTCAGTATGTAAAGAGAATGACAGACAACACACAGTTTATTCTCATCACTCACAGACGTGGTACAATGGAAGAAGCAGATGTGCTTTACGGTATTACAATGCAGGAGCAGGGCGTTTCAAAGCTTCTTGAGCTCAAGGCTGCAGAAATGGTTAAAAAGCTCGGCATTTCAGAATAAGAAAGGTAAATTACTATGGGTATTTTTTCAAAGTTCGGTCTCGGTCTTAAAAAGACAAGAGACGTAATGAACAACAGAATAGAAGATGTCCTCGGTGCATACGAGGAAATTACCGATGATTTCTACGATGATCTCGAAGAAGCACTTATTATGGGCGACATCGGTATGCAGACAGCAACAGACATTGTTGATGCACTCAGAAAGCGTGTAATCAAGGGTGATGTAAGAAACCCCAAGCACGCAAAAATGATTATTTCAGAAATTATTGCTGAAATGATTGACGGCGGAGAGGATATGGGTCTTATTACAATGCCTTCAATTATCCTTGTAATCGGTGTTAACGGTGTTGGTAAAACAACAACCATCGGCAAGCTTGCCGCTATGTATAAAAAGCAGGGTAAGAAGGTTATTCTCGGTGCGGCTGACACCTTCAGAGCTGCAGCAATTGAGCAGCTTGAGGTATGGGCTGAAAGAGCTGGGGTTGATATTGTTAAGCACAAGGAAGGTGCTGACCCTGCAGCAGTTGTTTACGATACAATCAGTGCCGGTGTTGCAAGAGACTGCGACATCATTATCTGCGACACAGCAGGCAGACTTCACAACAAGAAAAACCTTATGGACGAGCTTTCAAAAATCTACAGAGTTGTAGAAAAAGAGCTTCCCTATGCCGACCGTGAAATCCTTCTCGTTCTTGATGCAACAACAGGTCAGAACGCAGTAAACCAGGCAAAGGAATTTATGAATGTTGCCGAGCTTACAGGTATTGCACTTACAAAGCTTGACGGTACTGCAAGAGGCGGTGTTGTGCTCACAATCAAAAACGAGCTTAAGCTTCCCGTTAAGTTTATCGGTGTAGGTGAGCAGATTGACGACCTTCAGCCCTTCAGACCCAAGGTTTTTGCAAAGGCACTTTTTGAAGACACAAGCACAAACTTTGAGGACGAGGAATAAGAATGAAGATTATTATTGCAACTCATAATAAACACAAGCTTCAGGAAATGAGCCGTATTCTTTCACCTATGGGCTACGAGGTTGTAACTGACCGCGACCTTGGAATTGAGCTTACAGATGCAGAGGAAAACGGCAAAACCTTCCTTGACAATGCTAGAATAAAGGCGGAGTCAGGCTGCAAGGAAAGCGGACTTCCCTGTATTGCTGACGACAGCGGACTTTGTGTTGATGCTCTCGAAGGTGCACCGGGTGTATTTTCGGCACGCTACAGCGGTGTTCACGGTGATGATGACGGCAACAACCGTAAGCTTCTTTCAGAGCTCTACGGTGTACCCACAGAAAAAAGAACTGCACACTTTGCATGTGCAATCTGTGTAAGCTTCCCTGACGGCAGTGAGGTAACTGCAACGGGCAAATGTGAGGGCTACATCGGATACGAAAAGAAGGGTGCAAACGGCTTCGGCTACGACCCTCTCTTTATGGTAGGGGAGAGAAGCCTTGCTGAAATGACAGCCGAGGAAAAGGATGCAATCAGCCACAGAGGTAACGCACTTAAAGAATTACAGAAGATTTTACCGGTAGTGTAATACGGAGGTAACTATAATGACAGGTAAAGAAAGAGCTGCCTTCAGAGCAGCGGCAAACCATCTTGAGCCCCTTTTCCAGATTGGTAAAGGCGGACTTTCAGATGCACTTATCAAACAGACAGATGACGCTCTCAGAGCAAGAGAGCTTATCAAGCTTAAGGTTCTTCTTGAATCCTCACCTATAACAACAAGAGAAGCTGCTGACGAAATTGCTGCAGCAGTTGGTGCTGAGGTTATTCAGGTAATCGGTGGCGTAATTGTTCTTTACAGAGAAAGCCCTGAGCTTAAGGAAAAGGCAATTCAGAAGGAAAAGAACAAGAAAAAGGCTGCAAAGCTTCAGAAGGAAAAGCTTTACGCAGCAAAGAAGGAAAAGAAAAAGGTTTTCGCTAAGGTAAGCACCTCAAAGGGCAGAAAATAATGCGTATCGGAATTTTCGGAGGTACCTTCAATCCTCCGCATAAGGGACACAAGAGAATGGCTCTTGAAATGATGAAGGCGGCTTCTCTTGATAAAATTTTGATTATGCCTACCTTTACTCCGCCTCATAAGGCTGCACCTGACCTTGCTTCATGTAAGGACAGATTTAAAATGTGTGAGTTTCTTTTCAGTGAGGACTGCTTTACCGTAAACGACATTGAAATTAAGCGTGAGGGAAAAAGCTACACAGTTGACACGGTAAGTGAGCTTAAAAAGCTTTATCCCGATGATGAACTTTTCCTTATAATCGGCTCAGATATGCTTCTCAGCTTTCATAAGTGGTACAGATACAGCGATATACTCTCTGATGTAACTCTCTGTGTTGCTACAAGAGAAGAGGAAATTTCTCCGAAGACTCTTTCAGCTTATGCGAAAGAGACTCTTAAGCTTTCTGAGGGTGACTATATTCTTTCAGAAATGTCAGCTATGGAATGCTCCTCAACTGAGGTAAGAGAAAAGGTAAAGAATAAAGAAAACCTTTCAGCTGTACTCACTGACGAGGTTATTGAGTATATAGAAAAATACGAGCTTTACTCAGCGGAATATCCTGAATATAAGGCGCTTCTTCGTGAAATGCTTGACGATTACCGCTACATTCATTCTTTAGGTGTTGCCGAAAGTGCAAGAGAGCTTGCAGAGCTTTACGGCTACGATACCGACAAGGCATATAAGGCAGGACTTCTCCACGACGTAATGAAAAATGCAACCAAGGATTATCAGTTGCAAATTATGGAAAAAGGTGGTATAATCCTAAGTCAGGCTGAGAAAAACAACCCTAAGCTGTGGCACGCTATGGCAGGTGAGTGTTATCTCAGAGATGAAATGGGCATAAAGGATGAGGAGCTTTTAGGTGCAGTGCGATACCACACAACGGGTAAAGCAGAAATGAACCTTCTGGAAAAAATCGTCTATATTGCCGACTACATTTCCAGGGAAAGAAATTATCCCGATGTGGATGTTATGAGACGCCTTTCAAAAGAGGTGAGCCTTGAAGAGGCCTCACTTTACGCTCTCAGATTTTCCATAAGAAAGCTTGAAAGCATAGGCGGAATTATCCACACAGACAGTGTTGACTATTACAACGAATTAGTTATAGATAAATTAAGAAAGGAAGAAAACTGATGACAGAGCTTCAGCTTGCAAAGGAAATTGTCAAGGTGCTTGATAAGAAAAAGGCAATTGATATTCAGGCTCTCCATGTTACAGAGCAGACAATTGTAGGCGATTACTTTGTAATTGCTTCAGGTACATCAAATACCCATGTAAAGAGTCTTGCAGACGAGATTGATTATGAAATGGGTGAAATGGGCGTACAGCCCTCACACATTGAAGGCAAGGCTACAGGCTGGATTCTTCTTGATTACGGCACCGTGCTTGTGCATGTGTTTACCCGTGAAACAAGAGAATACTATAATCTTGAACATCTCTGGCAGGATGCAGAAAGAGTTGACCTTTCTGATGTTCTTACAGCGGATTAATAAACAGATAACTTAATAAATAATTTAACGGAGTGATAAATTGTGAATTACGATTTCAGAGCCAATGAACAAAAATGGCAGAAAAAATGGGAAGAGGCAGGCGTGTTCAACGCTGTGGACAATTCTGAAAAGAAGAAGTTCTATGCTCTTGTAGAATTCCCTTATCCCAGCGGCAGCGGTATGCACGTTGGTCACATCAAGGCTTACTCAGGTCTTGAGGTAGTTTCAAGAAAAAGAAGAATGGAAGGCTATAATGTTCTTTTCCCCATCGGCTTTGACGCATACGGCCTTCCCACAGAAAACTCAGCTATTAAAACAGGTGTTCACCCGAGACAGCTTACTGACCAGAATATTGCGAAGTTCTCAAGTCAGCTCAAGCGTGTAGGCTTCTCCTTTGACTGGAACAGAGTTGTTGACACAACAGAAGAAGGCTACTACAAGTGGACACAGTGGATTTTCCTTAAGATGTTCGAAAACGGTCTCGTTTTCAGAGATAAAACTCTTGTAAACTACTGCCCCTCATGTAAGGTTGTTCTTTCAAACGAGGACTCACAGGGCGGTAAGTGCGACATCTGCCACAGCGACATCGTGCAGAAGTCAAAGGACGTTTGGTACCTTAGAATTACAGAATACGCTGATAAGCTTCTTGAAGGTCTTGACGGTGTTGATTACCTTCCCAACATCAAGCTTCAGCAGGAAAACTGGATCGGTAAGTCAACAGGTGCTTTTGTAAACTTCAAGGTTAAGGATACAGAAGAAATGCTTAAGATTTACACCACAAGACCCGACACACTCTTCGGTGTAACATTTATGGTAATGGCTCCCGAGCATCCTCTTCTTGATAAGTACAGCTCAATGATTACAAACTTCGCTGATGTTGAAGCTTACAGAGCAGAATGTGCTAAGAAAACAGAGTTTGAAAGAACTCAGCTCGTTAAGGATAAAACAGGCGTTAAGCTCGCAGGATTTACAGCAATCAATCCCGTAAACGGCAAGGAAATTCCCATCTTCATTTCAGACTATGTAATGATGGGCTACGGTACAGGTGCTATCATGGCTGTACCTGCACACGACCAGAGAGACTACGACTTCGCTAAGAAGTTCGGCGTTGATATTATCGAAGTAATCAAGGGTGGCGACATTTCAGTTGAAGCTTACACAGGCGACGGCGAAATGGTTAACTCCGATTACCTCAACGGCTACACAGATAAGAAGTCATCAATTGCTCGTGTTCTTGAAGAGCTCGAAAAGCAGGGTATTGGTGAAAAGGGCGTTCAGTATAAGATGAAGGACTGGGCATTCAACCGTCAGCGTTATTGGGGCGAGCCTATTCCTATCGTTCATTGTCCCGAATGCGGTATAGTTCCCGTTCCCTACAGTGAGCTTCCTCTCAAGCTCCCCAAGGTTGAAAACTTTGAGCCCGGTCAGGATGGCGAAAGCCCTCTTGCTAAAATTGATTCCTTCGTAAACTGCAATTGTCCCAAGTGTGGTGCTGCAGCTAAGAGAGAAACAGACACAATGCCTCAGTGGGCTGGTTCATCATGGTACTTCCTTCGTTACATCGACCCGAAGAATGAAGAAGCTTTCGCTGATATGGAAAAGCTTAAGTACTGGGGTCAGGTTGACTGGTACAACGGCGGTATGGAGCACGTAACCCGTCACCTTATCTATTCACGCTTCTGGCACAAGTTCCTTTACGATATCGGTGCAGTTCCCACAGCTGAGCCCTATGCAAAGAGAACAGCTCAGGGTCTTATTCTCGGACCCGACGGTGTTAAGATGTCAAAGTCAAGAGGTAATGTAATTGACCCCAACGATGTTGTTGATTCATTCGGTGCAGACGTTCTTCGTACATATGTACTCTTTATGGGTGACTACGAAAAGGCTGCTCCCTGGTCAGAGGATAGCGTTAAGGGCTGTAAGAGATTCATCGACAGAGTATGGAATCTTCAGACAATTCTTAATGACAGCGAAGAGTATTCAAAGAAGCTTGAAGCTCCCTTCAACAGAGCTATCAAGAAGGTTTCATCAGATATCGAAACCCTTAAGTACAACACAGCAATTGCTGCTCTTATGACTCTTCTTAACGAAATCTACGATGCAGGCTCAATTACAAGAAAAGAACTTAAGGTATTCATTTCACTTCTCAATCCCTTTGCACCTCATGTAACAGAAGAAATCAACGAAATTCTCGGCTCAGATACTCTTCTTGCTGTTTCAGAATGGCCTACATATGATGAAGCAAAGTGCGTTGAAGCTGAAATTGAAATTGCGGTTCAGGTTAACGGCAAGGTAAGAGCAAAGATCAATGTTCCTGCTGATTGCACTCAGGAGGAAGCACTTGCTGCAGCTAAGGCTGACGAGAAAATTGCTGCTGAAATGGATGGCAAAACAGTAATCAAGGAGCTTTATGTAAAGGGCAGACTTGTAAATATTGTTGTAAAATAAGAAAAAATGCAAAATTTGCGTCAAAAGTGAATTATTGTTTGCTGATTTCTCTTGACAATAAGAGAACAATGTTGTATAATACTTGGCGTATCCTTAGATGGAAATATACCCCTGCTAACAGGTAAGGGAGGGAAATATAGATGAGTCAGGTAAAAGTAAAAGAGAACGAGTCACTCGACAGCGCTCTCAGACGTTTCAAGAGACAGACTTCACGCGACGGTATCATCCAGGAAGTTCGTAAAAGAGAACACTACGAAAAGCCTTCAGTTGCAAGAAAAAAGAAGTCTGAAGCTGCTCGTAAGCGTAAATTTAAGTAATTAACGAAAATCACCCGAGGGCTTAACTTTGGGTGATTTTTTGTATTGAAACGACTAATACCCGAAAGGTTTGATATATATGATAAATAAGCTTAAGACTTATCTTAAGGAAAAGAATGCAGCGGCACTTATTATGAGTGAGGAGAATATCTGCTATTTTACCTCCTTTCATTCAAGTAACGGTTATCTTATTGTAACAGGGGAGAAGGCTTATTTCTTCACCGATTCCCGTTATATTGAGGCTGCACAGAATAAAATCACATCCTGCGATGAGGTGCTTCTTCTCAAAAGTATGAAGGAGGAGCTTGTGCCCTTCATAGCTTCACTTAACAAAAACGAGCTTTTTGTTGAGGCTGAAAGAATCACTCTCAGCCGTTACACTGAGCTTAAAGGTCTTTTCAGTGGCGTAACAGTAAACGGCAACGGTGAGCTTGATAAAAAGATTTCAGAAATCCGCACAGTTAAAAACAGAGAGCAGGTTAATACTATTATAAAAGCTCAGCGTATTGCTGAAAAAGCCTTCGATTACATCCTTACCTTTATTAAAGAGGGTGTAACTGAAAAGGAAATTGCTCTGGCACTGGAATACTTTATGCTTAAAAACGGAGCGGATGCTCTTTCCTTTGACACAATTGCAGTAAGCGGCAAAAACAGCTCAATGCCTCACGGTGTACCCACCGACAAGAAAATTGAAAGAGGCGACTTCATCACTATGGACTACGGTGCTGTCTGTGACTTCTATCATTCCGATATGACTAGAACAGTTGCGGTAGGAGAGGCATCATCAAAGCAGATTGAGGTTTACGAAACTGTTCTCAAAGCTCAGGAAGAGGCATTTAAGGTAATGAAAGCAGGTGTGCCCTGTAAGAGTGTTGACAAGGCTGCAAGAGATGTAATTGTAAACAAGGGCTACGGTGACTTCTTCGGTCACGGTCTCGGCCACGGTGTAGGTGTGGAAATTCACGAGCTTCCGTCACTTAACCCCTCAAGCAGTGCAATTCTTGAGGTCGGAAATATTGTTACAAACGAGCCGGGTATTTATCTTCCTGGACAGTTTGGTGTAAGAATTGAGGATATGGCACTCATTACTGAGGTTGGCTATGAAAATCTTACACTCAGCGAAAAGAAACTTATCATTTTATAATAAAGGGTGTATTTTAATGCCTATGTACGAAAACGAAATAAGACCCGAAAGAGCTCTTCTTGTCAGCGTTGACACAGGAGATTTTGACGCTCAGGTGTCCATTGACGAGCTTGAAGAGCTTGTTTCAACTGCCGGAGCAGTTACTGTGGGTCAGGTTATACAGAAAAAAGAAGCGCCTGAAAAAGCAACCTTTGTAGGTGTTGGTAAGCTTGCAGAAATTATAGCCTTCTGTCAGGGCAACGAGGTTGACCTTCTTGTGTTTGACAGTGAGCTTTCACCCTCACAGCAGAGAAACCTTGAAAAGCTGACAGGTGTAAGAGTAATTGACAGAACAATGCTCATTCTTGACATCTTTGCTCAGAGAGCAAGAAGCAGTGAGGGTAAGCTTCAGGTTGAGCTTGCTCAGCTTCGCTATCAGCTTCCGAGACTTGCAGGTCAGGGTACATCCCTTTCCCGTCTTGGCGGTGGTATCGGTACAAGAGGTCCCGGTGAAACAAAGCTTGAAAGCGACAAAAGACACATCAGACGACGCATTCAGAAGCTTGAGGAAGACCTTGAAGCAATGGAAAAGCGTCGTCATCAGATGAGAAAAAGAAGAGAAAAGGACAGTGTGCAGACCGTTGCAATTGTAGGCTACACAAACGCAGGTAAGTCAACCCTTATGAATGCACTTACTGATGCAGGCGTGCTTGCAGAGAACAAGCTTTTTGCAACTCTTGACCCTACCTCAAGAGCCCTTACTCTTCCCGACGGCAGACAGGTTATGCTTATTGATACCGTTGGATTTATCCGTAGACTTCCTCATAAGCTTGTTGAAGCGTTTAAGTCTACTCTTGAAGAGGCTGCTTCAGCAACCCTTGTGCTTAATGTTTGCGATGCTTCAGACGAGCACGCAGCAGAGCACCTTGAGGTTACAAAAAGACTTCTTTCTGAGCTCGGCTACGAGAACAAGCCCATAATTTCCGTAATGAACAAGTGCGACCTTGTTGGCGACATATATTCAATGCACACCTTCGGCAAAACCGTAATGATTTCAGCTCTTCAGCAAAAGGGCTTTGACGAGCTTCTTGAGGCTGTACTGAAGGAGCTTCCTCCCACAAGAAGAAAGGTTGAAGTCATGCTTCCCTTCTCTCAGGGAGCACTTGCGGCAAGAATCCGCAACGAGGGTGCAGTTGAAGAAGAGGAATACAAGCCGGAGGGGCTTTATATGCGAGCAATTATTGATGTTGCTCTTCTCTCTCAGGTGGAAGAATTCATTCTTTAAATGCAAAATGACTGACGCATCATCACTGAAGCGCTTCCGGTGGAAGATGAAGCGAAGTGATGATGGCGTAGCGGTCAAAGTTCATAGGCGCTCCAAGCCGTAATGAACTTTGGGAACCGCAAGAGCTACACAAAAAATAACATCGTAGGGGCGGCCATTGGCCGTCCGCTTGACCGACATATCTATGTTAGATAATGTGTTACCGTAGGGACACACTGCCGTCCCTTTTAAGGGAAGGAGGACCGCTTCAGCGGTGGAAGGGTCCGTGTCCGCAACCAAACACCGCAAAAATTAAAATCAAAAAAGCTTTTCCATAAACCCATCAATTGTTATATCCGAAACATCACACGCAACAACCCTTCCTTTATAGACGAGGATGTTCCCTCGTATTTTACCGCCTGAGTTTTCATAACCGGGGTAATTGAGAATCTCATAGCTCCATACCTTAACCCGTAAGCCCTTATAAGGTGTCAGGTCGAGGCTCTGGCTTTTCTGCAGCTCGTTGTAATTTGTATAGATTTCATTAAACTCTTCGGGAATAATTATTTCCCTTACCTCAACAGGTACGGGATTTACTTCAAAACCAACTTGATTAAAAAAGCTCTGTCGGTCTTCGGGCGTTTCAGCCTTCAGGGAATATGTCTGCATTTTTGAAGCAGGTACACTGCTGTCATTGACCACATAAACCACTCCGCCTATTATGGTGAGAGCTATGGCTACAGTAAGAGCAAAAATGCTTTTAAGATGTTTTGATCTGAGAGTAATAAATAACATATAACCACCGACTTTCCAATACATATATATGCCTGCATTAAGGCAATAATTACAGCAAAAATCGTGAGGTATAAAATGGAATACATACCCTATAATTCAAGAAACGAACTTCATAAAAGTCCCTTCGGTGCTGCGAGAGAGGGCGATACAATCGTATTCAAGGTTGTTCTGCCGAGAAATCTCCAGTGCTCCCATGTGGACCTTGTTATAAAAAGCGATAAGGGAGACTACTCTTATCATTCCATGAGCTGGCTTTCAATGGAGGGCGAAAATGAGGAATGGTGGGCACTTGGCTATACTGCTGAGAGCGCCGACATTTACTTCTACCATTTTGAATACGAAACTCCCTACGGCAGAACTGCAATAAAGCACGACGGCTCTTTCCTTGGCAGCCTTTCAGGCGGCACAGACGATTGGCAGCTTTCGGTTTACGAAAGAGGCTTCACTACACCCGATTGGCTCAAGGGTGGGCTTATTTATCAGATTTTTCCCGACAGATTCTATTTCTCAGGTGAAGAAAAGAAGAATATACCCGAAGATCGAAAGCTCCGTACAGACATTTTCGGTGAGCCTGAGTGGATGCCCACAAAAGAGGGCAAGGTGCTCAATAACGACTACTTCCAGGGTGACCTTAAGGGTATTACAGAAAAGCTTCCATATATAGCGTCTCTGGGTGTCAGCTGTATATATCTCAACCCGATTTTTGAAGCACAGAGTAACCACCGCTACGACACAGCCGATTACAGCAGAATTGACCCGCTTCTGGGTACTGAGAAGGATTTTACCACTCTTTGCAAAAAGGCTGAGGAATACGGCATTTCCGTAATTCTAGACGGTGTTTTCAGCCACACAGGTGACGACAGCATCTACTTTAACAAGTACGGCAGATACGACAGCGTGGGCGCTTATCAGTCCACAGAATCGCCCTATTATAAATGGTACAAATTCCGCAAGCACCCTGACGATTATCACTCCTGGTGGGGCATCAGCATCCTTCCTGAGGTAATTGAGGAAACCGATGAGTTTATCGACTTCATCGCAGGGGAAAAGGGAATACTCAGAAAATGGCTTTCTCTTGGTGCAAGAGGCTGGCGACTTGATGTTGCCGATGAGCTTCCCGATAAATTCCTTGATGCACTGCGTGTTGCAGTTAAAGAGGAGAACAAGGATGCAATTATCCTTGGCGAGGTCTGGGAGGATGCCTCCAACAAATTTGCTTACGGTGAAAGACGAAGATACTTCTCAGGCAAGCAGCTTGACTCAGTAATGAATTATCCCTTTGCTGATGCAATTATTTCCTTTATCCGTAGCGGCAGAGTAGAGGGCTTTTCAGAGAAGATTATGACAGTGCTTGAAAATTATCCCAAGTGCTGCATTGATGTGCTTATGAATCACATCGGCACACACGACACAATGAGAGCTATAACGGCCCTTTCCGGTGAAAGCTGTGAATACCGTGACAGAAACTGGCAGAGCAAGAAAAAGCTCACAGCGGAGCAATATGAAAAAGGTATAAAGCTTCTGAAGCTCGCTTCGATGATTCAGTATACACTTCCCGGTGTACCCTCACTTTACTATGGTGACGAAGCAGGAATGGAGGGCTACAAGGACCCCTTCAACCGTTTCTGTTATCCTTGGGGCAGAGAAAACAAGGAGCTTATTGAGTTTTACAAGGCACTCGGTGAAATGCGTAAGAGCTGCGACTGCTTTAAAGAGGGTGAATACCGTACTCTTTCAGCAATGCTTTCCTGCCTTGCTTATGAAAGACGAGGCAAAAAGGATAGGGTGCTTGTAATAATCAACCGCAACGAGCACGAAATCGACTACTATCTTCCCTACGAATGGCACAACGCCCAGTGCATTTTCGGAGGAGAAATGCAGGGCGACAAGGCTCATCTTGGTGCTATGGAAGGAGTCATCCTTAGAATGCAAAATGCAAAATAACTGACGAAACATTTAAAGTGTGGAGTGTGAAGAGTGGAGTGTGAAGTTGTGGGTCGCTACGCTCCGATTGTATACTGACGAAACATTAAGAAATGCATCACTCTTGTCGCCCCTGAAAGTGGAGATCATACACCGTATGACAGAGGGGTCTAAAAGCCTCGCCTGAAAGGAGAGGTGGATGCGACCCAAAGGGAGCAGACGGAGAGGTCAAAACCACAACCACTAACCTTAACAAAAAGGAGATATAAAAAATGAGTAACTGGACAGAGGTAAAAATCAGCGTAAACGCTAAGGATGTAGACAGAGCAGGCGACATTGCTTCAATGGTTGTGCCTTACGGCATCTACATTGAGGATTACAGTGAGCTTGAAAAGGAAGCTTGGGAAATTGCCCACATTGACCTTATTGACGAGGATCTTCTTGCAAAGGACAGAAGCAAGGCTATCGTTCACGTTTACATCTCACCTGAGGAAAATCCTATGGAGGCTGTTGCCTTCCTTCGTGAGCGCTACACAGCTGAAAATATCGACAGCGAAATTATGCTTAACGAATGCAGAAATGAAGATTGGGAGAACAACTGGAAGCAGTATTTCCATCCCATTCCCGTTGGTGAAAAGCTTCTCATCAGACCTATCTGGGAGGATGAATTTGAAGCAGGGGACAGAGCAGTGCTCAACATCGAGCCGGGTCTTGCCTTCGGTACAGGTACTCACGAAACAACAAGACTCTGCCTTCAGACTCTTGAAAAGCATATAGAAAAAGGCACAACCGTTCTTGATATCGGCTGTGGCAGCGGCATTCTTTCAATTGCATCACTTCTTCTCGGTGCTGAAAAGGCAATCGGTGTTGATATTGATGCGCTTGCAGTTAAAACTGCAAAGGAAAACGGTGAAGTAAACGGCTTCAAAGAGCCTG
>JBGVFK010000031.1:0-5777 GCA_045121075.1 Acutalibacteraceae bacterium | reverse complement strand
CACAAAAATCCGTAGCCAAGGGAAGAATATACATAGGGAATTGTGCATTTTGCGTTTACGTTGCGGATATCAATTGAAGAGCCTTTAAGGTCAAAGTCATTGTCCCAACTGTGACCGAGGCCGAAGAAATGCTCGTTTTCGTTAGGCTCAAAGGTAACTCTCGCTGACCACAGACCGCTGCCCTTGTTGTCAAAGTGACGGAAGTTGCTGTGGAAGGTAAGCTCAGGCTTTTCTCTGAGAACTGCCTTGTCACCTATATAAAAGGTAAGCTTTCCGTTTTCTTCAAGCTTTACCTTAAGTGTACCGTTTGTAAGGGTAACACAGTATCCGAGGTCTTCTATTACTGCATCGGTATCCTGAGGCATAAGGGTATAATTTTCCTCAATTACCTGATTGTCAGGAAATCCCTGAAAGCGGATTGCATTTTTACCGCAGGCAGTGATGCGCACAAGCTCAGTATAGCGTGTAAATAAAATCTCGTTGTCCTTGATAGTAAGGTTGTTCATATTTTCTCCACCTCATTAATGTAGGTATAGGCTGATTATAGCATAATAAATATTATCTTTTCAATAAAAAAATGAAATATCCCTGATGATGACATCCGGGATATTTCGTAAAATTTATACTGACTTAAGCTTCTTTGATGAAGTACTTATAGAAGTCAACTGCAGGAGCAAGTGTTTCAATATCAACATTTTCATCAATGCCGTGAACACTGTCAAGCTGCTGCTTGTCAATCTTGAAGGGAACAAAACGAAGACAGTTATCGCATACTCTGTTAAAGTATCTGCTGTCTGTTGCGGCATTCATAATATAGGGAACGGGCTTGTATTCAGGGAAAATTGTGTTAACTGCTTTTTCAATGAACCTGAAAGCGTCACCCTTGAAATCTGTAATGCCTGATTCGATGCCGTCGTCAGTAACAACTGTTTCAATGTCGTATTTCTTAGCAAGCTCTGTAATTGCATCAACACTTGATTTCTTGCCCTGATGATGTGAGAAGCGCATATTACCAACGAGCCATGCTTCCTGAGGAATAACGTTTGTGCCGTCTGAGCCCTTACTCATTGTGAATGCAAGAGTTGTTCTGAGAAGTGCTGCACCTGCAGGTGAAATCATTGGCATAACCTTTTTGAGAACGGGCTTGAATGCGTTTACATTACTGCATGCAGTTTTCATAATACCGCTCATTGTGGGTGAGAAGCGTGAAAGCATTTCCTTAACTGTATCTGACATCTGAACATCAAAGCATTCTGCCTTTTCAGCCTCTACCATGAATTTGCCAAGACGCACAAGGGGAGTGTTCTTGCCGGGTGCAGATGCGTGACCACCGTTTGATTTAGCTGTAAATTTAAGGTCAACATAGCCCTTTTCGCCAACGCCTATCATAGCAAAGGTGCCGTCAGCACCACCGATAGGATCGTACATAATCATACCGCCCTCATCG
Organism: Acutalibacteraceae bacterium; assembly: GCA_045121075.1. Taxonomy (GTDB): domain Bacteria; phylum Bacillota; class Clostridia; order Oscillospirales; family Acutalibacteraceae; genus UBA6857. Next base: position 4,330 of record JBGVFK010000031.1, on the reverse strand, counting down.
AGAACCATATGGAATGTAATGCCTCTTTTCTGAAGCTCGCGTGAAATTGCGTCGCCGCCTTCACCACCGATTTCTTCAGTGCATGCGGTTACAAAATATGTATCTCTCTTGGGTGTGAAGCCTTCCTTGATAAGCTCTTCAGCAGCCTGGAACATCATTGCAAGACCACCCTTTGTATCGAGTGTACCTCTGCCCCATACCTTGCCGTCAGCAATTGCGCCTGAAAACGGAGGATGAGTCCAGTCACCGCTTGCTTCAACAACGTCGTGGTGATTCATAAGAAGGATAGGCTTTAATGACGGGTCTGTACCCTTCCACTTAAGAAGAAGGCTGCCGTCAAAGTTTTCACATTCAAGTGTTTTAAAAAGGTTAGGATAGGTTTCACGAAGCACCTCGTGGAAGCCTAAGAATTTTGTAATATCCTGACTTTGTCTTGATGAAATAGTTTCAACTTTAATAAGCTTTGAAAGAATTTCAGCATACTGCATTGAACGATTTTCACTCATTTTTTTCATCTCCTGAACAAATAATAAAATAATTATAGCACACATTAAAAGTAAAATAAAGGGTTTTGCCGAATTTGTGTAAGTGAATATAAAAATTACCCCTGACTCAGTTAAAAGTCAGGGGATAGCTGTTATCTCTTAAGAGTAATTGTCTTTGTTTCGCCCTTAGCGAAAGTAACATTCTGCTCTTCGCCACCGTAAACACTTACCTTTATAGTCTGATCCTTGTCGCTTGTAACGGTGATTTTCACTTCTTCTGCAGTCCATTCAAGGTCAACCTCAGCATTTGTTCTTGCTCTGAGACCTTTGATACTGCCTTCACTCCATTCATCGGGAAGTGCAGGTAAAGCTTCGATAACGCCTGTGTTTGAGTAAAGAAGCATTTCATCAATAATACCTATAGTGCCGATGGTTGTGTCTGTGCAGAATACACCCCAACCGCCGTGAGTATAATGGTCAGCCATAAGTGAGGTGTAGTAGATGTTGTCTGCCATAAGTGCCATAAGTGAGTTATAGCAGGAATCTGCATTCTTAAGTCTTGCGGCAACAAGAGCCTTATGTACCCAACCGTGTGAAGCTGTGTCATCCTCACCCTGGTTTTCTCTGTTACGGTTTTCAATAGCCTGATTACAAGCATCTACAAGTGCCTGATTATCCTGAGTTTCAAATGCAGGCCATGCGGGATAAAGGTGGCTGATGTGACGGTGCTTGTTGTTTTCCTCGTATTCCTTCATTGCCCACTCGCAAAGAGCACCGCTTTCATCATACTTATATTCGGGAAGAAGTGCAGAGAGATTTTCCCATTTTGCAATTCTTTCCTCGTAGCCCTCAGCAGCAACAACCTTTTCCATTTCAATTGTCATTCTCAGACCGTCTCTTGCTGCAGCAATATCCATTGTTGCGTTGGCTGTAATGGTTGAGTCGTAGTCACCGAGAGGATAGTTTTCAGGTGAGTATGAGGGGATAATAAGATATCTTTCACCTTCGTTGAGAGCTGTTTTGCCTTCCTCATATCTTGCGTTGCCGTCAACGTCTGTAAAGTATTCAGGTGTAACAATCTGCTCCCAGAAGTTAGCCTGCTTTGTAAGAAGAGGAAGAAGAATATCCTTTTCAAGATCAAGCTTTTCGCCGTTATATTCGATAGTTCTGTTGCCGTAGCACTGCCAGAATTCATAAATAGGAAGAAGCATCCATGAAGCACCTGCATTCCAGTACTGGAAGGGATACCAACGGCTGTATTCAACCATCATTGCTCTGTCACCGTCTGTGTTAACGGGTACCTGTATTGCATCTGTCATGCCGTAGGTTTTTGCGGCATTTTCTTCCCAGTCAGGAATCTGCTTAAGAACAAATCTGATATAGCTTTCACCTGCATCGTAGATGTTACCGGTGTTCATACCTGATGACTGAAGATTTACATTGGCATCCATTGTGTAAATGCCTCTCCAACCGGAGTTCCATTCACCCTGCCACATACCGCAAAGTCTTGGGAAGGATGTGCCTGCACAGCAGATCTGTGCATATCTTCCCTGATTATAAGCTCTTTCAACGAGAGAGGGAAGAAGTGTTTCACTTTTCTGCTGGAAGGCAATAAGGTGTTCATTTGCAACCTCTTCATATCCGTCGCTACCAAGGTCGAACTTAACTGCGTTAAAGAGTGCAGACTGCTTTTCTGCATGCGGTGCAAGAGCTGCATCGTAGCTGAATTTACCGTCAATTGTATATTTTTCAGCAACTGCAGTTGTATACGCATTGAGCTCGTCAAGAAGCTCATAGCTTTCTGCATCCTTGAAGTCCTCAAATTTGCCCATATCAAAGGTGCGGTCAGATTTTGTAATAAGATAAACCTCGCTTGCACCTGAAATTTTGATTGCTGCATTCTGCTCCTTTGCAACATTTTCGCTGTCGTTGGTGCTTTCAAGGACAACTCTTTCCTTTGTGCCGCCTACAGCAATAACCTTTGTAAAGCCACACCAGCCGCCATCCTTAAGCTCACTGCCTTCGTATGAGGGATAGTGTGCAATGTGTGCAATATATGTAGCATCGTCGTCAACAAGCTTTTTGTAACGCATATCAACCTCGTTGCCGGCACCGAAGCCACGCATTGACCAGCAGTCAGCAAGTGAAAGAGTAATGTTGATTTTTGCACCGAGGCTTGATTTTGTGATTTTTGTAATAGTTACATTGTCCTCTCTTGATGAGAATGTAAGTCTTTCCCATCTGCCGAGAATGTCAGTGTATTTTACACCAAGCTCTGCTGTTTCGTAATCGGTCCAGCGGATGTAATTATAGTAGGGGAGCTTGGTGCTGTCTGCTCTGAGAATGTGTGAGGGATGGTAAGCATAGAAATAAGTTGACTGTCTGCCGTCGCAGTCCCATGCAGCGTTGCCGTTTATTACATTCTGTCTTGCATCGTGAAGCTGACCTGTTACCTCATCGGGAGTATAGCGTGGGTCCTTTGAGGGCATAAGGAAATTAATGTTGTTGTAGATATAGCTGTCGCTGTAGGGTGAGCCTGCAACTGTAACACCGTTTTCACCGTTACCGCTTACCATACCGTCAAACCAGCTGATGGTGTCCTCGTGCTCTCTTGCGTAGGGCACAAGCTCTGTGTATTCTGTTGCAAATGCTTTTGTGTGGTCGTTTTTAATCATATCAATATCTCCTGCTCTTATGTAACTGAGTGTGCCCGGAAAGAAATTTCCTCCCACAATAAGGCACAGCATAATGTTCCAGAAGATTTTGATTTTGTTAATCAAGCGCATAGTAACACCTCGTTTTCTTCATTTGTAAATATTTTATACTAAAAGAATAATATAGTCAATACAAAAAATACCTCTGACATTTTTGTCAGAGGATAATGTTAAATGCTTGTTTTAATTTTTTAGTGCTTCAGATTGATGATATAACTATACATCGTTACCATTGCCACGCTCAGTAAAAGTCCACCTATAATATCTGTAACCCAATGAACGCCTGAAATCAGCCTTGCGATTACCATGAAAGCAACAAAAAATCGGATTGCAAAAACCAACCACTTTTTTGTTTGGCTATGCTTGATTCTGCTTTTTAATTGCATTATTGCCGTAGGCATAACAGTTGTAACAAGAAGTGTGGTTGATGACGGATAAGAGGTTTCTAAAATTCCGTTTATCAGTACAGGTCTGTAGTTTACTGTTACAAATTCAAACAGCACATACACTGATATTACTGCAATATAGAAACCGCCGAGAATAAAGATGCTGTAATCAACTCTTCTGAGTTTTTTCCTTTTAATCCATTGAAAAAGTCCTAACAAACTAAAACTCATTGCAACAAAAATCGGCACAAGACCAAGCCAGTCGGTAATGTGATAAAGTGACATATGCACACCCGTAAGCTTATGAACAAGGGCGTTGACGGTTGCAAAGCCTACACTTGACCCTTTAGGTCCGATTGATTTTACATCAATAAAGCAAATTGCTGTTGTCCACAAAACAAATGCCATAAGAGCAGAGATTGAGTTGTAAAGCTTTTTCGTTTTTTCTTTTTTCATTTTTTTACCTGCCTTTTCGTTATTGGTTTTCACCTGAACTTATTTTAAGACAAGCTGAAAAATAAAGAAAGAAACAAGATGTCGCATCGGTGACACCTTTCGTGTCATTAACGTTTTATAAGCATAAATAGCTTGATTATAAGAAAGATTAGGAGATAGGTCGCAGCATAAGGTTGCTGACTTATAATAAAAAGAAAAGTTCCTGTTATTGTTAAAATTAAAGATATATTATTTTTGTTGCGTATCCATAAATCTTTATCTGAGTTCTGAAATGCAAGAGTCAGAATAC
>JBGVFK010000030.1:0-5187 GCA_045121075.1 Acutalibacteraceae bacterium | reverse complement strand
TCGACACCGATATCTTCTATTATGACAACACAATCAACGCAGCTGCCGAATATTACGCACAGGCAAACGAAGTGCTCAATGACCTTCGTGACGCAAGAATGACCGACCATTACGAGGTTGATGACGGCGTTTTCTGTACGGAATATGACACAGGTTCAATGATTTATGTTAATTATACAGACAACGATTATTCAACCCTCGGTGTTGTTGTTGAGGCAAGAAACTATGACCCCAACGCTATGGTTGGCGGCATCATTGAGCTTCCCCTTGAGCCTAAGAAGTTCGGCAGAATTGTTGCTCAGACAGCAAAGAGCGTTATCCGTCAGGGTATCAGAGAGGCTGAAAGAGAGCTTGCAAGCAAGGAATTCCAGAGCAGAAATCAGGAAGTTGTTACTGCTAAGGTTAACATTGTATATCCCGAAACAGGTGACGTTTCAATCGAAATCGGCAGAGCTAACGCAATTCTTCCCAAGGCTGATCAGCTTCCCGGTGAAACCTTTACTCCCGGTCAGCTTATCAAGGTTTACGTTGCTTCAATCAAGGAAGACGGCGGCACAAGCTATGCAAACATCACAAGAAAGCATCCCGGCTTTGTAAAGAGACTTTTCGAAATGGAAGTTCCCGAAATTTACGACGGTGTTGTTGAAATTATGTCTGTTTCAAGAGAAGCAGGCTCAAGAACAAAAATTGCTGTTGGCAGCAAGGACGAAAATGTAGATGCAGTAGGCGCTTGTATCGGCCCCAGAGGTCAGAGAGTAAACAACGTTGTTGAAATTCTCTGCGGCGAAAAGATTGACATCGTTCGTTACAGTGAAGATCCCGCTGAATACATTTCAGCTGCTCTTGCTCCGGCAGAGGTTCTTTCTGTTGCAGTTGACGAAAGCGGTGCAAAGGCTTGCCGTGTAATCGTGCCCGATAGCCAGCTTTCACTTGCAATCGGTAACAAGGGACAGAACGTTCGTCTTGCAGCAAAGCTTACAGGCTGGAAAATTGATATCAAGCCTCTCAGCGCAGCTAACGAATAATAGCCTCAGAAAAGAGGTGCTTTAAATGGCAGAACGAAAAATCCCTATGAGAAAATGTCTCGGCTGCGGAGAAATGTTTCCTCAGAGAGAGCTTGTAAGAGTTGTAAAAACAAAAATCAAGCCCGAAGCTGAAGACGGCGAAGTTACCTATGAGGTAAGTCTTGACTTAGTCGGCAAGAAAAACGGCAGAGGCGCTTACGTGTGCAGAAAAAGCGAGTGCTTTGAAAAGGCAAGAAAAGCGAAGCGCTTTGCAAGAGCTCTTCAGTGTGAAATCAGTGAGGACATTTACGAAAAGATGGCAGGGGAGATGAGAGACAGTGAATGATAAGTTTCTTAATCTCTTAGGAATGGCAAGAAGAGGCGGAAAGCTAAGCCTGGGTCACGATGCGGCAATCGGCTCCATTGTAAAAAACAAGGCTCAGCTTTGCATAATATCTTCTGAAGGCTCAGAAAGACTGAAGAAGGAAATGCTTCACGCCTGCAGCTTTGAAGGTAAAAACATTCCCGTACTTATTACAAAATATGAGACATTGACCCTTTCAAAAGCAATCGGCTCAAAGGCGGCAGTTATAACCGTTGATGACGAGGGCTTCAGTAAGGCATTACAGCAAAAATACAACGAAGATATATAACTACAGAGAAAGGATGATACTATGCCCAGAGAAAAATACAGAGTGCACGAAGTAGCTAAGGACTTCGGTATCAACAGCAAGAAAATCCTTGAAATACTTGAAAAGTATACAGATGAACCCAGAAAGCATATGACAGCTCTTGAAGACAAGGAGCTTGACCTTATTTTTGAAACAATTACTCAGGAAAACCAGGTTCAGAATTTTGACGCATTCTTTGCAGCAGGCGAGGCTCAGAAAAAGGCTAAGGAAGAGGCTGCAGAGGTTAAGGAAGAGCCTAAGGCTCCCGAAGTAAAAGCAGAAGCTAAGGCTGAAAAGAAGGCAGAAAAGAAGGCAGAAAAGAAGCCTGAAGCTAAGAAAGACGCTCCCAAAGCAGAAAAGAAGCCCGAAGCTAAAAAAGAAGCACCCAAGGCAGAGAAGAAGCCTGCACCTCAGGAAGCTCCTAAGAAGAAGGAAGAGCCCAAGAAGCAGGAAAAGGCACTTCAGCCCAGAACAAAGGGTGAAACAAGACGTGTTGACACAAGAAGCAGCAACGTTGACCTTGAAAAGTATAACGAAAGATACGAAGAAATTGCTCCTGCAAACAGAATGAACGACAACGCTTCAAACAAGCAGAAGCTTAAGCAGAAGTCACAGCAGTACAACAAGAAGAAGGGCTTTTCAAAGAAGAGAGAAACCGAGCAGGAAAGAATGGAAAGAATCAAGGCTGAAAGAGCAAAGAAAACTCTTACAGTTAAAATTCCTGAGGAAATCACCGTTGGCGACCTTGCAAACCTTCTCAGAAGAACAGCTGCAGAGGTTATCAAGGAAATGTTCAAGCTTGGTGTAATGGCTTCAGTTAACCAGACAATCGACTTCGACACAGCAGAAATTGTTGCAACCGAGCTTGGTGCAAAGGTTGAAAAGGAAGTTGTTGTTTCAATTGAAGAAAGAATTATTGACGACCACGAGGATACAGAAGAAGATCTTCTTCCCAGAGATCCCGTTGTTGTAGTTATGGGTCACGTTGACCACGGTAAAACTTCAATTCTTGACGCAATCCGTAACGCTTCAGTTGCTTCAGGCGAAGCAGGCGGTATTACTCAGCACATCGGTGCTTACAGAGTTGACCTTGACGGTCAGAAAATCACTTTCCTTGACACACCGGGCCACGCAGCTTTCACATCAATGAGAGCAAGAGGCGCTATGGCTACTGATATTGCAGTTCTTGTTGTTGCTGCAGACGACGGTATTATGCCTCAGACAATTGAAGCTATCAACCACGCTAAAGCTGCAGGTGTTGACATCATTGTTGCAATCAACAAGATGGATAAGGAAGGCGCTAACCCCGACAGAGTTAAGCAGCAGCTTACAGAATACGGTCTTGTTCCTGAAGAATGGGGCGGTGAAACAATCTGTGTTCCCGTTTCAGCTAAGACACAGATGGGTATTGACAGTCTTCTTGAGTCAATTCTCCTTGTTGCAGAAATGGCTGAGCTTAAGGCTAACCCCAACAGAGCAGCAAAGGGTGTTGTTATTGAAGCAAGACTCGATAAGGGCCGCGGTCCTATCGCAACAGTTCTTGTTCAGAACGGTACACTCAACGCAGGTGATATCATTGTTGCAGGTCAGTCAGTTGGCCGTGTAAGAGTAATGTCCAACGAAAGAGGACAGAAAATCAAGGAAGCAGGTCCCTCAGTTCCTGTTGAAATCACAGGTCTTGACACAACTCCTGCAGCAGGTGATATGTTTGACGTTGCTTCAGACGAAAAGCTTGCTCGTGAGCTTGTTGAAAAGAAGAAGCACGAGGCTAAGGAAGAACAGTTCAAGGCATTCCAGAAGGTTACTCTTGACAATCTCTTCTCATCACTTCAGGAAGGTCAGATCAAGGATCTCAATATCATTGTTAAGGCTGACGTTCAGGGCTCAGTTGAAGCAGTTAAGCAGAACCTTGAAAAGCTTTCAAACGAAGAGGTTAAGGTTCGTGTAATCCACGGCGGTGTTGGTGCAATCAACGAAAGCGACGTTCAGCTTGCAGGCGTTTCAAATGCTATTATCGTAGGCTTCAATGTTCGTCCCGACACAAATGCTCAGAGCCTTGCTGAAAGAGATAAGGTTGAAATGAGAATGTACAGAGTTATCTACGACTGCATCGAAGAAATCGAAGCAGCTATGAAGGGTATGCTTGCTCCCAAGTTCCGTGAGGTTGCTCTCGGCAGAATTGAAGTAAGAACAGTTATGAACCTTTCATCAGCAGGTAAGATCGCAGGTAGCTACGTTCTTGAAGGTAAGGTTACAAGAAATGCTCAGATCCGTGTTGTTCGTGATGGTATTGTTATTACTGAAGATTCAATTTCTTCACTCCGCCGTTTCAAGGATGACGTTAAGGAAGTTGCTTCAGGCTTTGAATGCGGTATCGGTCTTGAAAAGTTCAACGATATCAAGGAAGGCGACATTTTCGAAGCATTTATGATGGAAGAATACAGAGATTAATCTGCAACGCAGATTAATCTAATGAATAATGAATGATGAATAATGAATAGTGAATAATTATGATTTTACTGAGCTTTTGTGAAAAGGCAAAGGTTCAGTGCATCATTCGTTTTAATTTGATAAACGAAAGGAACCCTATATGGCAGGATTCAGAATTAACAGAGTATCGGAAGATATAAGACGTGAGATAATTGCAATTATCCGCGAGCTTAAGGATCCGAGAGTTATGGGCAAGATGCTCACTGTTGTGCGTGTTGAGGTTGCCTCAGACGCTTCCTTTGCAAAGGTTTATGTAAGTGACCTTAAGGGTATTGATTCAGCTAAGGAGGCTGTTAAGGGGCTTACAGCTGCAACAGGCTATATCAGACGTGAGGTTGGCTCAAGACTCCACCTGAGAAAAACTCCCGAGCTTAAATTTATCGCTGACGATTCAATTGAACAGGGCTTCAATATGTTCAAAAAGTTCAGCGAAACCAGAGGTGAGTAAGATGCTTACTGATTTTAGTACGGCAGTTTCAATGCTCAGAAATGCAGATAAGATTCTTATTCTTACTCACAGAAATCCCGACGGAGATACTCTCGGCAGCGGCTTTGCACTGCTGAGAGCCTTAAGACAGCTTGGCAAAAGAGCAAGGCTTTTAAATGCAGATTCTATCAATGAAAAATACTCCCACCTTTATGAAGGGCTTTCTGAGGATGATTTTGAGGAAGAGTTTATCGTTTCTGTTGACGTTGCAGAAAAAAAGCTTCTCGGCGATTTAATGGAAAAGTATGCTGATAAGGTTGACCTTTCAGTTGATCACCACGGCACAGGTAAGCTTTTTGCAAAAAACACCTATTGTGAGTCTGAAAGTGCTTCAGCCTGCGAGATTGTTTATGAAATCATCAAAGCTCTCGGTGCAAAGATTGATAAGGGTATTGCAGACTGCATTTATACAGGCTGCAGCACAGATACAGGCTGCTTTAAATATTCCAACGTAACACCGAGAACTCACAGAATTGCTGCTGAGCTTATTGAGTTCGGTGCAGACCACAGCAAGATAAATGAGAAAATGTTCGAC
>JBGVFK010000029.1:0-16288 GCA_045121075.1 Acutalibacteraceae bacterium | reverse complement strand
TAAGTAAATCTCCTTTGTTAAATTAAATTTGTAAGTGTAAATCAGAATAAAAAAGTCTCATAAAGTGTGGAGTGTGAAGTTGTGGGTCGCTACGCTCCGATTGTATACTGACGAAACCTTAAAACGACTTGTAGGGAACGGCGTCCTCGACGGTCCGCCCAACCGACACACCAAACCCGAAAATGACCGTAGGGGCGGCCATTGGCCGTCCGCCTGACCAACGCAACCAAATAAAAAATACACTACTGTAGGGACACGGCTTGCCGTGTTCGCAACTAAGCGAATAAAATCAACTACGATAAAATGGCAAACGGAAACGACACGTTGTATCCCTACGAATAAGTTTCAGGGTTTCATCAGCAATTTTGCATTTTGCATTTAAAAGCTGTGTCCGCCACCAAAACACTACTTCTGTGTCTTGTATTCACCATTCAGCTTATAAACCTCGCTTTCTATAAGGGCGGTGACTTCATCAACATCAAAAACAATGCCCTTTGAAAGCAGAAAGCCAATTGCGTATTCCTTTTTCTGCTGACCTGTCTTGCTGCCGTAGAGCTGTTCAGCAGCCCTGACGGCAATCTTCACCCAATAGCTGAGCTGCTCGAGCTTTTCTGCAGAGAGCTTTTTCTTCAGTGTGGGAATCAGAAAGCAAGAAATAACAGCTGAAATAAGTGTGATAATAAATTCAAAAATAAAAGTGTAATCGTTTTTCATAAGTAAATCTCCTTTGTTAAATTAAATTTGTAAGTGTAAATCAGAATAAAAAAGTCTCATAAAGTGTGGAGTGTGAAGAGTGGAGTGTGAAGTTGTGGGTCACTTCGTTCCGATTGTAAAACCTCTCCGTCTTCGTCTGCGACGAATCCATCTTTTCCTCCGGAGACGGGCACCCTTTTGTCTGCGATGCAGACATTTCCCCTAATAGGGAAATTACCTTTCAGGCGAGGCAAGCTGACAAAAACTTAAAGTTCATCGTAGGGGCTGCCATTGGCAGTCCGTTTGACCGATACTACTAAATTGGATGATGTGTCCCTACGGTACAGTTTAAATGTTTCGTCAGCAATTTTGCATTTTGCATTCAGTTCATATACTGATGCACAGAATTTTCAAGGCTCTGAAGCCTTTTATCAATGTGCTTTATTTTTTCTTCGGATAAGGTGTCCTGCTTTTCAAGGGCATAGGTTCGGTCAATGAGTGAGCTTAGCTTTTCAACCTTTGTTTCAAGCTCGCCAAGACGGAAGTTAGTAAGCTTTCCTGAGGTTACAATGCCGGCAAATGAACCGCCAAGGGTGCCCAGAAGGCTGAGAATAGCGATTAAAATGTTCTCGCTCATTTTACCGCCTCGCAGTATTTAAGATTAACCCAGCCTGAGGGTGTTCTGCCCCAATCGCTTCTGACCTCGTACACAGTGAAGGTAAGACCTTTAACATAACCGTTTACCTCCTTGCCGTCTGTAAGGGAAAGGATTTTCTTCTGAGCCGAGTATGTAAGAGCAGAAAAGCTCTTTTTTTCATACTTGGTTGACGGTCCCTTGCGGATGTTCAGCACATCTGCCGTTACCTTGTAAGTACCTATGCTGTAGCCTTCTTTAAATGTGCCGAGATTAGTGAAATTCAGCCCTTTCGTATCCTTAACAGTAGTGAATGATTGGTCGATGAAAAACAGGTTCTCGGGCTTTTCTGAGCCTTTTTCGGTGGTCAGCACCCATTTGCCTCTTGTGTTTTTCACCCAACCGTTATTCGCAATTCTGCCTCTGCCACCGCTTATATGGAAATGGTTGCCTGTTGCACCGTCCTTGCCCTCACGGCAGATTTTCTCCTTTCGGTTAAAGCTCTGACCCACCTTCAGCCTTTTCAGGTCGCTGTCCTCAGGATGAGTTACAAGCATTGTGAAGTAGTCCCTTGTGCCGTCGGCAAAGGTTACTTTATTCTCACTCTGAAGCCAAAGGGTGTTTGTACCCTTTGCTCCCACACCGTAGATGCGTACGATTTTCATTTTATCGCAGGGACAGTAAAGGTAATCTCTACCGCTGTCACTGCAGCCCTCGTCTATGGGATAATCCTTTACTTCACCTGCAGTATGGGGCAGGTGAGAGGTCTTTCCTTTATAGCTCTGGGTGATGCGCATAGTTCTGCACGGATAAATAAGATAGTTTTCTGACATAAATTAAGTTACTCCTTTCTGCTTAAAAAAGCACAAACGCCACCAGAGCCGTTCAAACGGCATCTGATAGCGTCTTTTTTTATTTGATTTTAAGTGCAGCTCTCCCTTCTGCACGTTCTATTTTAGAAAGTTTTTCTGAAAAGTCAAGGAGATTTGGATAAATAAAGTTTTGCAGAGTACAGAAAAGGGGACTTTGTGTCAGTGTGGAGTGTGAAGAGTGGAGTGTGGAGTTGTGGGTCACTTCGTTCCGATTATAGACTGACGAAATATAAGAATTCGTTACAGTAGGGACACGGCTTGCCGTGTCCGTTTAACCGTTTTGGGTTAATCGTGTTGTGGTGGTTGGTGGTGGACACAGCTGCGGTAGCTATTTTAAATTTCGTTGTGTATATTAGTGCGGACACGGCAAGCCGTGTCCCTACTGTAATGTCTTTTGGGGTATGGTGTGTCGGTTGGGCGGACACGACGCGTCGTGTTCCTATGAATAACTTTAAGGGTTCGTCAGCCTGCCTCGCCTGAAAGGAGAGGTGGATTCGTCGCAGACGAAGACGGAGTGGTTTTATAATCGGAGCGAAGCGACCCACAACTCCACACTCCACTCTTCACACTCCACACTGACAAAAAAAGCAGAGCAAACGCTCTGCTTTTTCATTATGATTTATAGAACTCAAAACAAGCTCTGTATGTGCTGTAAACGTCAAACTTTGAAACAACCTCGTAGGGTGCGTGCATTGAAAGAACAGGTACGCCAAGGTCTACAACATCAATGTTGAGGTTTGCAATATACATTGCAACTGTTCCTCCGCCGCCTTCGTCAACCTTGCCCAGCTCACCAATCTGCCAGGAAACATTTGCAGCATCGAGAATTCTTCTTACCTTGCCTACAAATTCAGCGCTTGCGTCTGATGTGCCTGACTTACCTCTTGAACCGGTGTATTTTGTGATTACTGCACCGTGGTTCAGGGTGCAAGCGTTGTACTTGTCGTGAACTGAAGGGAAGGTGGGGTCAAAGCAAGCGTTAACGTCTGCTGAAAGGCATTCTGACTTTGAAAGTGCATCTCTGCCGTCAATGCCGTCCATCTTAGCAAGGTCTGAGATGAAATACTTCATATAAGCTGAGTTAAGACCTGTGTTGCCGTCTGAACCGATTTCTTCCTTGTCAGCAAGCACTGCAAGAATTGTGTGCTCGGGAATATCTGAATCAAAAACAGCCTTGTATGCAGGATAAGCACAAACTCTGTCGTCGTGACCGTAAGCACCGATCATGCTTCTGTCAAAGCCGATATCTGAAACGGGAAGCGCAGGAACAAGCTCAAGCTCTGCTGAAATGAAATCCTTTTCAATAACACCGTACTTTTCGTTGAGAAGTGAAAGAATGTTAAGCTTTACAAGCTCGCTGCCGCTGTCTGACTTGAAGGGTCTTGAGCCGATGAGAATGTTGAGCTCTTCACCCTTGATGCCGCCGCTGAGTGTTCTTTCGCCCTGCTCTCTGCCAAGGTGAGGAAGAAGGTCGGTGATTACAAATTTGGGCTCGTCAGCCTTTTCACCGATTGAAACCTTAACTGTTGTGCCGTCACCCTTAATCATAACACCGTGAAGTGCAAGGGGAATTGCAGTCCACTGATACTTTTTAATACCGCCGTAGTAGTGAGTTTTGAAGTAAGCCATTTCGCAGTCCTCGTAAAGAGGTGTGGGCTTAAGGTCGAGTCTGGGTGAGTCGATGTGTGAAGCAACAATTCTTGCACCCTCTGTAACACCCTTCTTACCCATAACTGCAAGGATAATTGCCTTGCCTCTGTTGTTGAGGTAAACCTTGTCGCCTGCGTTATACTTTACGCCCTTTACAAAGGGTACAAAGCCCTTTGCTTCAGCCTCGGCAACAATGTAGTCAACACATTCTCTTTCTGTTTTAGCTTCGGAAAGGAAGGTCTTGTAGCCTTCGCAGAAAGCGTCAGCCTTTGTGATTTCGTCATCACTCATAGCCTTGCTGAAATGTTCTTTTTTGAGCATAAGCTTCTCAGCAAGAAGCTCTGCCTGAGTTTTTTCTTTTTCCATTGGGAAGATCCTTTCATTTATATAATTTTTGATATATTTTTTTGGTTTCAATAACCTTGGTTACATATTTTTTTGTGGACGGAAACGGAATATCCTTAAGTGTTTTTCCGTCGTCGGAATATTCGGCATCCTTAAGCCATTTGTTTACATTGCCTATACCGGCGTGGTAAGCGGCAAGAGCAAGCTCTTCGCTTTCATATTTTTCCATAAGGTAGCCGTAAAGATAAGAGCCGTATTTTATGTTCAGCTCAGGGTCAAAAATGTCTTCGTAGGAAGTGTTGTCTTTGAGCTTCATTTTTATCCAGTCGAAGGTGTCGGGCATAATCTGCATAAGACCCTTTGCACCAACGGAAGAAACTGCATCGTTTTCAAAGCCGCTTTCGCATTTTATAACGGCATAAACAAAATACTCTGAAAGATTATTTTCCTCAGCATATACTTCGACAAATTCGGTATATTCAAGAGGATATAATGTCTTAAGCACTGACCTTCCGGAAAAGAAAATGAGCACACCCATAACCGAAAGGATAATAAGCGACAGAGAAATTCTCAGTATAATAGGATGCTTTATTTTCATTCTGTCAGCTCCTTGAGTGTCAGGTCAATGTCCTTTTCAAAAGGCGGATAGTTTCTTATAAGTATATCCGCTTTTTCGCTGTAATATTCATCGGGAAACTGAGCGTTCATTCTTGTAATTGCCTGCTCCTTTGTAATGGAGTCTCTCTGAAGAATACGTTCAAGACGGATTTCCTCAGGGGCAGTTACCACAATAATTTTCTCGCAAAGATCCTTGCAGCTGCTTTCAAGAAGGGCTGCAGCATCAATCACCGCAAAGAGAAAGCCTTCGCTTTCAGCCTTTTTCAGCTCCTCTTCGAACTCTGCTTTGATTATGGGATGAGTTATTGCGTTGAGCCTTGCTGTGCTTTCTTTATCCTTGAAAGCCCGTGAAGCAAGAAGCTTACGGTTTAAGCCTCCGTCACCTTCAATTATATCACAGCCGAACTCCTTTGCCAACTCCTTAAGAGCAGGTTTACCCTTTTCGGTTATGCTTCTTGCAATTTTATCTCCGTCAATAACGTAAAAGCCGAGAGCACTGAGCTTTTCGGCAACGGTGCTTTTGCCTGCACCAGTTTTACCTGTAAGTCCGTAAATTTTCATTTTTTACACCTCGATGAGAGAAAAGCCTGAAGCTCTTATAAGACGGTTGAAAACTGCAAGACCCACACCGTCACTTTCAGGGAAACGGGCATAAACCTTTTTTGCCTTAAGCTTATCTAATGTACGCAGTGAATCGAAAATGTGCTTTGCCTGAGAGGCGGGGTCGTTCTTTTTGCCGTAAACAATTGAAGGAAGTGAGATTTCCTTTTCTTCGCCCTCAAAAAGAAGACAGTATGTACCTTCCTCCTTGTTTTCCTCGGCAAATTTTCTGAAGCTTTCAAAAGAGCCTTTAACGAGAGTTACCTTCGCTTCAGGTGAATAGTGCTTATACTTCATGCCCGGTGAGGGCGCTTCTTTACCGTCGGCAAGCTTCTGATAAACGGCTTCATCAACTGTGAATTCACCTAAGACCTCTGTGAGCATTTCTGTTGTTATTCCACCCGGTCTGAAAAGTCTCGGTGGTGAAACCGCAAGGGAAATTACGGTTGATTCAACACCAACATCGCTTTCGCCGCCGTCAACAATTGCATCAATTTTGCCCATAAGGTCGTCAATTACATGAGAAGCCTTTGTGGGGCTTGGCTTACCTGATGTGTTTGCAGACGGTGCTGCAAGAGGAAAGCCGCATTCCTTTATAATTGCTCTTGCCACCTTATGACTTGGCATTCTTACACCAACAGTGGGAAGTCCACCGCTTACGGTAAGAGGTATTTTATCTGATTTCGGCAGAATGATTGTAAGAGGACCCGGCCAGAATTTTTCACTGAGCTCTCTTGCGGGCTCGGGTATGCTTTCTACAAGGCTGTCCCATTCCGAAAGCTCACTGATGTGAACGATAAAGGGATTATCTGAGGGTCTTCCCTTTGCCTTGAAAATCTTTTCTGCACTTTCTTCGCTGAGGGCGTTGCCTGCAAGACCGTAAACCGTTTCGGTGGGTATTGCCGCAATTCCTCCGTTTTTAAGTATATCTGCAACCTCTTTGATTTTATCATCGGAGGCTGAGGTTATTTCATATAATTTTGTTTCCATAGTTACTGCTCCGTACCTTTCAGCTTTTCGGCTGTATCAAAAGTTATGAGGGCGTCAATGACTTCGTCAAGGTCGCCGTTGAGAATCTGTTCAAGCTTATAGATAGTAAGACCGATACGGTGGTCGGAAAGTCTTTTCTGAGGATAGTTGTAGGTGCGTATGCGCTCGCTTCTGTCGCCTGAGCCAACCTGATTTTTTCTTTCGTCGGCAATTGAGCTTTGCTGCTTTTCTCTTTCAGCCTCAAGGATTCTTGAACGGAGAATACGCATAGCCTTATCCTTGTTCTTGTGCTGACTTCTTTCGTCCTGACACTCAACAACTGTGCCTGTGGGCAGGTGAGTGATACGGATTGCAGATTCGGTTTTGTTAATGTGCTGACCGCCTGCACCGCTTGAACGGAAGGTGTCAATCTGCAAATCGGCAGGGTTGATTTCAATGTCAACCTCTTCAGCCTCGGGAAGGACTGCAACGGTTGTTGTTGAGGTGTGGATTCTACCCTGATTTTCAGTTTCAGGCACACGCTGAACACGGTGAACACCTGACTCAAACTTAAAGCGTGAATATGCACCCTCACCCTTAATCATAAAGCTTACTTCCTTAAAGCCGCCAAGCTCTGTGGGATTGGAGTAAAGAGTTTCTGTTTTAAATCCCTTGCTTTCGGCATACATTGAATACATTCTGTAAAGAACACCAGCAAAAAGGGCAGATTCCTCACCGCCTGCGCCACCGCGGATTTCAACAATAACATTTTTATCGTCATTGGGGTCCTTAGGCAGAAGCAGAATTTTAAGCTCGTCAAAAATTCTTGCAGTGTCAATTTTAGCCTGCTCAAATTCCTCCTGAACCATTTCCTTGAAGTCCTTGTCAAGACCGCCTTCGTCAAGAAGCTGACGGGACTCATTGAGGGCTTCCTCTGCTTTTTTGTATTCACGGTACTTCTCCACAACGGGAGCAAGGTTCTTCTGTTCCTTCAGAAGTGAGGAGTAAAGCTCCATATCTGAAATTATATCGGGATTATAGAGCATTGAGGTGATTTCTTCAAATCTTTCCTCAGCACCTTTTAATTTGTTAAGCATAAAAATCTCCTTTTCTGTCAATCATCGGTTATGAAGAAAAGAGAGTCTATTCCTCAGCACCCTCGGGTCTGAGAATCTTTTTAATGTTTTTTTCAGCCTTACTTCTTGGCACAAGAATTTCGTGCTCACACTTTTTACAGCGGAGTCTGAAATCCATACCTGAACGCAGCACAAGAAATTCATTTGTGCCGCAAGGGTGATTTTTTTTCATTATGAGTGTGTCACCAACACGAACGTCCATACAATAATTCCTCCGGAATTTAATGAATAATGAATGATGAATAATGAATAGTGAATAATTGCGGGTCGCTTCGCTCCGATTTATATACTGACGAAATCTGAAAATGATTCGTAGGGACCGGCGTCCTCGACGGTCCGATTGACCGACACAGCAAAACAGATAAAATATTACAGTAGGGTCACACTGCCGTCCTTTTAAGGGAAGGGTTCGTGTCCGCAATTAACCAATACGGTAAAATAAAAAATTGTGATACCGCACAAATCTGCTTTGGCGGAATGAGTATAAATGATTAGTAGTAGGTTGATACGGATATAATCGGAGCGAAGCTCCCCACATCTCAACTCTCAACTCTTAACTCTCAACATTTATTTAATTATTATAACATATTTAAAAGTAAAATATCAATGATATTGAGCATATATTAAAACAAAAACGATAAAGAAAGGGTTTAAAAAATGAAAAAGTATTATCCTGAAAACTATCTGATTACCACAAAGGAGAACAAAAACATCTTCCTGAGCAAGGCCGCAATCAAAGAGGCCTACTACAGCGGTAAGATTATTGAGGCAAGGGCAACAATCTGCGACAAGGACCATAATCTTCATGTTGACCTTGGTGTTATGAAGGGCATCATTCCCCGTAATGAGGGTGCTCTCGGAATTGAAGACGGCTCGGTTAGAGATATTGCAATTATTTCAAGGGTTAATAAGCCCGTTATGTGCCGTGTGATTGACTTTACAAAGGATGAAAACGGAGAAACCGTTGCAGTCCTGAGCCGCAGAAGTGTTCAGCACGACTGTATGAGAGAGTATATTTCAACTCTGACACCGGGCTGTGTGATTGATGCTGTTATTACTCATCTTGAGCCCTTCGGTGTTTTTGCAGATATCGGTGCAGGTATCAGCGCTCTTATGCCTATTGACAGCATTTCTGTGTCCCGTATTCCTCATCCCTCAGCCCGATTTTCACCGGGAGAAAAAATCAGAGCCGTTGTAAAAGGTGTTGACGAAAACGGCAGAATAACCCTCAGCTACAAGGAGCTTCTTGGCACTTGGGAGGAAAATGCAGCCCTTTTCAAGGCAGGTGAAACAGTGCCGGGTATAATCCGCTCCGTTGAAAGATACGGAATTTTTGTTGAGCTTAAGCCTAACCTTGCAGGTCTTGCTGAATATGTGCCGGGGGTTGAAGTAGGTCAGCACGCAAGCGTTTACATTAAAAATCTCATTCCCGAAAGAATGAAAATCAAGCTCATAATTGTGGACTCCTTTGAAGCCACTTACCCCAACGAGCCGGTGACCTATTACAACAACAGCGACTATATTGACAAATGGGTTTATTCACCCGAGGGCTGTAACAAAAAGGTTGAAACGGTTTTTTCGTCTTATGAGCTTACGGAAACGGCTATTTAAAGTGTGGAGTGTGAAGAGTGGAGTGTGGAGTTGTGGGTCACTTCGTTCCGATTATATACTGACGAAAACTTAAAGTGCATCGTAGGGGCGGCCATTGGCTGTCCGCCTGACCGACACTACTAAATTGGATGATGTGTTACAGTAGGGACACGGCTTGCCGTGTCCGTTTTTTTCACCTTCCGTCACTTCGTGCCACCTTTTCCTCCGGAAACGGGCACCCTTTTGTCTGCGATGCAGACATTTCCCCTAATAGGGGAATTACCTTTCAGGCGAGGCAAGCTGACGAAACATGAAAGTGCATTGTAGGGACCGGCGTCCTCGACGGTCCGACCAACCGACACAACAAAATAAAAATACATTACAGTAGGGATACGGCTTGCCGTGTCCGCTTTGACCACAACCCACCACTTACAAAAAATTCCTCTTATGAGTTGACGGAAGAAGCAATATGATGTAAAATAAATACGAGAAAAATGTAGGGGCACGGTGTGCTGTGTCCGCCAAGAAAACAAAAGAAAGAGGACGAGAATATGAAAATCAAGAACATTCTTCGCAAAAGAAATGCTTCCCTCAGATACGAGGCTATGAGTGCAGTTGCTTCTGCAGCAACAGGCGCAGCAGACCTGCTTTGTGCACCTCCCTCAATCAAAAACGCAAAAAGAGTGCTTTGCGTTCAGCCTCATCCCGACGATAACCAGATCGGTATGGGTGGCACAATTGCATATATGCGCTCACTCGGTATTGAGGTTTACGAGCTTACTGTAACTGATGACCGTTTTGCTGAGCCTGAATACATCGGCAAGGAAAACGAGGTTGTAACAATCCGTCAGAAGGAAGCTCTTGCTTCTCAGCAGGCTCTCGGTATGAAAAATGCAGGCTTCCTCGGTTTCGCTGATAAGAATGACAACACTGAAAGAGAAATTTCACTTAAGGTTATGGAGGTTATCCGTAAAATCAAGCCCGACTATGTGTTCACAGTTGACCCTAATCTTGCAACCGAATGCCACAGCGACCACATCAAGGTAGGTAACGCTGTTAAGTATGCAGTAATGGATGCTCAGTGTGACTTCTATCCTGAATTTATTGACGGAAAGAAGCGTGACGATGCCTGGAAGGTAACTGCAATCGGCTTCTACTATACCGACAAGCCCAACACACTTGTTGATATCAGCGACTTTGAAGAAGAGAAGATGAAGGCAGTAAAGTGCCACGTTTCTCAGGCTGAGCCCGCACTTCTTGCTGCAATTATGCTTCAGCAGAAAATGTTTGCAGAAGGCACTGAATATAAGGCAGCTGAGCCTCTCAGAATGCTTAATAATCTTCAGATTCACTGCTTCAACCTTCCAGTGGAATAAGATGATTTTCAGGTTGACCTTTTAAAATAAAAACAAAAGTAAAGGATTTATAAAAATGACAATAGTTTACTCAACCAATGCAGGCTCAACAGAGCGCTACGCAAAAATGCTTTCAGAAAAGCTTTCCTGTCCTATGGTGAAAATCAGCAAGGCAGGGGACATTGATAAAAATGAAGAGGTTATCTTTATGTCCTGGCTTATGTCAGGCACTCTTCAGGACTACCCCAAGGCAAAGGAAATGTTCAGTAATATCAAGGCTGTGTGTGCAGTTGGTATGTTCACAACGGAGGGCAAGCTTGACGAAGTCAAGGCTAAAAACAACCTTGATGAGGAGTTGTTTTTCCTTCACGGTGCCTTTGATGTGAATAACCTTTCAGGCATGTACAAAATGATGATGGGTATGGCAATGAAGATGATTAAAGCCAAGCTCAAGGAAAGCGATGACCCCAAGGCTAATCAGATGGCTGATATGTTTGAAAAGGGCATTGACCTTGTAAAAGAGGAAGAGCTCACAAAGGTAATTGAATTTATAAACGCGTAAAAAAAGCACCTGAAGGTGCTTTTTTTAATGCAGAATGCATTTGAAAGAGTGGAGTGTGAAGAGTGGAGTGTGGAGTTAAGGGTCACTTCATTCCGATTGTATCCGTTTTAACTTACTACCAAGCTTTTATATTTGTGCCGCCAAAGCAGATGTGTAAATTCGGCGAGTAATGTTTACTTCATTGGGAAATATAAAGGCGGATAAAATCAACTCTTTACTTTATACAACCCGATTTGCTGCGCAGACTATACCTTACAATTTACAGAAATATAAATCTGCGACCTTAACTCCACACTCCACACCTCACACTCCACACTTCGTAAAGCTTCACACTTTATAGGCGATTTTGCATTTGTTAACAATTATTCCTTGACATCGTTTGTTTAATAGAGTATAATTATATAGAAAATAAAGTGAGTCACTGCTCACTTAACAAAAAAACAATAGGAGATGTAACAATGGACACAAGATTTGCAATTTCAAATTACGTTGATGCAAAAGCTGTTAATGAGAAGCTCGACCACCTCATTACTCTTCCCATGCATTCAATCAAACCCGACGTTCTTAAGGAATACGAAGAAAACTACTTTGAAAAGAAGTGCCAGAAGTCAAAGGCTATGATCGACGAAGCTAAGCAGATTATCCCCGGCGGCGTTCAGCACAACCTTGCTTTCAACTATCCGTTCCCCCTTGTTTTCACAAAGGCTGACGGTGCAAAGCTTTATGATATCGACGGTAACGAGTACTATGACTTCCTTCAGGCAGGCGGTCCCACAGTTCTCGGTTCAAACCCCAAGATCGTAAGAGATCAGGTTATCGACCTTCTTAACACTTGCGGTCCTTCAACAGGTCTTTTCCACGAGTTCGAATACAAGCTCGCTAAGAAGATTTCAGATTCAGTTCCCACAGTAGATATGTTCCGTATGCTCGGTTCAGGTACTGAAGCTTGTATGGTAGCTTGCCGTGTTGCAAGACTTGCTACAAAGAAAAAGCACATCCTCAAGATGGGCGGTGCTTACCACGGTTGGTCAGATCAGCTCGGTTACGGTATCCGTGTTCCCGGCTCAAAGTTCACACAGGCTAGCGGTGTTCCCATGCGTCTTATGAGAGACACTCAGGAATTCTTCCCCGGTGACCTTAACGACCTTGAAAGAAAGCTTCGCAGAAACCAGCTTAACGGCGGTACAGCTGCAGTATTTATTGAACCCATTGGTCCCGAAAGCGGTACTCGTCCTCTTGATTTCGAATTCAACAAGGGCGTTGAAAGACTTTGCCGTAAGTATGGCGCACTCCTTATCTTCGATGAAGTTGTAACAGGCTTCCGTATCGGTATGGCTGGTGCTCAGGGTTACTTCGGTGTTGAACCCGACCTTACAATCTTCGGTAAGGTAATCGCTGGCGGTTATCCCGGTGCAGGCGGTATCGGCGGTAAGAGAGAATACATGAAGTACATGGGTGCAGGTCTTGATGCAAGCGGCATGAAGATCAAGAAGGCATTCTGTGGCGGTACAATGGCTGCTACTCCCATCTCATGTGTTGCTGGTTACTACACACTTGAAGAAATCGACAAGCAGAACGCTTGCCAGAAGGCTGGTCTTATGGGTGACAGACTTACAGCAGGTCTCAACCAGATTATCGATAAGTACAACCTTCCCTTCGTAGCATTCAACCAGGGCTCAGTTTGCCACATGGAAACTGTTGCTACACTTGCTTTCTCAATTGACTGGAGCAAGCCCTGGACAATTCCCGGCGTAATTAAGGAAACAAGCAAGCGTAAGGCTGAAATGACTCACATGGGTGCTGCTTACATGGCAGAAGGTCTTGTAACTCTTGCTGGCTCAAGACTTTACACTTCAGCTGCTTATGACGAAGCTATGATCGACGATGCAATTGCTCGTTTCGACAAGGTGTTCTCAAACATCAGCGTAGTTGAGTAATTAACTCTCATACATAAAATTAAAAGGGCAGGATCACTCCTGCCCTGCTTATACTAATATAAAGAGGTGTAAATATGGACATCTTAGAAGCTAAAAGAATAGTTGTTGAGGCAGGTAAGCAGCTTGTTGCTACAGGCCTTATCGCAAGAACATGGGGTAACGTAAGCTGCAAGGTAAGTGACACTCAGTTTGTAATCACTCCCTCAGGCAGAGCTTACGAATCACTCACAGAGGACGATATCGTTCTCGTTAATATGGAAGACCTTTCATACGAAGGCGACATCAAGCCCTCAAGCGAAAAGGGTATCCATGCTCAGTGCTATCTCCATAAGCCTGAAATCGGCTTTGTAATTCATACTCACCAGGCTAACGCTTCTGTTGTTTCAGCTCTCGGCTGTGATATCAACAACATCGAAGGCTATTCAAAGGAAATCGTTGGTGACAACATTACAGTTGCTTCATACGGTCTTCCTGGTACAGGTAAGCTCCGTAAGGGCGTTATCGCTGCTCTTGAACGTTCAGATTCAAAGGCTATTATCCTCAAGCACCACGGTGCAGTTTGTATGGGTACTGACTATGACGATGCTTTCAAGGTAGCAAACGAGGTTGAAAAAATCTGCGAAAACTTCGTATTTGAAAAGTACAGCGAATTCGTAGGCAAGAAGGCTGAGGCTTTCTCTGATGTTTACGATTACATTGTTTCAGTTAAGAAGAGAGCAGACGATATGGCTGCTGCAAAGCTTACAGCTTACGACAGTGAGCGCTTTGATGATGTAATGATCTTCAGAGATAAGGAAGGCAACGAGGTTGCTACAATCGGTCTTTGCGACAAGTGTGACGAGCTCATCAGCGGCGACAAGTACTTCTCAGAGGCTGATATGCACAAGGCTATCTACAACAAGCGTGAGGATATCGGTGCAATTGTACACTCAAAGCAGGATGCTATTACAGCTGCTTCAAAAATCGGCAATACAATCAAGCCCGCTCTTGATGACTTTGCTCAGATAGTTGGTGTTACAGTAAGATGCGCTGAATTCGACCCCAATGATACTCTTAAATCAGCTAAGAAGGTTGCTAAGAAGCTTGGTGGCAAGAACAGAAATGCTGTTCTCCTTAAGGATAACGGTGCAGTTTGCTGCGGCCCCAACAAGGAAGAAGCTCTTGCAACTGAAATGGTTATGGAAAAGAACTGCAAGACAATGCTTTCAGGCGGTCTTTTCGGTGAAGGTAAG
This sequence comes from Acutalibacteraceae bacterium, assembly GCA_045121075.1. Lineage (GTDB taxonomy): Bacteria > Bacillota > Clostridia > Oscillospirales > Acutalibacteraceae > UBA6857. The sequence goes on along the minus strand of JBGVFK010000029.1, from coordinate 2,095 downwards.
ACAATCGGCAAGCTCGACTGTGCGCTTATGAACTTCATCTACAGAGTTAAATACTCAAAGCAGAAATAATTTTAAGTTCAGGAGGTGTTTTGATTTTTCAAAGCACCTCTTTGCGTTTTTGGAGATGTGAAAAATATGAAAAAAAAGAAAGCGTTAAAAGGTATAGCAATTTTTCTCTCTGCGGCAATTGCTCTTAATCTTCTCAATGGCTTTGTAAGAATTGCCAAGGTAAGATATATGGACAAAGAGCCTACAGTAACGGAGAAAACTCTTCGCTTTAACGAAGACGGCAAGTTTAAAATTCTGCAGATTTCTGACCTTCAGGATAATGCGATTTACAAGAATATGGCAAAGGATTTTATGATTGAGCTTCTCGAAAGAGAAAAGCCCGACATTGTTGTGCTTACAGGTGACAACATCGGTAACGATTCAAGCCAGACCCCCGATCTTATTTATCTTGCCTTTGACGAGTTTATGAGCATTTTTGAAGAAAGAGGCGTAAAGGTCGCTTCAGTTTTTGGTAACCACGATAACGAAGGTAATATTTATGATAAGGATAAGCAGATTGAGCTTTACAAGAGATATTCCTGCTATGTAGGTGATGATGTTCCCGAGCTCAGCGGTGCAAGTAACTACCGTCTGCCTGTTCTTTCCTCAAAGGATGACACAACTGCATTTAATCTCTGGTTCTTCGATTCAGGTACATATAACGACGAAAATGACCTTGGCGGCTACGGCTGTGTGCATAAGGATCAGATTGAATGGTATGTAAACGAAGAAAAGGCACAGACAAAGGAAAACGGCGGAAAGCCCGTTCCATCAATGGCATTCCAGCATATTATTATTCCTGAGGTTTACGAAGTGCTCGAAAAGGTAGAAAATCCTGAGGATGAAAAGTACAAGGATAAATTTGTTGCAGAATTCCTTAAGGAATATTATGTGTTCCCTGATGAGTATGCCGATGAGGATACCTTCTTCAGCGAAACAGCATGTCCTCCCAATTACTCCAACGGTCAGGCTGACGCTATGATTGAAAATGGTAACGTTCTCGGTATTGTTTCAGGTCATGACCATAAGAACAGCTTTGTTATTCCTTATAAAACCCTCGATATTATTCAGAGCCCTGCATCCGGCTTCGGTGCCTACGGTGATGAAAACAGAGGCGCAAGAATTATTACCCTTGACGAAAACGATCTTTCTGATTACGAAACTGATGTTATCTTCTACAGAGATATTTTTGATATGACCGACGAAAAGGTTTATAACAGATACCTGCTCAATAATGCAGGCGGCAACGGAGACATTCCCAAGGTAATAAAGTACGGCATAAAGTTCATTATTGATAAAATATTTTAATCGTTGTAAGCATCCCACCTGATTAAGGCGGGATGCTTTTGCTTCAACAAGATACTTGAATATACCGAGTGGTTGTGATATAATAAGCTTGTTATTATAATCGGCACGAAGTGCCCCATAATTATTCATTATTCATCATTCATTATTCACTATTCATTGAAATGAAAGTGCCGGAGGTGTTCCTATGCCCAACATTCTTGTAACAGGCGGTGCCGGTTTTATCGGCTCAAACTTCATATATTATATGCTTAAAAAGCATCCAGACTACAGAATTGTCTGCATTGATTCTCTTACCTATGCAGGTAATCTTTCAACCCTTAAAGAAGCGCTTCAGAATGAAAACTTCCGCTTTGTAAAGGCTGATATAACCGACAGAGAGGCTGTGGATAAGCTTTTCAGTGAGGAAGACTTTACTGCTGTTGTGAATTTCGCTGCAGAAAGTCACGTTGACCGTTCAATTGAAAGTCCTGAGGTTTTTCTTAAAACTAACATTCTCGGTACTCAGGTGCTTATGGATATGGCAAGAAAATACGGCAATATCCGTTACCATCAGGTTTCAACCGATGAGGTTTACGGTGATTTACCTCTTGACCGTCCTGACCTTTTCTTTACAGAGGAAACACCTATTCACACATCATCGCCCTACTCAGCAAGTAAAGCAAGTGCAGATTTGCTTGTTATGGCTTACTACCGCACATATAAGCTTCCCGTTTACGGTGACGGTCTTAATGTAAGAGAC
>JBGVFK010000028.1:0-38673 GCA_045121075.1 Acutalibacteraceae bacterium | reverse complement strand
TTAAAAACGGCGGTGTAAGCTATATCAGAATTACTGATAACGGCTGCGGAATTGAAAAAGAAGATGTGCCCAAGGCTTTTCTCAGCCACGCCACAAGTAAGCTGAAAAATGAAACTGACCTTAACTCAATTTTTACTCTCGGCTTCCGTGGAGAAGCTCTTGCTTCTGTTGCGGCTGTTTCAAGAGTGCAGCTTCTTACAAAAACCGAAAATGAAGCTTCAGGTACTGCCTTTGTAATTGAAGGCGGCACAGAAAAAAGCCTTGAGCAGGCAGGCTGTCCCAACGGTACAACAATTATCGTAAGAGATTTGTTCTATAACACACCTGCAAGAATGAAATTCTTAAAGCGTGATGTTTCTGAGGCAAACGCAGTTGCTGAGGTTGTTGACAGAATTGCTTTGTCACACCCTGAAATCAGCATCAGATTCATCAGAGAAGGCAGACAGGTGCTTATCACTCCCGGTGACGGAAAGCTTCTTTCAACAATTTATTCCGTTTTCGGCAAGGTGTTTGCAGAAAGTCTTCTTGAGGTTAATTATGAGCTTGACGGAATAAAAATAGAAGGCTTTGTATGTAAGCCCGTTTGTGCAAGACCCTCAAGGTCAATGCAGTATTTCTTTCTTAATAACCGCTATTTTAAGTCACGCTCATGTATGGCGAGTATGGAAAACGCATACAAAAATGCCATTATGGTGGGTAAATTCCCAAGCTGTGTGCTTAATATAAAGCTCAGACCTGATTTTGTTGATGTTAATGTTCACCCTGCAAAAACAGAGGTTCGCTTCGGTGACGAAAGAAAGGTTACATCTGCGCTTTATTTTGCAGTTAAAACTGCTCTTGAAACCTTTGACACTCCCGTTCAAGTTGACCTTTCAAAGGTAAATAAGGTAACAGAAAGAGCAATTGATAAGGGCGTTCAGCTTCAGATGGTTGAGGATGATACTCCGGTAAATAAATCTGCTCAGGTATTCAGACCGAGACCGCAGAGTGAAGTGCCTGCTTCACAGACTGTGAAGGTAGAGCTGAATCCTGTAATGAAGGCTGAACCTAAGCCAGACTTTTTCAGCTCGATGCCTGCTTCAGAGTTCAGACAAAAGGTTGCTGCTCCTAAGAGTGAACCCGTTATTCAGAGAGAAGAAAAGGAACCCGACCTTATAGCTGCCTTCAGAAATAAAAAGAAGCAGGAAGCAGAAATGCCGAAGCCTCAGGCTGCTCCGGTGCAGAATACTCAGGTTAAGCCCACTGAAAATAAGCCTTCTGAGGTAAAGCTTGTAGCTGAAGCAAAAGCTGAACCGACGGTTAAAATTGTTGAAGAACCAAAGGAAAAGCAGCCTAAGCCCTTAAGACTTTTAGGTGAAGCATTTAAGACATATATCATCTGCGAATACGACAACCGCGTGTGTCTTATTGATAAGCATGCTGCACACGAGAGAATTATCTTTAACCGTATGAAGGAGGAGGCCAAGAACAAAAAGGCTTCTCAGGTGCTTCTTAAGCCCGTTACGGTAACTCTCAGCAAAAATGAATACAGCACAGTAATTGATAACCTTTCAGTTTTCACTGAGGCAGGTTATCTTGTTGAGGATTTCGGCTCGGGCACTGTTATTGTAAGAGAGTGCCCTATGGCAGTTTCGGGTGATGATATTGAGGATACCGTAATTGAAATTGCAACCTACCTCACCGAAAACAGAACTGTTGTTGAAGCAGAAAAAATTGACCGTATTCTTCACACCTCAGCTTGTAAGGCTGCAATTAAGGCAGGCTACAAGAACTCAACTGCTGAAATGAAAGTTCTTGCTGAGCAGGTGCTTTATACTAATGAAATCCGTTACTGTCCTCACGGCAGACCGGTACTTATTGAAATTTCAAAATACGAGCTTGAAAAACAGTTCGGAAGAATTCAGTAATACGGAGTTAAATTTATAAATGAAGAAAAAAACAGTAATAGTTATTGTTGGCCCTACCGCATCGGGTAAGACATCCCTTTCTATTGAAATTGCAAAGAAACTGAACGGTGAAATTATTTCTGCCGACTCAATGCAGATTTATAAAGAGATGGATATTGCCACAGCAAAGCCTACAGAAGAAGAAATGCAGGGCATACCGCATCATCTTATGAGCTTTGTTGAGCCTACAGAAAATTTTTCCGTTGCAGATTTTAAAGTGAAGGCTCTTGATGTAATAGAAGATGTGTTTAAAAGAGGCAAGCAGCCAATAGTTGCAGGCGGAACGGGCTTTTATGTTGATACACTTATTAAAAATACAACCTTCTTTGATTTTGATAAGAATGAAAAAAGAAGCGAGCTTACCGAAAGATTGGAAAAAGAAGGCATAGAAAAGCTTTATGAAGAGCTGAAGGAGATTGACCCTGACACTGCAGAAAGGCTTCATATAAACGATACAAAGCGCATTTTAAGAGCACTTGAGGTTTATTATGCAACGGGTAAGACAATTTCTCTTCAGGCTGAGCTTTCACACGAAAAGGAAAGTGAATATAACTGGTTTATAATCGGTCTTACTGCAAAGGACAGAGAGATTCTCTATGACCGAATTAACAGACGAGTTGATATTATGCTTCAAAGCGGTCTTGAAACGGAAGCTAAAAGATTCTTCTCCTCTGAAAAATCAGGCACATCAAAGCAGGCGATTGGCTATAAGGAGCTGAAGCCTTACTTTGACGGTCTTTCAACTCTTGATGAGGCTATTGAAAATCTTAAAAGAGAAACACGAAGATATGCAAAAAGACAGCTTACATGGTTCAGGAGAAACGAAGAAATAAACTGGATTGCTATTGACTCACTTTCGTCAGAAGAGATTGTGAATGAAGCAATTAAATTACTTGAAAACGGTGGAATTTTATGATTTCAGAAAAGGATAAAAGACTGCTGAAAATTATCGGCATAGCAGCAGGTGTGCTTGTGATTATGTATCTTATACATAATGTGTACACCAATTATGCAGGTAAGGTTGTAACAGAATTTGCTCTTAACTATACTCAGGAGGAAACCATTTCTGTTGAAGGCTTTGCAGTCAGAGATGAAGGCACCATTAAAGGAAAGAAAAACACCTCTTTCCTTTATAAAAATGACAATAAAATATATGTACCTCTCGTTAGCGACAGTGCCAATGTTTCCAAAAACGACAGCATTGCTATTGCGTTCAATGATGAAGCTTCAGCTGAAGCATACAGAGAAAGACTTGCACTGCAGGAGAAAATTGACTCCTTAAGACAGCTTAAAAGTCAGGGCGGTCTCAGCTATCTCAATGTTGTTGGACTCAATTCTATGATTTACTCCTCGCTTATGAATTATGCTGAGATTATTGACTCATCTTCTCTTGAAGGTATTTCAAAGGTGAAGGATGACCTTTCTCAGAAGATTACTACCAAGCAGATTGCCACAGGTGAAAAGCTTGATTTTGATTCGGCTATCAGTGCTTATGAAGCAGAATATGCTTCACTTGAGAGTGCTCTCGGAAGCTACGAAAGAGTGAAATCTCCCTATGCAGGTTACTTTGTAAGCAGTGTTGACGGTTATGAAAACGCAGCTTCATATAAGGATACCCAGGATAAAAAGCTTGGTAGCAAGGTTGGAGAAGTCCTTATGAATGCCGAAAAGGTTCAATATGAAAATGTTTACGGCAAGATAGTAGGCAGCTTCATCTGGTATTTTGTTTTTGATATGGCTTCCTCAGAAATTTCAACAATGAATGAAGGCAAAACAGTTTATGTAAATTTCCCGGGAAAGGGCATTGAGAATATCAAAATGACAATTTATGATATTGCTCCCGAAAAGGACGGCATTATTACTGTAACCCTCAGATGCAAGCTTATGAATGAGGAGCTTGTTACACTCAGAAAAGAAAAGGCTGAGGTAATAATCAACCGTCATAACGGGCTTAAAATCAACCGTCAGGCTATTACTAAAAATGATGAAGGAATTGACGGTGTATATGTGCTCAGCGGTAATCTTGTTGAATTTTCACCTGTTGATATAAAGTATTACGGCGAGGATTATGTAATTGCCGATAAGTACTATGCTTACAGAAAAAATGAAAAAGGTGAAGATGAGATTGACCTTGAAAAAACAGATGATTACAGAGCCATAAGGCTTTATGACAATATTATAGTGAAAGGAAAAAATCTTCATGATGGAAAAATTATCGGTTGAGGAAAGATTCAGCAACATTGACTATAATCTTGATGTTATAAATGAGCGTATAGCAAATGCAGCTGTAAAAAGCGGCAGAAAGCCCGAAAACATCAGCTTTATGGCTGTTACAAAAACAGTTGAGCCGATTTTCATAAACCGTGCAATTGAACACGGTGTGAAGCTTATCGGTGAAAATAAGGTGCAGGAATTTCTTTCAAAGAAGGAGTATCTTAAGCTTGATAACTGTGAAGCACACCTGATAGGTCATCTGCAGACTAATAAAGTCAGACAGATTGTAGGTGAGGTTTCAATGATTCAATCTGTTGACAGTGTAAAACTTGCAAAGGAAATTTCAAAGCGCAGCGAAATGAAGGGAATCACCACTGAATGCCTTATTGAGGTGAATATCGGCGGTGAAGAAAACAAGACTGGTCTTGACCTTTCACTGCTTACTGAAATGGTGCACGAAATTGCATCCTTACCCAATATGAAGGTAAAAGGTATGATGACAGTGCCTCCTATTTGTGATTCCTCGGAGCAGGCAAAAAAATATTTTTCAAAAATGCATCAGATTTTTATTGACATAAAGGGCAAAAAGTTAGATAATATTGATATGTGTATTCTTTCAATGGGTATGTCCTCAGATTATGAAGAGGCTATACTCTGCGGTTCAAATTTAGTAAGAGTCGGTTCGGCAATTTTCGGGCCAAGAATCTATTGATAAATAAAGGAGATTATAAAAATGGGTATTGTAAAAGGTTTTTCATCAAAGATGAAGGATTTCCTCAGAAAGCCTGCTGATGTGCTTGATGATGAGGATTATATTGACGACGAATATGTAGACGGTGACGATTTTGACGAATACGGTGATGCGCCTAAGTATACACCTTACGGTGAGGACAGTCACTATGCTGATGAGGCTGACTATGAATATGAAGAGCCTAAAAAGGAAGCTAAGCGTAAGCCCTCAAAATCAGGCGCTAACATCTACAATATGAACAGCGCTCCCAAGTATTCATCACCCAAGTACAGACTTGTTTTCTTTGCTCTCAATGATATGTACGATGCAAAGAATGTTGCTGACAAAATTGTTGATAAGAATACAATCGTTCTTATCAGCCTTGCAAAGCTTTCTGACGACCAGAGAGTAAGAGCTATGGACTTCCTTGACGGTGCAAAGTATGTTGCAAAGTGCATTTACAGTCAGCTCACTGAAGATATTTACGCATATATCCCCGGTGAAATTGAGCTTGAAGGCGATTTCCTTGATCAGGTTGATTTTTAATTTTGAAAAGAAGGTGAGCTTATGATGATACCCAATGAAATACTCGGCATCCGTTTTTCAAAAACAGGTAAAGACGGCTACAGAATGAGCGAGGTTGATTCTTTTAAAACTAAGGTTTATGACAGCTATAACAAGCTTTATACCGAAAACAACATACTCAATAACAGAGTTTCAGAGCTCAACTCACTTATTCAGAAATACAATTCAGATAAAGAGGCTATTGCAAGCACTCTTATTTATGCTCAGAGTACATCAGACAAGACTCTCAGCGATGCAAGAAAAAAGGCTGATGAAATTGTTGCTGAAGCAAACGAAAGAGCAGAAAATGAATATGCAGACAAGATAAAGGCTGCTGAGAATAAGCTTCAGGAGCTTCACGAGGAGTATGAAAGAACAAAGGCAGAGCTTGAAAGATACTCAGCTTCATATACTGAGAACATCAATGCTCAGGCTAAGAAAATAATTGAAAAGGCAAATGCTATGGCTGCTAAGATTGTTGCTGAGGCTAAAACTGAAGCTGAAAAGGTTGCAGATGAAAATGCTCTTGCAGTTAAGGAAGCTAAGAAGGAGCTCGGCAGCATCGGCTCAGCAATTGCAAAGCTTAAGACTGATACTCTTAAGGTAACAGAAGATATAGGCAAGCTTACATCAGGTATTGAAGAAAGCTTCAGCACTGTTTCAGGTAAGTTTGATTTAAGCGGTATTGTTACAGAGCAAATTGATGAAAACTCAATTGAGCCCTTTACTATGCCCGATTTCTCAGAGATTCTCGCAGAAAGTATTGATATTGCTAGCGGCAGACCTTCAGCTGATGAAAGCATTTCAGGTCAGACTAAAATGAAGGCTGAGGAAATGAATGAATACATTACAAAGATTTTTGAATCAGTAGGCAGCGAGGGCGCTGAATTTACTGATTTCAAAGAGGGTCTTACAGAAGCTCTTATAAATGAAATCAAGTCAAAGGGCGATGTATCCTTTGCAATTGATGATGCGGATTCAGGAGAGGACTCAGTTGAAGAATAATCTAAAAACAAAGATAATTTCAACTTCTGTAATTGCAGCCTTGGTGGTTATTGATCAGCTTATCAAAATTGCTGTTTACAGCTATCTCAGACCCGTTGGCTCAAAAATGCTTATACCGGGCTTTCTTCAGCTGAGATATCTTGAAAACGATGGTGCTATGATGGGTATGATGAGCGGAAAAACTCCTCTTATGACCGTTCTTGCAATTGCTTGTATGATAGCAGTGCTTGTTGTGATTTACTCAGGCTGGCTTACATCGAAAATTGATTATGTATCAGTTGTTCTTATTGCTGCAGGCGGCTTCGGTAATATAATTGACAGAGTAATGAGAGGCTTTGTAATTGACTACATTGAGGTTCTTTTTGTGGATTTTTATGTTTTCAATTTTGCTGACTGCCTTATAACTGTTGCTGCATTTACAATTATTATTTACCAGATTTACTGTATTTACAGAGACGGAAAAAAGAAGAAAGAGAAAATTCATAATGATTGACACACAGGTTCTGATAGTGGATGAGGCTTCTGCTTCACTGAGAATTGACAAGCTTCTGTCAGAAAAAATGGAAAATATAACCCGTTCAGGTGCTCAGAAGCTTATTGACGACGGCAATGTCAGAGTTAACTTTATTGTTGTCAGCAAGAACTACAAGGTTAAAGCAGGGGACAGAATTGTTGTTACTGTTCCTGAGCCTAAAACTCTTGAGGCTGAGCCGGAGGATATTCCTCTTGATATCAGATATGAGGACAGTGATTTGCTTGTTGTCAATAAGCCTAAGGGTATGGTTGTACATCCTGCTGCAGGCAATTTTGACGGCACACTTGTAAACGCTCTTCTCTATCACTGCAAGGGTAGTCTTTCAGGTATCGGCGGTGTGGTAAGACCGGGCATTGTGCACAGAATTGATAAGGACACAAGCGGTCTTCTCATAGTTGCAAAGAACGATATGGCTCATGTTTCTCTTGCAGACCAGATAAAAGCTCACAGCTTTACGCGTCAGTATCAGAGCGTTGTTTACGGTCGCTTCAAAACAGAAGAGGGAACAGTTGATGCACCAATCGGCAGACATCCTGTTGACAGAAAGAAAATGTCGGTAACAACAAAGAATTCAAAAAATGCAGTTACCCATTATAAGGTTATTGATGAGTATAAGGATTTTACTCATCTTGCACTTAAGCTTGAAACAGGCAGAACACACCAGATAAGAGTGCATATGTCATATATCGGACATCCTGTTGCCGGTGACCCTGTATACGGTCCTAAAAAGGTGATTGAATATCTTCAGGGTCAATGTCTTCACGCAGGCTTAATCGGCTTCAGACACCCGAGAACAAGAGAGTATATTGAGATTGAAAGTGAACTTCCTTCATATTTCACGGACTTTTTAAGGAGGATTAAGTAATGGGAAATAAAAAATTATCAAATTGGCTTATTGCTTCCGACATAGACGGAACGCTGAATGATAAATCCAGAAGACTCGTAAGAAGAAATTACGATGCTATTCATAAGTATATTGAAGAATACGGCGGACATTTCACCCTTGCTTCAGGCAGAAACCCCGAATCAATGCGTAAGCATTTTGAACGCCTTGATATCCCTAACGGCAAAGCTGTTGTTATCAACGGTGCGGGTATTTATGATTTCGCAGAAGAAAAATTTGTATGGACAAGTCCTCTCAATGAGCATTGCATAGATATGGTGCGCAAATGCATTGAAAAGTTCCCGACAATTGCTTTTCAGGTAATCACTGATGATTATGTTTATATATTCAGACCGACAATTTCGGCAAGAATTCTTGCAATTAATGCACAGTCAAAAGTAAAATATTTCTATAATTTTGACAAAATCCCCAAGGACAATTGGTACAAGGTTATTTTTACAGGTCTTCCACCTGCTCTCAAATGGCTTGAAAGATATATAATCAATATGTCAAATACAACCGAAAACCTTATGTATTCTTCTCCCTTCAGCTATGAAATGGTTAACGAGGATACTAATAAGGGTAAGGCTGTTCTTAAGCTTGCTGAAATGCTGGGTGTACCCAAGGAAAATACAGCAGCAATCGGTGACTATTTCAACGATTACGAAATGCTCAAGGCTGTTGCTCTTCCAGCCTGCTGCGGTCAGGCGCCCAAGGGTATGAAGAGAATTGCTAAGCTAGTAACCTGTCACTGCAATTTAGGTGCAGTAGCAGATTTAATAGAATATATTATTAAGAATTACAGTTAAGGAGGAATAATTCTTATGGAAGAAAACAGAAAAAAAGAACTGAAGCTGCTTGCAGCAAAGGTTCGAAAAGGTGTTATTGAAGGCACCTTCAATGCAAAAAGCGGTCATCCCGGTGGTTCACTTTCAATTGCAGAGCTTATTACTTATCTCTACTTTGAACAGATGAATGTTAACCCCGAAAAGCCCGACTGCGAAGACAGAGACAGATTCGTTCTTTCAAAGGGTCACACAGCACCTGCTCTTTATGCAGCACTTGCTCTCAAGGGCTTCTTCCCTTACGATCTTATCAAGACTCTCAGAAAGCCCGACTCAATTCTTCAGGGTCATCCCAGCATGAGATACACACCCGGTGTTGATATGAGCACAGGCTCACTTGGTCAGGGTATTTCAGTTGCTGCAGGTATGGCACTTGCTGCAAAGCTTAAGGGCAAGGATTATAAGGTTTACACAATTCTCGGTGACGGTGAAATCGAAGAAGGTCAGGTATGGGAAGCTGCTATGTTTGCAGGTAACAAGAAGCTCAATAACCTTGTTGCAATTGTTGACTATAACAACCTTCAGATTGACGGCTCACTTGATGAGGTTAATTCACCTTATCCCATTAAGGAAAAGTTTGAAGCATTCAACTGGAATGTAATTGAAATCTGCGGTCACTGCTTCGGTCAGATTGAAGAGGCCTTCAAGGCTGCTATGGCTGAAACAGACAGACCTACCTGCATTGTTGCAAAGACAACAAAGGGCAAGGGCGTTTCATTTATGGAAGACAAGTGCGATTGGCACGGTAGTGCTCCCAACGCTGAACAGTATGAGCAGGCAATGGCAGAGCTTGACAAAGCAATTGCAGATCTGGAGGTGTAATTATGGCTGATGTAATTAAATGTGCAACAAGAGATGCATACGGTAAAGCTCTTAAGGAACTCGGTGCATCGAGAGACGATATTCTTGTGCTTGACGCAGACCTTGCAAAGGCTACCAAGACAATAACTTTCAAAAAGGAATTCCCTGAAAAGTTTATCGACTGCGGTATCGCAGAAGGTAATATGATGGGTATTGCTGCCGGTCTTGCAACCGTCGGCTACACAGTATTTGCTTCATCATTTGCAATGTTTGCTGCAGGTAGAGCCTTTGAGCAGGTAAGAAACTCAATTGCTTATCCTAAGCTTAATGTAAAAATCGGTGCAACTCACGCAGGTATTTCAGTTGGTGAAGACGGTGCAAGCCACCAGTGCTGTGAAGATATCGCTCTTATGCGTTCAATTCCCGGCATGGTAATCATAAATCCTGCTGACGATATCGAAGCTATTCAGGCTGTTCATGCAGCTGCTGATTTTGACGGTCCCGTTTATATGCGATTCGGCAGACTTGCAGTGCCCAGAGTAAATGCTGAGGACTACAAGTTTGAAATCGGTAAGGGTGTAGAGCTTAAGGACGGTAAGGATGTAACAATCGTTGCTACCGGTCTTATGGTTGCTCCTGCTCTTGAAGCTGCTGAAATGCTCAAGGCTGACGGCATTGATGCAAGAGTTATTAATATCCACACCATTAAGCCTATTGATAAGGATATCCTTGTTAAGGCTGCGAAGGAAACAGGCGCAATTGTTACAGCTGAAGAGCACAATGTAATCGGTGGTCTCGGCGGAGCAGTTTGTGAGGCTCTCAGTGAAGAATATCCTGTTCCCGTTGTTCGTCTCGGTGTTGAAGATACATTCGGTAAGTCAGGTCCTGCACTTGAACTTCTGAAGATATACGGCCTTGATGCAGAGCATATTGCAGAAAAGGCTAAGAAGGCTGTTTCTCTTAAGAAATAAGCTATAAATAATTCGAAAGGACGGTTTTTTCGGATGAAAGAAATCACAAAAGATATGCTTATCGGCGATATTCTTGAAGCTGATGCCGGTACAGCAATGTTCTTCTTTGAAATGGGCATGCATTGTCTTGGTTGTCCCGCTTCAAGAGGTGAATCTGTAGAAGAGGCTTGTGCAGTTCACGGTGTTGATGTTGATGCTCTTCTCGCAAGAGTAAACGAATATCTCGCATCAAAGTAAGTTTTTTGGATGAGCCGCCGTACAATTCGGTGGCTCATTTTTTTGAAAGAGGTAATTATGGGAAAAATCAAACTTGATTCTCGTCTTATGTCGGTGGCTTCTCTTGTAAGAAAGGGCAGTGTTGTAGCCGATGTGGGAACAGACCACGCTTATGTTGTGGCATATCTTATTGAAAACGGAATAATTGAAAAAGCAATTGCTTCAGACATTAACAAGGGTCCGCTTGAAAATGCAAGACAGACCCTCATTGACTCAGGCATAATCGACAAGGTTGAGCTTATACTTTCAGACGGACTTAAAAATGTGCCCGAAAACTCTGCAGATGACATTGTTATTGCAGGTATGGGCGGTATTCTTATATCTGAAATTCTCGAATGTGCACCTTGGGTAAAGAATGAAAAGGTTCGCATTATTGTACAGCCTATGACTCACGCTGAAACGCTTCGTAAATGGCTTTGTGAGAACGGCTTTGAGATTAGAAGAGAAGTTGCATCAACAGACGGAAAACGCGTATATGTGGCAATTTCGGCTGAATATACAGGCGTGAAAGCAGAGGAAAGTAATGGCTACTATTATGTAGGTGAGCTTTTAAAAAATAAGGATGAGCTTTCCTTGAAATACATAGAAAAAACACTTTTGGCCCTTCAGAAAAAGCACACTGCACAGAAAAACGCAGGTGTTAAGGATGAAGAAGGCTTAGAGCAAATAATTTTTGAAATCAACACTTTAATCGGAGGTAAAAATGATTAAGGTTAAAGATATATATGACTATATAAATGAAATTTCTCCCTATGACACCCAGTGCGATTGGGATAACTGCGGACTTCTTGTGGGGGATATGGATAAAGAGGTTAAAAAAATCGGTGTTTGTCTTGACGGCACACTTGAAACGGTAGGCTCTGCCGCTTCTAACAATGTTGACCTTATTGTAACTCACCATCCCGTTATCTTTTCTGCTCAGAAAAGCTTCACAAAGGGTAATGTAGCCTATGAAGCTGCTTCAAAGGGAATCAGCATTGTCAGTGCCCACACCTGCCTTGATTGTGCTGAGGGTGGCGTAAACGATGTGCTTTGCGAAATACTCGGCATTGAAAATGCTGAGGGTGTACCTGCAGATGAGTGTAAGGTGCCTATGGCAAGAATCGGTGATGTTACTGAAGCTTCAATTGTAGAATTCAGCAAAACGGTTTCTGAAAAGCTCAGTACAGTTTGCAGATTTGTAAAAGGCAAAAAGGCTGTTAAAAAGGTTGCCGTATGCGGCGGCTCTGCTTTTGATTTCTTTTTCACTGCCGTTAAAATGGGTGCAGACACCTATATAACAGGTGAAGTCAAGCACCACGAGCTTCTTATTGCAAAGGATATGGGTATAAACCTTATTGTTGCAGGTCACTATGAAACAGAAAAGCCGGTTATGGAAAAGCTTCAGAAGCTTCTTTCAGACAGATTCCCTGAGGCTGAGGTTGTTCTTCTCAGCGAAACTAATCCCGTAGAATTTGCAGGTAGATAATTTATGGCACTTGACGGTATATTTTTATATAAACTGAAAAATGAGCTTAAGGACACAATAGTAGGTCTCAGGGTTGATAAGGTAAATCAGCCCACAAAGGATGAAATTGTGCTTTCACTCAGAGGTAAAGGCTGTGCATACAGTCTGCTTTGCTGTGTCCGTGCAGATTCACCGAGAGTACATCTTTCTGCTCATAAAATCGGTAATCCTCCTACTCCGCCTATGTTCTGTATGCTTCTTCGTAAGTATCTTACAGGTGCTATGATTAAGGATATAAGACAGCAGGGGATGGACAGAATTCTATTTATAGATTTTGATGCTACAAATGAAATAGGCGACAGAATTGAGCTTACCGTTTGTATGGAAATAATGGGTAAGCACTCTAATTTCATTCTTCTTTCAGAGGGAAGAGTTATTGATTCAATTAAGCGAATTGACTTTGCAACATCATCCGTAAGACAGATTCTTCCAGGTGTGGAATATAAGCTTCCTCCTCAGCAGGATAAGCTGAACATTGAAACAGCGAGCGTTGAAGCAATTATGGAAAGAATTACTTCTTTTGAAAGTAAGCTTCTTTCAACTGCTATTATGAACTCAGTTGAGGGTGTTTCACCGATAATTGCAAGAGAAATTGCTCACAGAGTTTCTTTCGGTGACGAGGCTGTTGATGAATTAGGTGATATTCAGCTTAATTCACTGAGAGAAGAAATCAGTAAAATTAAAAATGAACTGCAGAAGAAGGATGAATTTTATGTTCTTCTTACCGCAGAGGGTAAGCCTAAGGATTTATCCTATATTGATATAAAGCAGTACGACGACAGCTTTACAGTAAAGAAATACGATTCTGCATCAGAGCTTCTTGATGATTTCTATTTTGAGCGTGACAGAATAAACAGAATCAACCACAGAGGACACGAGCTTATCAAGCTTATGACAAACCTTGTGGAAAGAACTGCAAGAAAGCTTCTTATTCAGAAGGAGGAGCTGAAAAAATGCGCTGACAGAGAACAACTGAAGCTTTATGGTGAGCTTATTGTTGCAAATCTATATCAGCTTCAGAAGGGTGTATCTTTCTACGAAGTGCAGAACTACTATGACGATTGTAAAATGATTAAGATTCCCTGTGACCCTGCACTGAGTCCCACAGAGAATCAGAAAAAGTATTACAAGGAATACAGAAAAGCACAGACAGCTGAGCAGATGCTTACAAAGCTTATTGCTGACGGTGAAAACGAGCTTGTTTATCTTGAATCTGTGCTTGATGAAATCTCCCGTGCAGACACTGATAATGAAATTTCTGCTATCAGAATGGAGCTTGCAGAAGCAGGCTACATCAAGAATATCAAGGGTAAAAAACAAAAGCAGCCCAAAGAGCTTCCACCCATTGAATTCAGAACCAGTGACGGTTTCCGTGTGCTTGTTGGCAGAAATAATGTGCAGAATGATAAGCTTTCTCTTAAGGTAGCATCAAAAAGCGATATGTGGCTTCATACACAGAAAATTCCCGGCTCACATGTCATTATTTTCGGTGGCGGAAGAGAGATTTCTGACGAAGCTATTGAAGAAGCTGCAGTTATTGCAGCATACCACAGCAAAGCAAGAGAGTCGTCAATTGTTACAGTTGACTACACAAGAGTGAAGGCTCTCAAAAAGCCTAACGGTGCAAAAGCCGGAATGGTAATTTATCACGAATATTACTCAATCAATGTAAGTCCCGATAAGGACGCAGTAGAAAAAATGAGAGTATAACTTTATTTTAATTATTGAAGAAGGAGGAAAATTTATGTCTTTTACGCATCTGCATCTTCATACGGAGTACAGTCTTCTTGACGGTGCTTGCAGAATTGGTTCACTTATGGATAAAGTGAAAGAGCTTGGTCAGGACAGTGTTGCCATAACCGACCATGGTGTTATGTATGGTGCAATTGATTTTTACAAGGCTGCCAAGGAAAAGGGTATAAAGCCGATTATCGGCTGCGAATGCTATGTTGCACAGAGAACGAGACACGATAAGGTGCACGGTCTTGACAGTGAAAGATATCATCTTGTCCTTCTTTGTAAGAATAACAAGGGCTATGAAAATCTTATAAAAATGGTAAGTCAGGGCTTTACCGAGGGCTTTTATACAAAGCCGAGAATTGACCGAGAGCTTCTCCAAAAGCATCACGAGGGTCTTATTGCTCTTTCAGCCTGTCTTGCAGGTGAAATTCCGCAGCTACTTTTAAAGGGTCAGTACGATAAGGCTAAGGAAACAGCTGTTTGGTATCGTGATTTATTCGGTGAAGGCAATTACTATCTTGAGGTGCAGAATCACGGTCTCAGAGAGGAGCTTGATATCTTCGCAGATATTGTCCGCCTTTCAAGAGAAACCGGTATACCTCTTGTTGCAACAAACGACGCACACTACATAAACAAAGAGGATTCCTCCGTTCAGCAGGTGCTTATCTGCATTCAGACCAACCATGTTCTTGGCGAAGAAACAGGTCTTGAATTCAGCACAGATGAGTTTTATGTAAAAAGCGAAGAGGAAATGCTTCAGCTGTTTTCTGATGTTCCTGAAGCAGTTGAAAATACTCAGAAAATTGCCGATATGTGTAATATTGAGTTTGAATTCGGCAACACAAAGCTTCCGCATTTTGAAGTGCCGAATAATATGGATCACTTCGAATATTTTAAAAATCAGTGCTTCTATGGTCTTTCAATGCATAAGGGCGATAATCCTCCTCAGGAATACATTGACAGACTTAACTACGAGCTTGAAGTTATAAATAAAATGGGATATGTTGATTACTATCTCATTGTGCACGACTTCATCAGATATGCTAAAAGTAAAAACATTCCCGTTGGTCCCGGCAGAGGCTCAGGTGCAGGCTCACTTTGTGCGTACTGTATCGGTATTACGGGCATTGACCCCATACAGTATAATCTTCTTTTTGAGCGTTTTCTTAACCCTGAAAGAGTCAGCATGCCTGACTTTGATATTGACTTCTGCTATGTAAGACGCCAGGAAGTAATTGACTATGTAATCAGAAAGTACGGCGCTGACCATGTTGCGCAGATTGTAACCTTCGGTACAATGGCGGCAAGAGGTGCAGTCCGTGATGTAGGCAGAGTTTTAGGTATGCCTTATAACAGCGTTGACGAGGTTGCAAAGCTTATTCCGAGTGAGCTTAAAATCACAATCGATAAGGCTCTTAATGCTTCTCCTGAGCTTCGTGCACTTTATGAAACAAACGAGAATGTTGAAAAGCTGCTTAATATTGCACGACAGGTTGAGGGTATGCCGAGACACGCATCAACTCACGCTGCAGGTGTTGTAATTACAAGAGATCCCGTTGCATCTTATGTACCTCTTGCGGTTAATGACGAAAGTGTTGTTACTCAGTTTACAATGACAACTCTTGAACAGCTTGGACTTCTTAAAATGGACTTTCTCGGTCTTCGTACTCTTACGGTTATTGACGATGCTGTTAAGATGATAAGAAAGAAGGATCCTGACTTTGATATCAATAAAATTGATGTTCACGATAAGGCTACCTTTGAAATGCTTTCTCAGGGCAGAACAGACGGTGTTTTCCAGTATGAATCGGCAGGTATGCGCAGTGTACTTACTCGTCTTAAGCCACAGAGTCTTGAGGATCTTATTGCGGTAATTTCTCTTTACCGACCCGGCCCTGCCGATTCAATAGATACATATATTCACAACAGACACCATCCTGAAGATACAAGATATAAGTCTGAGCTTCTCAGAGATATTCTTGATGTAACCTACGGCTGTATGGTCTACCAGGAGCAGGTTATGGAAATTTGTCGTAAGCTTGCGGGCTATTCCTACGGGCGTGCTGATCTTGTAAGACGTGCCATGAGTAAGAAAAAGCTTGATATAATGGAAAAGGAACGACAGATTTTCATCTACGGACTGCCTGAAGAGGGTATTGTCGGTGCGGTTAATAACGGTGTGAGCGAAAAAGCTGCAAATGACATTTTTGATGAAATGTCCAATTTTGCAAAGTATGCTTTCAATAAATCACACGCAGCTGCTTATGCCTATGTTTCTTATCAGACCGCGTGGCTTAAATGCCATTATCCCTGTGAGCTTATGGCTGCAACTCTTACAAGTGTCCTTGACTCATCATCCAAGGTTTCAACTTATATTGCTGAATGTACAAGAATCGGAATCAAGGTGCTCGCACCCAATATCAACAGCAGCTTTGAAGGCTTTACGGTTAACGGAAATTCCATAAGATTCGGACTTCTTGCAATTAAGAATCTCGGCAAGGGTTTTATAAGAACTATTATTGAAAACCGTGAAGCAAACGGAAAATTTGCTACATTCTCATCCTTCTGCAAGCGTACACATTCCAAGGAGTTTAACAAGCGTGCAGTTGAAAGTCTTATAAAGTGCGGTGCCTGTGACGGAATGGATCTTAACCGCCGACAGATGATTCATATGCTGCCGCAGATTTGTGACCAGATTGACGCAGACAAGAACAGAAATTTTGTTGGACAGATAGGCTTTTTTGATGAGGATTCAGGCTTCAATTTCTCAAATGAGCTTGTTGCTCCTGATCTTCCTGAAATGCCATTAAGCGAGCTTCTCAGCTATGAGAAGGCTGTAACCGGCTTATATATTTCAGGACATCCTATGGATGAATATAAGGAGCTTGGCATAAAGCTGAAGGCTGATAAAATATCCGACATTCTTTCTGAAAACGGCAGCTATGCAGACAACGGCAAGGTTAAAATTTACGGTATAATTTCACGCATTGAAAAGAAAAACACAAAGAACAATCAGGTTATGTGCTTTATTGATGTCGAGGATATTACCTCAAGCATAGAATGTATTGTGTTTTCAAAGCTTTATGCTGATAAAATACATCTGCTTTCAGTTGGTACTATTGTGCTAATAGAAGGAAGACTCAGTATGCGTGAGGACAGAGAGACGTCTGTAATCTGTGAGATAATTATGCCGAATCCTAAAAATCTCAATAAGGAAGAAAAGCCTGAAAAGAAAAATCAGCGGAAGGGTCTTTTCCTTCGTGTTGACAGCAGCACTTCGGAGGTCAACAGAAAAATCACTCTTTTAACTGAGATTTTTGAAGGTAATTATCCGCTTTACATTTACTACGAGGACACGAAAAAATATGTTCCTTCAGGTTTTATTAGTGTCAATGAGCCTATGCTCAATGAGCTACGTGGTCTTCTCGGTGAGGATAATGTTGTAATGAGATAACAGCTTTCGACGATTTCTTCGCAAATTATTGACTTTTATCTCTTTTAGTGTATAATCTAATAGGTAATATTTTGAAGTTAATCATACAGGAGGTCTTTATTATGATTAAAACTATTGGTGTATTAACCAGCGGTGGCGACGCACCGGGTATGAACGCTGCTATCAGAGCAGTAGTACGTGCAGCTTGCGAGCTTGGTATGAAGGTTTACGGTATCAAGAGAGGCTATAACGGTCTTATGGAAGATGATATGTTTGAAATGAACCTTCGTTCAGTTTCCGATATTATTAACAGAGGCGGTACAATTCTTTATTCAGCAAGAAGCCCTCGCTTCAAGACAGAAGAAGGTATGGCTGATGCAATTGAAAACTGCAAGAAGAGAGGCATTGAAGGCCTTGTTGTAATCGGTGGTGACGGTTCATTCAGAGGTGCAAGAGACCTTTCACTCAGAGGCATTCCCTGTGTTGCTATTCCCGGCACAATTGATAACGATATCGGTTGCTGTGATTATACAATCGGTTACGATACAGCTATGAACACAATTATGCAGATGGTTGACAGAATCAGAGATACAGCTGAATCACATGACCGTTGTGCTGTTGTTGAAGTAATGGGCAGAGGTGCAGGCTATCTTGCTCTTAATGCAGGTGTTGCTTGCGGTGCTACATCAATTCTTATTCCCGAAATTCCTTATGATTTCGACCGTGATGTAATCGAAAGAATGAAGAGAGCTCAGAAGAGCAACAAGGTTCACTTTGTAATCGTTGTTTCAGAAGCAATCGGCGGCGTAGAAGATATGGCTAAGAGAATTCAGAGCGAAACCGGTGTTGAAGCAAGAGCTACAATTCTCGGTCATGTTCAGCGCGGTGGTTCACCTACAGCTAAGGACAGAATCGTTGCAAGCCAGATGGGCTTCAGAGCTGTTCAGCTTCTTAAGGATGGCGTTGGTAACAGAGTTGTTGCTATGAGAAGAGAAAACATTGTTGACTATGATATTTTCGAAGCTCTTCTTATGAAGAATACAATTGATCTTGATATGAACAAGATGAATTGCGATATTTCAATCTGATGATTTGCGGAGGATGCTATGGCAGACGATAAAATCAATATTCATAAAGATCACCGTAAAAAGGTTAAAGAAAGATTTTTTGAATGCGGTTTTACAGGTATGCCTGATCATAATATTCTTGAAGCAATTCTCTTTCTCGGTATTCCTCAGAAGGATACCAATCCTATGGCTCATGAGCTTATTGACACCTTCGGGTCATTGAGCGGTGTGCTTGAAGCAAATAAAAGCGACCTTATGAAAATCAAGGGTATGACAGAAAATGCTGCCTTTGCAATTATGTCTTACCTTCCCGTTAACAGAAGATATATTGAATCTCTGCAGAAGAAAAAGCCTGTTTTTGAAAATAACGACCAGATTGTTGAATTTCTGAGACCGTTATTCTTTGAAAAGAGCACTCTTGAACGAGTTTTCGTACTGTGCTTTGATAGCAAAAACCGACTCATAATCTGCAGACACATCTGTGACGGTGATTTGTCATCAGCCTTCTTTAATATCCGTGAGCTGACAAGAATTGTTCTTGAGGTTAATGCTCAGAAAATTATTCTGGCTCACAGTCATCCTCACGGTGTGGCTCTTCCGTCAGGTGATGATATCAGTGTTACAAAATATGTTTATGAAATGATGAAGTTTATAAAAGTTCATCTCGATGACCATATTATTGTTACTGATACGAGCTATATGTCGATGGCAAGTAGTAGACATTACACTCATATCTTTCACGGACTTGAGCCTATTGATTTTAATTCATAACTCAATTAATAACTTAATTCAACCCGTTTTTCAGGCGGGTTGAATTTTTTTCTTAAAAACTGTTGATTTAAATTATATTGTGGGATATAATTATAGTGAACATTTGTGCGATTGGAGGTGCGGTATGGGCGATTTTAAGCTTGTTAGTGAATACAGACCAACGGGTGATCAGCCCGAAGCAATAAAAGCTATTGTTGAAGGTCTGCAAAACGGTTATACTGAGCAGACACTTATGGGTGTTACAGGCTCAGGTAAAACCTTCACTATGGCAAACATAATTGAAAAAATGAACAGACCTACACTTGTTCTTGCTCATAACAAGACACTTGCAGGTCAGCTTTGCAGTGAGTTCAAGGAGTTCTTTCCTGAAAATGCTGTTGAGTATTTTGTTTCTTACTACGATTATTATCAGCCTGAAGCCTATATTCCAACCACTGACACCTACATCGAAAAGGATTCGGCAATCAATGATGAAATTGATAAGCTGCGCCATTCTGCAACCTCGGCACTTTCTGAAAGACGAGATGTAATTATTGTTGCCAGCGTGTCCTGTATTTACACTCTCGGTAACCCCATAGATTACCGCAATATGGTAATTTCTCTTCGTCAGGGTATGGAGAAAAACAGAGATGAGCTTATTGACAAGCTTGTTGAAATTCAGTATGAACGCAACGATATCAACTTTATAAGAAATAAGTTCAGAGTAAGAGGGGATGTTGTTGAAATCTATCCCGTTTATACAAGTGATACTGCAATAAGAGTTGAATTTTTCGGTGATGAAATTGACCGTATTTCAGAAATTAATCCGCTTACAGGTGAAACTAAAAATGTTGTTTCTCATGTTGCTATTTATCCTGCTTCCCATTATGTTGTAAGTCACGATAAGCTTGAAGCAGCAATGGAAGAAATCAAATATGAAATGGAAGAACGCTTCAAGGAATTTACCAGTCAGGGAAAGCTTCTTGAGGCACAGAGAATTAAGCAGAGAACCCTTTATGACCTTGAAATGCTTAAAGAAACAGGCTTTTGCAAGGGCATAGAAAACTATTCAAGAATTATGTCAGGCAGACCTGCTGGTGAAGCACCATTTACTCTTCTCAACTATTTCCCTGACGATTTTCTTCTTTTTGTTGATGAATCCCATGTTATGCTTCCTCAGGTCAGAGCAATGTATGGCGGCGATAAATCACGAAAGGACAGCCTTATTGATTTCGGTTTCAGACTTCCT
This sequence comes from Acutalibacteraceae bacterium, assembly GCA_045121075.1. Taxonomy (GTDB): domain Bacteria; phylum Bacillota; class Clostridia; order Oscillospirales; family Acutalibacteraceae; genus UBA6857. The sequence continues at coordinate 18,157 of JBGVFK010000028.1, read as the reverse complement.
TCAGCTTATGATAACCGACCACTTAAATTCGATGAGTTTTATGAAAGAGTAGGGCAGAAGGTGTTTGTCAGTGCAACACCGGGTTCTTTTGAAAAAGAAAAAAGTGCTCAGATAGTTGAGCAGATTATAAGACCTACAGGACTTCTCGATCCGATTGTTACTGTTAAGCCTACCGAGGGTCAGATAGATGATCTTGTAAGTGAAATCAACCTCCGTGCCGAAAGAGGCGAGAGGGTGCTTGTTACAACTCTAACAAAAAAAATGGCTGAATCGCTTACAGATTATCTGGATAATCTTGGAATAAAAGTGCGTTATATGCACTATGATGTTGACACGATGGAGCGAATGGAGCTCATCAGAGATCTGCGACTTGGCGAATTTGATGTGCTTGTGGGTATCAACCTTCTCAGAGAGGGTCTTGATATACCTGAGGTTTCACTTGTTGCTATTCTTGATGCTGATAAAGAGGGCTTTCTGCGTTCAGAAACCTCACTAGTTCAGACTATAGGTCGTGCTGCAAGAAATGCCAACGGTGAGGTTATAATGTATGCTGATAAAATTACACCGTCTATGGATTATGCTATCAGCGAAACTGCAAGAAGACGAAAAATACAGCACGAATATAATGTGAAGAACGGAATTACTCCGAAAACAATAGTCAAAGAAGTGCGTGATGTTCTTGAAATTTCCAAGAAGGGCGACGACGCAGATAAGAGCTTTAAAAAGATGTCTCGTTCAGACAGAGAAAAGCTTATCCGTCAGCTTACTGCCGAAATGCGTGAAGCAGCAAAAATTCTTGAATTTGAGCACGCTGCATTTCTTCGTGATAAAATTGAAAAGCTTAAAAGTATGATGAATTAACAGGTAAGGTGTTTTATGTCACACAAAAATTTGATTGTCAAGGGTGCAAGAGAGCACAACCTTAAAAATATTGATATTACCATACCAAGGGATAAATTTGTGGTTTTTACAGGTCTTTCAGGCTCAGGCAAATCATCACTTGCTTTTGATACTATTTATGCTGAGGGTCAGAGAAGATATGTTGAATCGCTTTCCTCTTATGCCCGTCAGTTCTTAGGTCAGATGGAAAAGCCTGATGTGGATTACATTGAAGGTCTTTCTCCTGCAATTTCAATTGACCAGAAAACTACCTCAAAAAATCCACGTTCAACAGTTGGTACAATTACAGAAATTTATGACTATTTCCGTCTGCTTTATGCAAGAATAGGCGTGCCTCATTGTCCTGTCTGCGGCAGAGAAATCAAGCAGCAGACCGTTGATCAGGTGGTTGATAAAATTCTTGAGCTTAGTGAAGGAACAAAAATTCAGCTTCTCGCACCCATTGTAAGAGGCAGAAAGGGTGAGTATGTCAAAGAGCTTGAGGGTATAAGAAATTCAGGCTTTGTCCGTGTGCGCATTGACGGAATTACTTACGATTTATCAGAGCAGATTAAGCTTGAAAAGAACAAGAAGCATACAATCGAGGTTATCGTTGACCGACTTGTAATCAAAGATACAATTAAGTCAAGACTTGCTGATTCAATTGAAACTGCTACAAAGCTTTCCGAAGGTCTTCTTAACGTTGATGTTATCGGCAGCGATGAGCTTACCTTTTCGCTTAACTATGCTTGTCCTGACCATGGTGTAAGCATTGGCGAAATTACACCGAGAATGTTCTCATTCAATAATCCCTTCGGTTCCTGCAAAAAGTGTTCAGGTCTTGGTGTGTTTATGGAGGTTTCTCCTGCACTTGTGATACCTGATAGAAAGCTGTCAATCAGACAGGGAGCAATTAAAGCTACAGGCTGGCAGTGTAAGGATGAATCAGGTATAGCGGGTATGTATTTTTCTGCACTCGGAAATAAGTACGGTTTTACGCTTGACACTCCCGTTGAGGATATTTCGCCCGAAGGACTTGAAGCAATTCTTTACGGCACCAAGGGTGAAAAAATGAAAATGGAACGCAACACCTCTTTTGGTGGCGGCGTTTATTATACAGATTTCGAGGGTATTATTAACAATCTTCAGAGAAGATTCACCGAATCAAGCTCTGAATACTCTCGAAAAGAAATTGAAAGTCTTATGACAACCTGCGAATGTCAGGAGTGCAAGGGTGCGAGACTTAACAAGGAAGCACTTGGTGTAACTGTCTGCGATAAAAATATCCATGAGGTGTGCTCACTTTCGATTACAGAATGTCTGAAGTTTGTTGAGAGTCTTCCTGAAAAGCTTACAGAGCGTGAAATGATGATAGCCCGACTTATACTTAAGGAAATCAAAGAAAGATTGTCATTCCTTATAAGCGTTGGTCTTAATTATCTCACTCTTACAAGACAGTCAGGCTCACTTTCAGGTGGTGAGAGTCAGCGAATAAGACTAGCTACACAGATTGGTTCATCTCTCGTTGGCGTGCTTTATATTCTTGATGAGCCGAGTATCGGTCTTCATCAGAGAGATAACGACAAGCTTATTGCAACCCTCAAGCATCTTCGTGATATCGGTAACACTCTTATTGTTGTTGAGCACGATGAAGATACAATGCGTCAGGCAGACTATGTTGTTGACATTGGACCCGGTGCAGGTATTCATGGCGGTGAGGTTGTATGTGCAGGCACTGTTGAGGATATCGTAAACTGCGAAAATTCCGTTACAGGACAGTATCTCAGCGGCAGAAAGGTAATTCCAATACCTGAAGTAAGAAGGCAGGGTAACGGCAAATCAATAAAGATTTACGATGCTGCACAGAATAATCTTAAAAATGTAAACGCAGAAATACCACTTGGAAAATTTGTCTGTGTAACCGGTGTTTCAGGTTCAGGTAAATCTTCTCTTGTAAATGAAGTGCTCTTCAAGCACCTTTCCAATGAGCTTAACGGCTCAAAGAAAATTCCAGGCAAGTTCAGAAAAATGGAGGGGCTTGAGCATCTTGACAAGGTAATTGATATTGATCAGTCACCAATCGGCAGAACACCACGCTCTAATCCTGCAACATATACAGGTGTATTCGGTGATATCCGTGAGCTTTTTGCTGCAACAACCGATGCCAAAGCAAAGGGCTTTACTGCAAGTCGATTCTCCTTCAATGTAAAAGGCGGACGCTGTGAGGCTTGTCAGGGTGACGGTATTGTTAAAATCGAAATGCACTTCCTTGCAGATATTTATGTGCCATGTGAGGTTTGTAAAGCCAAGAGATATAACAGCGAGACTCTCTCAGTAAAATATAAGGGAAAGTCAATTTATGATGTTCTTGAAATGACTGTTGAAGAGGGTATGATGTTCTTCGAGAATATTCCGAAAATTTACCGTAAGCTGAAAACTCTTTACGATGTTGGTCTTGGTTATGTAAAAATCGGTCAGCCGGCAACAACACTCTCAGGCGGTGAGGCACAGAGAGTTAAGCTTTCAACTGAGCTTTCAAAAATTGCAACCGGCAGAACAATTTATATTCTTGATGAGCCTACAACAGGTCTTCACACTGCAGATGTGCACAGACTTATCAATGTTCTTCAGGAGCTTGTTGAAAAGGGCAACACAGTGGTTGTAATTGAGCATAATCTTGATGTTATCAAGTCTGCAGACCACATTATTGACCTTGGTCCTGAGGGTGGAGACGGTGGCGGAATGATTGTTGCTGTCGGTACACCTGAGGAGATTATACTCAACGAAAACTCCTATACAGGCCAATATCTTAAAAATATTATGAAATAATTTCTAAGCACCGTTATTATGTGGATAACGGTGCTTGATTGTTCACTGAATATTTATATTATACATTAACAAAAAGATGAATTTGTATTGCCTTTTTATGTAAACTGTGTTAGAATACTATTTATGAAAAAAACGAAAAAGGAAGGTTTATGATGAAAAACAATTCATTCTTTCACAAACTCTTCGGCACAACTCCCGGCGTAGGTGTTCAGCCGAAGGAAGCAATCGCTTATGGCGTTGCAGGTTTCGGTCAGAACTTCATTTGCACAATCATTGGTTCTTACCTTACCGTATTTATGACTGACGCACTTCTTTTCGGTGCTGAAGGCGTAAAAGTTGGCATTCTCGAAGGTTCAGTAGCAGTTGCAGTTCTTATGCTTGCAACACGTATTTTCGACGCTTGTAACGACCCAATCATGGGTAGTGTCGTTGACAAGACCCGTACAAAGTGGGGTAAATGTCGTCCTTACCTTAAGTGGATGGCTATTCCTATTGCTATTTGTACTATTCTCTGCTTCCTCCCTGTTTATCAGGCAAAGACAATGTGGACATTCGCTGTAATTTCAGTTCTCTATGTTATCTGGTCAGTTACTTATACAGTTGCTGATGTTCCTTACTGGGGTCTTGCTACATGTCTTACAAATGACACAACAGTAAGAGGTAACATTCTTACAATCGTTCGTCTTGTATGTACTCTTGGTGCTGGTATCGTAACTGTTGGTGTGCCTATCGTTACAAATGCACTTACTGCAAAGTATAAGTACACAGCTGATAACCTTGATCAGATTCTTATTGACAAGGCTGATCAGATTGCAAACATTGTTGCTAACCAGGGCAAGACAATTGAAGAAGCTGCAAGCACATTTGTTGGTACAGTTATGAACAGCAGTGTTCAGGCAAATGCTGATACCCTTAAGTGGATCTATTTCGTTTGTGCAGTTGTATTCGTTGTTGCTGCTGTTCCCATGTTCTTCTACGGCTTTAAGAACACAAAGGAGCACATCACAGCTGATTATGAAAATATTCCCACATTCGGCCACAACCTTAAGCTCCTCTTTAAGAACAAGGAACTTCTTCTTATCGTTCTTTCAGGTGTTCTCGGTGGTGCAAGAATGGTATACTCATACACAGGCGGCTTCTATTTCGCTAAGTATATCCTTATGAATGAAGGTTTATACGGTCTTATCACAATGCTTGTTATTCCCGGCGGTCTTGTTGCTTCAATTCTCGTTCCCTGGATGACAAAGAAATTCACAAAGAAGTGGACATACATTATCGTTCACCTCTTCGGTGGCGTTGTAATGCTCGTTATGTACTTTGTTGGCTATGATGCTCCCTGGAAGCTTATCGTTTCAGCAGTTGGTCTTGTTCTTCTCGGTATTCCTCAGGGTGTTAACAACATCATGAGCTATGCTATGATCGGTGATACAGTTGACTACCTTGAATGGAAGACAGGCGAAAGAGGCGAAGGTATCTGCTTTGCTATGCAGACTCTTATCAACAAGATCGGTATGGCATTCGGTGCATTTATCGGTGTTATGGCTCTTAAGATTGCAGCTATCGACACAGAAACATATGTTGTTGGTAATCCCGATGCACTCTGGAACGTACTTGTACTTTCAGGTGTTGTAAGTATGTTCGCTTGTGCAGTTCCTATGTTCTTCTATACTCTTACAGAAAAGAGACAGAGAGAGCTTGTTACTGAAATTGAAGCTCGTAAGGCAGCTAAGACAAAATAAAATTATAAATTATTGAGGGCTGCAGAAAATCTGTAGCCCTTTTATGTAAACTAAGGAGTGTTATTATGGAGAAAAAATGGTATAAAGAGATGTCTGTTTATCAGATATGGCCCCGTTCATTCTGCGATGGTAACGGTGACGGTATCGGTGACCTTAAGGGTGTTCTTTCAAAGCTTGACTACATCAAAGATCTTGGTGTAGATGCTATCTGGTTCTCACCCTTATATCCTTCACCCAATGCTGACTACGGCTATGATATCGCTGACTACAGAGATATCTCAAAGGAATACGGTACTCTTGAAGAGTTCAAAACAGTAATTGAAGAATGCCATAAGCGTGACCTTAAGGTAATTATGGACCTTGTTGTTAACCATACCTCAAACGAGCATGAATGGTTCAAGGAGAGTATGAAGGGCGAGGATAACCCGTATCACGATTATTATTTCTGGAGAAAGGGCAGAGCACCCGGTAAGGAGCCTAACAACTGGCTTTCAACTTTCCAGGGTAAGGCTTGGGAATACTGCAAGGATATTGACAAGTATTATCTTCATGTTTTTGCAAAAGAGCAGCCTGACCTTAATATGGATAATCCTAAGGTGCGTAAGGAAGTTAAGGACATTATCCGCTTCTGGCTTGATTTAGGTGTTGACGGCTTCAGAGAAGACGTTATCACTTTCATTTCAAAGAAGCCCGGCTTACCTAACGGTTTCCCACTTCCCACAGCTTGCGGTATTGAGCATTATTCAGATGGTCCTCATCTTAAGGAATATCTTCGTGAATTCAAGGAAGTTTACGATGAATATGACTGCTTTACTGTTGGTGAAGCACCTATGATGACACCTAAAAAGGCTCTTAAGTATATTGAAGAGGGTGATGATCAGCTTCTTAATATGATGTTTCATTTTGAGCATATGGGTTGCGACAACATCATTACAAACTGGATTGTTACACCCTTCAGAAGAGGCAGACTCAAGAAGGTTTATAACAACTGGCAGACGAAGCTTTACAAAAAGGCTTGGAATGCTAACTACCTTGAAAACCACGATCAGCCAAGAATTATCTCACGCTACGGCAGTGAAGAATACCGTACAGAAAGCGGTAAAATGCTTGCTACAATGTACATCTGTCAAAGTGGTACACCCTTCATTTATCAGGGTCAGGAAATCGGTATGACTAATCCGAAGATTACTGAAATTGACCGTTATAAGGACGTTTCATCAATCAATACATATGCACTCTTCAGAAAGCTTGGCTTCAGTGATGCTCTTACAATGAAGTTCTGTATGTATGCTTCAAGAGATAATGCAAGAACACCTGTTCAGTGGAGTGCTGAAAAGAATGCAGGCTTTACAACTGCTGATGAACCCTGGTTTGAAATTAATCCCAACTACACTGAGATTAATGCTGAAGCAGAAATGGCTAACCCTGATTCAATTCTTAACTATTATAAGAAGGTTCTCCGTTTCCGTAAGGAAAATGATATTGTTAAGTACGGTGACTTTGAGCTTCTCGATACAGATAACAAGATTTTCGCTTATATCAGACATTATGAAAACAAGAAGATGCTTGTAATCTGCTCACTTACTGATGAAGAAAAGCCCGTAAGAATCAACACAGCAGACTTTAAGATGGATAATGCTGAGCTTGTTCTCTGGAACTATGAGAATAATCCTGTTATCCATAACGGCTTTATGTCAAGACCTTACGAAACAAGAGTTTATCTTGCAGATATGTAATAACATTGTAGGTAAAGCTTCTTAAAAAATTAATCATGAACCACCGATTTGTGCTTGCATTTCGGTGGTTTTTAAATTTCTTCTTAATCTTATAGGTTATTTGATAATTTGGTTGCTTTTTCTCTCTTAAAGTGTTAAAATGTTAAAAGCTTCAAAAATGAAAAGGGGATTATATTATGAAAACAAGAAAAATTATTTCGTTACTACTGGTGTTGATTATGCTTACTTCATCAATGCCTTTTTATTCTTTTGCTGAGGAAGAATGTATTCACAATTATGGCTTCGGTACAAAAAAACAAGTTGACCCCACTTGTACAGATCAAGGTAATATTACATATAAATATTGTAAACATAACTGCGGTTATTACACCGATACAAAAGGGAATCCGATAACCTATGAAGACACAATTATCCCTGCTACCGGTATTCACACTTACGGAGAAGACGGCCGTTGTACTGTCTGCGGTTATAAAAATGAGCACACCCATTCAGGTGGTGTTGCAACCTGTATCACAAAAGCTGTATGTGATGGCTGCGGTGAAGGATACGGAGAACCTGATAAAAATAATCATGCTACCGAAGAATTTACTATAAAAGATTTAGTTGAAGCAACTTGTAAAACAGAAGGTTACACGGGTGACAAGTATTATGCTTGTTGTAACACACTTATGGAGAAGGGTGAAACAATACCCAAAAAGAGTCACATTGAAAGCACAAGAGTCGAAAACGAAATTGCACCAACCTGCGGTGAAAACGGCTCCTACGATAAAATTACTTTCTGTACTAAGTGTAATGCTGTAATTAAAAGTGAGCATATAACTGTGCCTGCAACAGGTGAGCATAATTATTTTATTGAGGTGGAAGGCTCAAATGTTGAAGCTACCTGTTCAGCTAAAGGCAGTGTAAAATATAAGTGTCTTTGCTCAGCGGAAACAACTGTTGAAATTGACATTAACCCTGATGCTCACAGCTACGGTGAGTGGATAATGGTTGAAAATGCAACATGCACATCAAACGGCCTTATGAAAAGGGTATGTAAGTACAATTCTGCACACGTTGAAACTAAAACTATATATACAGACGGTCACGACCTTAAGTTGGTTGAAGCTAAGGATTCAACCTGCACAAGTGAAGGTAATATTGCTTACTATAAGTGTACCGATTGCAATAAATTTTACAGTGACGCTGATTGTACAAATGAAATTTATGATATTGTAATAAATAAGAAAGAGCATTCATTTACAAGATATGTATCAAACAATGATGCGAGCTGTAAGGACGACGGCACACTTACAGCCGTGTGTGATTACTGCAAAAACGAAACCGATACAAAAACAGACGAAGGCTCAAAGAATTTCGCTCCTCATACTCCGAGTGCAGATGGTACTGTTTGTACCCGTTGCGGTAAAACTTTAGCTGTGACACATATTTGGTCAGATACTGAAGCTGAAATAAAAGCACCTACATGCACTGAAGACGGTGCTAAGGCAATTGTTTGTACAGAGTGCGGTGAAATCAAGGAAGGAACAAAAGAAGTAATTCCTGCAACGGGTCATAATTACACTGAAGAATGGAAGGTTATTCTTGATGCTGACTGTCAGCAGAAGGGCGTTAAAATCATTATTTGCAGAAATTGTCTGGATGTTATAAGTGAAATTATTCCTAAGACAGAGCATACAGATATTGATTCAGACGGCATTTGTGAAATCTGCGGATATAACAGTAACCCTGCGGTTGAACCGGTAAATCCGGTTGTACCTTCACCGGGAACCGGACCTGATTTGCCGACTCCTGATGAACCTGTTCCTGATGAACCGATACCTGATGAGCCTGCACCTGAAGTGCCGGATGAACCAACTCCTGACGAACCAACCACTGAAGAACCTGACGAAACAGTTGAGTCTGATCCTTCTGAAAACTGTTCCTGTGGCTGTCACAAGAGTGGTATAGCAGGCTTTTTCTTTGATATTCTTAATTTCTTTTATAAGCTTTTCGGCATCAACAGAGTTTGCTCCTGCGGTGCTGCACATTGATTCTTAGGTGCCAGATATGAAAGAAAAAATCACACTAATTGAATATTCACCGAAGGTTGATTTTCTCAATTCAGTATCGCATGCATCAGGTGCAGTGCTTTCATTCCCTGCAGCATATTTTCTTATAAGAAAAGCAAACACAAAAACTGAAATTTTTGCAGCTGTACTTTATATGCTTACCTTCTTTGCTGTTTTCACAGTGTCTGCGGTTTACCACGGAATAAGAAAACCTGAAGCAAAACGAAAAGCAAGACTTCTTGACCATTCAACAGTACCCTTGCTAATTGCCGGCACTGCAACACCTTGTGCGTTGGTTACATTACACAGAGTCAGTGAACCACACAGCATTTTTGTTTTCTCTCTTGCCTGGTTCTGTACTCTTTTCGGCATTTTCTCAAAGCTGTTTTTCTTTGAAAAGCTAAAAGCAGTGACAATGGCAGTTTATATAATTTCTTGTGTGCTTATGCTTATGGCGGCTGTACCCTTACTTGGTGAAATCAATTCATCTGCCTTTGGTAAGCTTATAATTGGTTGTGGCTTTTATGCTGTCGGTCTTATCTTTTGTGGCATAGGAAAACGAAAGGAAATATATCACTTTGTGTTCCATCTGTTTGTACTGCTTGGTGCCTTTATGCATTATTACATAATTTACGAGTATGTTTTTGGTTGATTTTTGCGTTGAAACTAAAAGCAAAAGGTGGTAAAATTAATCTGTACTAAATAAACTAATAGGAGAAATTTATATGATTACTAATAAGAATATTGTTCTTACCGGCTGTAATAGTGGTATTGGCCTTGAAGTTCTTAAGCTTCTTATGGAAGGTAACAACAGAATCCTGTGCGTTGACAAGAATGTTGATACTATTTCAGCCTTCGAAAGTGAAAATGTTATCATAATGCAGAAGGATGTTTCTTCAAAGGAAGCAGTTGATGAAATTTTTGAAGCAGCTGAGAAAAACTTTGAATTTATCGACATTTTCTATGCAAATGCAGGCTATCCCTATTATGAAGAAATGAACTACGTTGATTGGGACAGAGTTCAGAGAATGTTTGAAACAAATGTATTTTCACCCATTTATTCATATCAGAAGTATGTTGAATATCTTGACGGCAGAAGAGGTAACTTTGCAATTACCATTTCAGCAATCGGACAGATGGCTATGCCCGGCTTTACAATCTACAGCGCTTCAAAGTTTGCTATGGAGGGCTTCCAGCAGGGTATAAGATTTGAAAAGCCCGAAAATGTAAAGCTTACTTGCCTTTATCCTGTTGCAACCAACACAAACTTCTTTAAGGCTGCCAATGAAATTGAATTTAAAAAGCCTTTCCCCGTACAGCAGCCTGATGTTGTTGCAAGAAAAATGGTTGCAGGCATTGAAAAGGATAAGGACACAGTAAGTCCCTGCATTCTTTTTGGTCTTTCAAAGCAGCTTATGAAGTTTATTCCGCCTGTAAAAACAGTTTATCTTGCTCTTGAAAAGCAGAAGTTCAAGGAATTCAAGGCTAAAGTTAAAGAGTTAAAGGAGTTTGTTGAACAATGAGTTATAAAATTTTAAGCAGTCCTATGAAAATCGGTTCCTGCGAAATCAAAAACCGTATTGTAATGCCTCCTATGCTTATGGGCTTCGGCACCTTTGACGGTACACCCACAGAAAAAATGATGGATTACTACGAGGAGCGTGCCAAGGGCGGTGCGGGTATCGTTATGACTGAAATTACCCGTGTTAACGATCAGACAGGCTCAGCTGCCTTTGCTCAGCTTGCTGTCAGCCACGATTACCACATTGAACCTCTCAGAGAGCTTGCACAGCGAGTTCAGAAGCACGGAGCAAAATTCTTCGTTCAGCTGCATCACCCGGGTCGACAGAATGTTGGTCTTCTCGTTGGCACAATTCCTCTCAGCATTCAGATGGAAAAGCTTACAAAGGGTCTTTACGGAAAGCTTCTTTATAAAATGGCTCCTGCCGCTCTTCCTCTTTTCCTTGATAATAACATCGTTCCCTCATCCGTTGCTCCCTCAGCTTGTGAGCCTGCTTATTTTGCAGGCGGCAGAGTAAGAGCACTCAGATATGAAGAAATCAAAGAGCTTGAGAGTCAGTTTATAAACGGTGCTGAAAGATGTAAATTAGCAGGTGTTGACGGCGTTGAGCTTCACTCATCACACGGTTATCTTCTTCAACAGTTCCTCAGCCCTAAAACAAATCAGAGAACTGACGAATACGGTGGCTCACTTGAAAACAGAACTCGTTTTATTGTAAATATCCTTAAGGGAATCAAGGCTCGTTGCGGTGCTGATTTCCCTGTAATTGTCCGCCTTACTGCTGATGAATGCTACGACAAAATCGGCAAAGCAGGTGAGGGATATGACCTCAGCGAAGGCGTTGAAATTGCAAAAATTCTTGAAGCAAACGGTGCTGATGCTATTGATGTTTCTTCAGCAGGATATGATACCTTTAACTATTGGCTTGAGCCTGTTTCATTTGAGCCGGGCTGGAGAAAATATATGGCTAAGGCAATTAAGGATGCTGTTTCGATACCTGTTCTTGCGGCTAACCTTATCCGTTCACCTGAGCAGGCTGAAGCACAGCTTAAAGAGGGTGTTCAGGACTTTGTTTCTCTCGGCAGACCTCACATTGCCGACCCGCACTGGGCAGAAAAGGTTCTCAGCGGTAAGGGTACAGTAAAGCGTTGTATCTGCTGTCTTAACTGTATTGAGTCAATGTACACCAATGCTTATGTTGGTCAGCACAGTGAATGCGCAGTTAATCCCTTTGTAGGAAAAGAGGGTATTGAGCTTAAAAAAGATGGTAACGGCAGAAAGGTTGCAGTTATCGGTGCAGGCCCTGCAGGTCTTGTATGCTCAGAAATTCTTGCTGACAGAGGCTTTGATGTAACTCTTATTGAAAAGAGCGAAAAAGCAGGCGGTCAGATTAATCTTGCCGCTGCACCTCCGCAGAAGGGCAAAACAGCGTGGTTTATTGAGGATGCAGTTGCAGCTTGTAAGGAAAAGGGAGTTAAGCTTCTTCTTAATACTCCGGCAAGTCTTGAGCTTATTAAAAAGCTTGATCCTATAACTGTTATTGTTGCAACCGGCAGTAAGCCCATTAAGCCTAAGTTTGGTGTTAATCCCGAGAATGAGCCCTGCACCTTTGAGGATATTCTTACAGGTAAGGTTGTTCTCAAGAATAAAAAGGTTGCAGTAATCGGCTCAGGCATGACCGGTCTTGAAACTGCACACGCACTTACCGAAAACGGCTGTAAGGTTACAGTTGTTGAAATGGCTGATGAAATTGCACCGGGAATGTGGATGCAGCATAAGGACGATATTCTTCCTAAGCTTCAGGCTGCAGGCACAGAGTTTGTTCTTGGTGAAAAGCTCCGTCTTGTAGGTGACGGCTACATAACTCTTGAAAATGTTAAATCAGGCGAAAAGAGACAGATTAGCGTTGATGACGTTGTACTTTCACTTGGTTCAAGACCTGATACTGTATTTGTTGATGAGCTCAGAGTTGCAGGCTATAATCCCGTTCTTATCGGTGACTGTAAGAAGGTAGGCAGAATTGCTGATGCAACAAAGGCTGCTTATGAGGCTGCTGTAAATCTTAAGTAAAATATAAAGCTTTATAAAAGGAGAATATATTATGTTTAAAATCAATAATTACACAAATAATGATGATGTTACAATTATTGCTGAAAAAGGTCCTTTTCAAGTTATTCAATATAAAAGAGATTTAAGTGTATCTCCTTCAACTGCAGTAACTGCATATTTTTGTGATAAAATGAACATCAGAAAAAGACAGGTTATCTGCGATCTTTCAAAATCAAACGGTATTATCTGTCAGGCAGGAGCAATGCAGTGGACTGTGGGTGATGTGAAGGCAACTACAGGGGTTAAAGGTGCTACAGATTTTCTCGGAAAATTAGTTAAAGGAAAAGTTACCGGTGAAAGCACAATTAAACCTGAATATGTCGGTAACGGCATCCTTGTGCTTGAACCTACATACAGACACCTCATTTTGCTTGATACAGCTAATTGGAACGGAAAGGTTGTTCTTGATGACGGTCTGTTTCTTGCTTGTGATGCTTCAATTAAACAAAAGGTAGTTGCTCGTTCAAATATTTCATCTGCTGTTCTTGGCGGTGAAGGTTTATTTAATCTCGCACTTGAAGGCAACGGAATTGCTGTGCTTGAATGTCGTTGTCCGCAGGAAGAACTCATTGAAGTTACTCTCGAAAACGATGTTCTTAAAGTTGATGGAAGCTTTGCTATTGCTTGGAGTGACTCATTATCATTAACAGTTGAGCGTACAAATAAAACCCTTATCGGTTCGGCTGCTTCAGGTGAAGGTTTCGTTAATGTTTACAGAGGTACAGGAAAAGTTCTGCTTGCACCTATTGACAGAACAATAGGCGATTTTCCTGTTTCTTCTGATTCTCCGTCTGCTCCTGCCTCTGCAGGAACAAAAACTGCAGGCTTGTTAGGTTCTTTCCTTGGCGGAGTTGCCGATGCACTTGATTAATAATCAGTTAATTCAGAATTAAAAAAATAAAAAAGAGGCAATTCTGCCTCTTTTTGTTCTTTGTTTTGGCATAAAAAGCCTTAATCACCACGGACAATTCTGTAGGTTTGTCTGAAATCCTGCTTGCCCCAACCTCGTCTTACGCCTTCGTCAAGAACACCTTTTACAACCTCCATTGCAGGCATATGGAAGCCTTCTTCCTTTGCAATGTTGTAGCAGATGTTTACATCTTTATCCATATTCTCCATTGAGAAAGCAGTTGTCCAGTCCTCGTTCTTAAGGTTTTCCTTCTGCACAGCCATATATGCACACTGAGCACCGCCTGCGGCAACTGCAGCAGCGAAATTGTCGATTGAAATGCCAAGCTTCTGCGCAAGAAGAACAGTTTCGTTTACTCCGTTTGAAATCTGAGCAACAAGAGTGTTATGGCAGATTTTTGCTGCAAGACCCTTGCCATTTTCACCCATATAAATGATTGTGCAGCCGACATATTCAAGAATAGGCTTAATTTTCTCGAAAAGCTCCTTATTACAGCCTGCAAGCACGCCGAGAGTTCCTTTTATAGCATCAGCCTTACTGCGTACAACGGGGCAATCTGCAAATTCTGCGCCGGTTGCCATAACCTCTTTTGCAACCTCAACTGAAACTGAAGGCTCAATTGTGCTCATATCAATGCAGATTTTTCCTTCCTTAAGGTAGGGGAGAAGCTTTGTGTATGTTTCCTTAACATGCTTACCTGTGGGAATCATAGTGATGATTACATCTGCTTTTTCAGCGACCTCTTCGTTTGTTGCACAGCCCACACAGCCGAATGAACAAAGCTTATCAATCTGACTTTGCTTGTGGTCATTACAGTAAACTGTATCGTTATGTTTTTTTACAATGTTTTCGCACATTGATTCGCCCATAATTCCAAGGCCGATAAAACCAATTTTCATATTAATTACACTCCTGAATTCAAGTTGATATAATTATATAATTACCGAAAAATCTTGTCAAGTCAAACTTTTTTAAAGGTAAAAACTATTTACAGTTTGATTTCAAAGTGATACAATAAGCTTGCTGAAAAAAGGGGGGTAATACAATGGCGCAGAAATCCGGACACGCAGTTGACTTTACATCAGGCTCAATCGGCAAGAAAATGATTATTTTTGCTCTGCCGCTGATGTTTTCAAGTATTCTTCAGCTTCTTTTCAATGCGGCTGATATAATCGTTGTGGGTAAATTTGCAGGTGATGAATGTGTTGCCGCAGTTGGCTCAACAACTTCACTTATCAACCTTATTGTTAACCTTTTTATCGGTTTGTCTGTTGGTGCTAATGTAATGGTTGCCAACTATTTCGGTGCAAAAAAGACAGAGGACCTCAGTGAAACTATACACACTGCAATTGCCGTAAGTGTAATTTCGGGTCTTATTCTTTCTGTTATCGGCTTCTTCTTTGCTCCTGAAATATTGAAGCTTATGAATACACCCGATGATGTTATTGACCTCGCTTCGGTCTATGTCAAAACATATTTTATGGGTATGCCCTTTATGATGCTTTATAACTTCTCTGCGGCAATTTTAAGAGCTGTAGGGGACACAAAGAGACCTCTTTATTTTCTTTCTGCTGCCGGCGTTATAAATGTTGGTTTAAATCTTATTTTTGTAATTCTTTTTAAATGGAATGTTTTCGGTGTCGCCTTTGCAACTATTATTTCTCAGGCGGTATCTGCTGTACTTGTTCTTCGCTGTCTTATCAAAGAGGGAGGAGTGCTTAAATTTGAATTCAGAAAGCTGAAAATACATAAGGATAAGCTTCTCAGAATGCTTCAGATAGGTGTGCCGTCTGGTATTCAGGGTATGATGTTCTCTATTTCAAATGTTATTATTCAGTCTTCAATTAATACATTTGATACAGCTATTGTTGCAGGCAGCGCCGCATCAACAAGTGTTGAGGGCTTTGCTTTTACTTCAATAAACGCCTTCCATCAATCTGCAGTTTCCTTTGCAGGGCAGAATAAAGGCGCAGGAAAATACGACAGACTTAATAAAATTCTTTTCACTGCATGGGGCTACGCTTTTATAACAGCTGTTATTTTTGCTTTGGTTTTTGTGCTTTTTGACTATCAGCTCATAAGTCTATATGTAAGCGGTGAAGATGTAATCAAAGCAGGTGTTGAGCGAATAAACATTATTGCCTGGTCATATCTTATCTGTGGCTTTATGGATGTAACTGTCGGTGTAATTCGCGGACTCGGATATTCTGTTATGCCGACTCTCGTATCACTTCTTGGTGTATGCGGAATCAGAATCCTCTGGGTAACAACTGTGTTCAGTATGGAAAGATTCCACTTCGTTGAAACAATCTATTATTCATATCCCATAAGCTGGACAATTACATTCCTAGCACATCTTGCGTGCTATCTGTTTATCAGAAGGCAGATAAGTAAGAAGATGAATAAGCAATAAATTTTCGCTTTTCTCTTGACAAATAAGCTTTAAAAGGTTAAAATTAATTCAATATAAAAAACCGATGAACAAGAGTAGTAAGCCTTACGGAAACTCAAAGAGAGCTGTGAATGGTGGAATGCAGCAGTGAAAGAAAGGCCCAATGGACTTGTGAGGGCGGCCCGAAATCATAGTAGGCGTCGACGGAAACTCTAACCGTTATGATGAGAGCGTATGATAGTACGTGGCAAAAAGGTGGCTTACAGTTATACCTGTTCCTTTTTGGGACAGGTTTTATTTTTTTGAAAGAAGTGTTGTTTATGTATTATTCAGGTTTTCGATGGCGTAGCTGAATGAAGCTTAAATAAATTTGAATTTTAACCAGATTATATAAAGGAGTTACAACTATGAAAACTTACAAAGATTTTGATAACTATCTTAAAAACTTCCCGTCAGCAGACGGATATTTCGGTGAATACGGTGGAGCTTTTCTTCCTGAAGAGCTTGTGCCTGCTTTCAAAGAAGCAGATGATGCATATGAAGCAATCTGCCATTCAGCTCAGTTTATAAATGAACTCAGAAGAATCCGCAAGGAATTCCAGGGCAGACCCACACCTGTTTATCATTGCGAAAGACTTTCAAAGCTTTTCGGCAATTGTCAGATTTATCTCAAGCGTGAGGATCTTAACCACACAGGCGCTCACAAGCTCAACCACTGTATGGGTGAAGGCCTTCTTGCAAAGTATATGGGCAAGAAAAAGCTTATTGCTGAAACAGGTGCAGGACAGCACGGTGTTGCTATTGCAACTGCAGCAGCATACTTCGGTATGGAATGTGACGTTTACATGGGTGAGGTTGATATTGAAAAGCAGCACCCCAATGTAATCAGAATGAAAATGCTCGGTGCAAATGTAGTTCCCGTAACTCACGGTCTTAAAACTCTTAAAGAAGCTGTTGACGCTGCTTTTGATGCATATCTTAACGAATACAAGGATGCGATTTACTGTATCGGTTCAGCTCTCGGTCCTCATCCCTTCCCGAAGATGGTAAGAGATTTCCAGTCAGTTATCGGCATTGAAGCAAGAGAGCAGTTCCTTGAAATGACAGGCATTATGCCTGATGCGGTTTGTGCTTGTGTAGGCGGCGGCTCAAACTCACTTGGTATGTTCACACCCTTCCTTTCAGATCCCGTTGAAATTTACGGCATTGAACCTCTCGGCAGAGGTGACAACATCGGTGACCACGCTGCTACAATGAAGCACGGAACAAAGGGCAGACTTCACGGCTTTGAAAGCTACCTTCTTCAGGATGAGAACGGTGAACCTCTTCCTGTTTATTCAATTGCAAGCGGTCTTGACTATCCAGGTGTAGGTCCTGAGCATGCTTACCTCAGAGATACAGGCAGAGTTAACTATGAAACTGTTTCAGACGAAGAAGCTATGGAAGCATTCTTCCTTCTTTCAAAGTACGAGGGTATTATCCCTGCAATTGAAAGTGCACACGCAGTTGCTTATGCAATCCGCTATGCAAAAGAGCATCAGAACGGCTCAATTCTTGCTTGTCTTTCAGGCAGAGGCGACAAGGATATCGACTATGTTTACGAAAAGTATGGCTGCGGTGAGCAGTTTGATCTTGACAAGTATTCAAAGTAAATAAGTAAAAGCTGTGATTCCATCAGATGGTTTCACAGCTTAATTTTTTGTTCACTTATGGGTGAATAAAATTAAAAACCACTTCAAAAGAAGTGGTTTTTGGCAGGGGCAGAAGGGCTCGAACCCTCGGCACGCGGTTTTGGAGGATAGTATTCTTTCCTTATTTGATGCGGTTTAGAGGGCTTCGGGGGGCACATTGGGGGGCACATAGCTTTTACATTTTAGTATTTTATTGTGTTTTTCATACATTCGACTAACCTCCGGTTATGCGGTAGAATGAAGCTACCAAATAACAAGGAGGTTTTATTATGAGCAGAAAAGTAAAAATAAAATTCACG
>JBGVFK010000027.1:0-18721 GCA_045121075.1 Acutalibacteraceae bacterium | reverse complement strand
TATCCATAAGCATATCTTCTGCAAGGTGCATAAGTGCGTATCGTGTAGTTTCATCCTTACATGATTTGATTTCAGCGATAAGCACATCATAGGTTTCAGCCCACGTTCTGTTTTTTACCTTGTAATTAATGCCGTAAGGAGTAAGATCAAGAGAATACATTTTAAGGTTCTTGTGAGCACCCTTGCCAAATTGGATATCATTGTTTCCTGAGGTTGAAAGCCACATATCAAGATAACAGATGGGATCGTTATAGTCAGCAACCCAGGCGTTTCTCGCTATGGTATAATCACCGTTTTTACGGGTATCTACAAAGGTATTCCATTCCTGATTGGTAAGCTCCATATTAATACCAACAGCGGCAAATGCGTTCTGAATGTATTCAGCAATTGCTTTATGGCTTTCTGCAGTGTTATAAATATAGTAAATTGTGGGTATATTTGTGAATTTCTGAGCAGCTTCATCAAAGTTATAGTACTTTCTGAGAGTTGCCATAGCAGCTTCAAAATTACTTTCAATGGCAGTATCTGAAATATCGTAATAACCGTTATATGATTCACTATTTCCTGCTGCTTCGTAGAATTGTTTACCACCGGCATCTGTAAGACCCATTGAAATAAATGAGGAAGCAGGCACTTCACCACCCATTGAAACCTTACTTACAATATAATTTCTGTCAATAAGAAGGCTCATTGCTTTTCTGATTTCCTGTCTAGCTCTTTCAGCTTCAACACCTTTAAGCTCTGAGCTTGACGGAAGCAGCTCTTCATTTACATTCCAGCAGATATAATAGGTGCCGAGCTGACCTTCAACAAAGTATTCATCAGGGTATTCTGTCTTAAGTGCAGCCATTTCATTTGTAGGAACATCGTCAATAAGAAGCCAATCACTGTTTTTAAAATTAGTCAGCATATTGTTTGCATTGTCTGAAAGATAAAACTTTATTGTCGGCATTGTTATTGACTCAGCATCATAATAATTTTCATTTTTTTCGATTGTTATAAGGCTGTTATGCTCCCAGCCAGTCATTTTATATGCTCCGTTTGAAATGTAGGTTAAAGGCTCTGTTGCCCATGTTTCATCCTTTACAACATCTTCACGCACAGGATAAAAGGTTGGAAAAGCAAGAAGCTCATTCCAATAGCTGACATTATTAACCAGTGTTACCTTAAGAGTTTTGTCGTCGAGTGCTTCAACAGAAAGCTTTGCATCCGGAAAAGCACGCTCGTAAACAGGCTCACCGTTTTCATTAAACTCACCTGTTTCAACAAGCTCATTCATCTCTTTATAGCCTTTAATAACCTCAAACAAATAGTTATAGCCTGAGCCGAGATCCGGTGAGGCTGCTCTGTTCCACGCAAAAACAAAGTCCCCTGATTTCAGTGGTTCACCGTCTGACCATTTAAGTCCGTCTCTGAGCTTATAGGTATATGTGACTGTTCCGTCACTATTTGTTGTTCCTTCAGTGATTTCTTCAATACATTCAGCAACGATTTTAAGCTTGCCATTTTCATCCTCGGTCCATTTTGTAAGTCCTGAGAACAGATGAGAAATTATTGTTGCACCGTCTGCAGTAGAATTAAGAGCAGGGTCAATATTATTAGGCTCTGATGCAAGACAGACAGGTAAAACATCAGTTGCAAGCTCCTTCTGACTACCGCAGGATGTAAAAGTAAAAAGTAATATCATAGCTGAAATTAAAGCAAATGTTTTTTTCATAATATTATCCTTTCTGTTATATAGTACCTTGTTAATTTATTTCTTCGATTCTGTGACAAGCGACAAAATGACCGCCTGATATTTCTCTGAAAGCCGGAACGCATTCCGCACAAATATTTTTTGAATATGGACAGCGTGTTCTGAAATGGCATCCTGACGGTGCATTGAGCGGACTCGGAATATCACCGCTTAGCAGAATTCTTTTGTTGCTTTTTGCTATTTTAGGATCAGGAACAGGTACGGCTGATAAAAGTGATTTTGAATATGGGTGTAGAGGTCTGTTATATATCTCTTCAGCATCAGCAAGCTCAACCATTTTGCCAAGATACATTACAGCAATTCTGTCACTGATATGTCTTACAACAAGCAGATCGTGTGCTATAAAGAGATAAGTAAGATTTAGCTGCTTCTGAAGATCCTCAAACATATTGATAACCTGAGCCTGAATGGAAACATCAAGGGCTGACACAGGCTCATCACACACTATAAATTCGGGATTTACTGCAAGACTTCTTGCAATACCGATTCTCTGACGCTGACCGCCTGAAAATTCGTGTGCATATCTTGATGCGTGTTCACTGTTAAGTCCTACCCTATTCATCAGTTCAAGTATTTTTTCTTTTCTTTCACTTTTATTATTATATAGCTTATGAATATCCAAAGGCTCACCGATTATATCACTGACAGTCATACGAGGGTTAAGTGATGAATATGGGTCCTGAAATACCATTGTAGCCTTTTTTCGGTATTCATTAATATCTGACTTAGTTTCAATTTCTTTACCGTTAAATATTATTTTTCCGTCTGTAGGCTTATACAAATGAAGTATAGTTCTGCCGACAGTTGACTTGCCGCAGCCCGATTCACCAACAAGACCTAAGGTTTCACCTTTTTTAATACTGAATGATACATCGTCAACAGCTTTAAGCTGCTTGGTTTTAAACGCACTGATGTTTATATCGAAATACTTCTTAAGACCATTAACCTCTATAAGAGTATTATCACGGTTCATTGTAAGGCCTCACCGCCTTTTGTTTGGTTATCATACATATTTTTAATGCACAGCCAACAAGCAGATTGATGATTTTCGTTTACATCAATTCTTTCGGGCTTATCGGATATACATATTTTCATGGCTGAATCACATCTTGGTGAAAAAGCACAGCCCTTAGGAAGATTCAGTAAATCAACAGGAGTGCCTGAGATAGGCTTAAGGCGTTTGCCTGAAGAATCAACAGAGGGTAAAGAACGAAGAAGTCCTTTTGTGTATTCGTGCTGAGGATTATAGAAAATTTCATCTGCTGTCCCCTGCTCACATATTGAGCCTGCATACATTACAATCACTTCATCGCACATCTGCGCAACAACGCCTAAATCGTGAGTAATCATAATTATTGCCATTCCAAGCTCATTCTGAAGCTTTTTCATAAGCTCTAGTATCTGCGCCTGAATTGTAACATCAAGAGCTGTTGTGGGCTCATCTGCTATGAGTATATCCGGCTCACAGGCAAGTGCCATTGCAATCATTATGCGTTGACGCATTCCGCCTGAAAGCTCATGTGGATATTGCTTCATTCTTTTTTCGGGTTCATTTATATTTACGAGCTCCAGCATTTCCAAAGCTCTGAGATAAGCTTGTTTATTGTTACGGTCTGTATGAAGCAATATTGCCTCCATTAGCTGATGACCGATTGTATAGGTTGGGTTAAGCGAGGTCATAGGATCCTGAAAGATAATTGAAATTCTGTTACCTCTTATATTTTTCATTGTTTTTTCATTGGCGTCAACAAGCTCTTTGCCATCAAATTTTATTGAGCCTGAAACAACCTTGCCGTTACCTCCGAGTATGCCCATAACTGAATAAGATGTTACCGATTTGCCTGAGCCTGATTCACCTACAATGCCAAGTGTTCTGCCTTTTTCAAGATTGAAGGAAACACCGTTAACAGCCTTAACCTCACCTGAATCTGTAAAAAAAGAGGTATATAAATCTCTTACTTCTAACAATGCCATTGGTGGTTTCCTTTCGTTAAGATTTAAGCTTCGGATCAAATGCATCTCTGAGTCCATCGCCAAGAAGGTTGAGAGATAAGACAATAAGCGAAATTATAATTGCAGGGATAATAAGCCTGTATGAATAAGAAGTGATTCCGTTAAGTGCCTCTGAAGCAAGCGAGCCAAGAGAAGGCATAGGCGCATTTACACCAAGACCGAGAAATGAAAGATAGCTCTCAGTGAAAATCGCTGAGGGAATCTGGAGTGCAGTTGAAATAATTACAACACTGATGCAATTTGGCAGCAGATGCTTTCTTATAATCCATGCTCCCTTTGCACCTGATGCCTTTGCTGCAAGAACATATTCCTGCTCACGAAGAGAAAGAATCTGACCCCTGATAAGTCTTGCCATTGAAACCCAGTAAAGAACTGCAAAAACAATGAAAAGGCTTATTATATTGCTGCCGATTTTCGCAAATGCCGTTCCATCAATTATTGGTTTTAAAGAGACATTCAAAACTGAAGAAATCAGAATTACCATAAGCATATCAGGTAGTGAATATATTATATCAACAAAACGCATTATCAAAGCGTCAATTTTACCGCCGAAATAACCCGATACAGAGCCTATAAGAAGTCCTATGATCAGAACAATTATGCTTGCGAAGAAGCCTACTGCAAGAGATATTCTTGTTCCGTAAATTACCCTTATAAAGTAATCGCGGCCTGAAGAATCGGTGCCAAAAATATGAGGCACTACCCTTTCACCTGCTTCTATTCTTTGAAGCTCAGTGCTGCTGTATTCAAAAGGTGCGAGATTGTTGAATGAGGCATCAACTGGCTTACCGGGTGTAATTCCCAACTGTGTGTCGTAGGAATACGGCCAGAACATAGGAATAAAAATTGATGAAAGTGTTATGAAAATAATCAGAATCAGTGAAATTGTTGCAATCTTATTTCTGAACAGTCTTTTAATACCGTCCTCAAAAAAGCTGGTGTGTGGACGCATCGCAATTATATATTTTTTATCCACTTCACTTGCCGGAACGAATTTGCCGGCATCAATATGAAGAGTAATTCTTTTCTGTTCCATAATTATCTCCTTATTCTAGACTGATTCTCGGATCAACAATTTTATACAGAATATCACTGATAAGGTTCATTGCGACAATCAATGCCGCAAGTATAATTGTTGTACCCATAATAAGCGGATAATCACGGCCTGTTATACTGTTTACAAATGCTCTGCCTATACCGGGAACTGCAAAAATCTGCTCAACAACAAGTGAGCCGGTTACAATATACGCAAGCATAGGTCCGAAGTAAGTTATAACGGGAATCAATGAATTTTTCAGTGCGTGCTTATATATAACGGAGCCTTTTGATACGCCCTTTGCTTTTGCGGTTCTTATATAATCCTGACTCAGAACATCAAGCATTGATGAACGGGTAAGTCGAGTGATGTGTGACATCGGTGAAAGCGACAGCGTGAAAATGGGAAGTATAAGTCCGCCATCAGCCGCTCCGTTTGCAGGCAAAAGACTGAGACGGACAGCGAATATAATAAGAAGTAATGAGCCTATTATAAAGGATGGCATCGAAACAAAGGCTGTTGTTATAACCATAATAACACGGTCAGCAAATGAGTTGCGTTTCAGTGCTGCCATAGAGCCGAGAAAAACTCCTGTTATTAATGCGATAAAAGCTGCAACAAAACCGATTTTTGCCGAAACGCTTAAGCCGTCAAGTATAATATCTATTACATTTCTGCCTCTTTGCTTAAGAGATGGACCGAAATCAAATTCAGTTACTATGTCTTTAAGATAGGTAAAATATTGCTCGGAAAGTGGTTTATCTAAGCCGTATTTTTCTTTTAATGCTGCTTCAACTGCAGGACTCGTTGCTTTTTCGCCAACAAAAGGTCCACCCGGTACAGCTCTCATTACAAAGAAGGTTACGGTTATAACCACCCAGATTGTGAGAATTGCAAGAAACACCCTCTTAACTACATATAATATACTTTTGGAATTCAATTTCATACCACCTTATTAATTTCTTTTGCTATATAGTATCAATTGACAACAAAAGCACACTTAAAATAATCGGGAAGCTTATTTGTTAAGATTTTCGTCGCAAGCAAGGATATAATGAAGAAGAATTCTTGTGCCTTCAAAAAATCCTTCAATATCTATCATTTCATCGCACTGATGAGCACCGCCATGTCCGTCAGGCATTTTAAGAACTTTATCTTTTCTATCAGGTGCAATGTAAAAGGTGCCGATTGAAAAAGCATTATCTAGTCTTCTTGCATAAGTGCCGCCTGACATAAGAACACTTTTCAGCTTTTCGCCTGTTATTTCTGCAAAGATATCTTCAAATACCGAAGGCATAGGATTATCTTTATCAATTCTGAAGCCCTTGCGGTTATCTTTTTCTGTTATTTCAAAGCCATATGATGTAACAGCTTTATCTGTTATAGCTTCAAGAAGCTCAGAATCAAGTGTGCTTCCGTAACGGATATCAAAGCTTACACGCAGCTTATTGCTTTCTGTTCTGATCATACCGTTAACTGCTGTTGTTTTACCGAAATCAGGATCTTCATGGTCAATGCCGATTCCCTTACCGTAGTAGTCGCTGATTGCATCTGCTGCATTTCCGAGAATTGTTCTGTCGTTCTCACAAAGTGAATCACAATTCTTGAGAAGTGAGAAAAGTAAATATGCAGCATTTACTGAGCCTTCGGGAATACTTGCGTGCTTAGCGATACCCTTCGCACTGATAGTGATTTTTTCACTGTCAGCTTTAATTGAAAAAGCATCTGTAAGCTTTGATGTAAGCTCATTATAAAGCTTTTCTGAATATTTAACTTCAGCCGAAACATTATCAAGTACAATATTGTATGCTTCGCCGCCGGTTATACCTATAATTTCAGAAAAAGGTGTTTTGCTTTCCATCATAAAGTGATAAATGCCCTTTTCACCGGTGCTGCAAGGAAAATCAGCATCAGGAACAATTGAAATTTCAGGCATTTTGTGATTTTTAACAAAGCCTTTTAAATCACCCATACCGCATTCCTCATCAGAGCCGATGAAAAGCTGAAGATGGCTGTTTAATGATATATTATAGTCACGAAGAAACTCCATAATACAAAGAGCAGCCATTACGCCTGATTTGTTATCTTCAACGCCTCTGCCGATTAAAGCTCCGTCTTTAATTATAGGTTCAAAGGGTTTGGTATAAAGCCAGTCATCACCAACGGGTACAACATCACTGTGTGAAAATAGACCGATAGTTTTTTCTCCTTTTCCAAAGTGAGCGAGAGCATATCCGTAATCGGTGTATACCTCAGAGCTGATGCTTTCAGTATTAAAATATGAAGCAGCAAGCTCTAATGCTTCAGCACATTTCTCACCATAGGGAGCACCTTCTTTTGCTTCGGATTTTATTGACGGAATTTTAGCAAGGTTAATCCATTTATCAATTATTCTGTCCTTATTTTGTGAAATCCATTCCTTAAATTCGGTATCGATTTTTGTGTTTATCATTTGTTGTCACCCTTCAAAATTTATTTGCCTTTCAGTTTAGTAGATTATATCATGTTTTGATTTATAATTCAATAAAAATTGAACGCCTAATTATGGTAATTAAAACAAAAATGCCACCGCACATAATGCAGTGACATAAAAGGTCATCAAAATCCAAGTAAGCCTAAAAGACCGTATGAGAATACAGAAACAATTACACCCGCTACAAATACACCAAGAGCAATCGCAGGGAAAGAATGCTTGATTCTTATATCTAAAAGGTCAGCGATCAATGCGCCTGTCCAGGCTCCTGTGCCGGGCAAAGGAATTGCCACAAAGAGGAAAAGACCCCACAACCTGTATTTTTTTACATTGTCTGCTTTTCTTATTGATCTTGCCTCAAGCTTATCTATGATTTCTTCAATCTTTTTGTTTTTCTTAAGCAGATTGAAAATCTTTCTGATAAATAAAAGAATAAAAGGTATCGGAAGCATATTGCCGATAAAACAAATAGCAAATGCTTTAAAAAAATCAATATCCATGAGCTTAGCGGCAACAAGTCCGCCTCTTAGCTCAAGAACAGGAAAGCAGGATACAATAAAAGCAATTAATTCAGGAGAAACCTTTCCACCGAGAAAATCAACAATTGATTCAACAAGAGAGTCAACCATCAGTCATTCTCCTTAGCGTTTGTTTTTGAAGAGAAGAAGGCTTCAGCCTCGTTAAGAATGTATTTATCATTCTCGTAATTGAGAATCTGAAGAGCTTCGGCATAATTATACCATCCGCATTCTTCGATTTCTTCTTCCTGAATTTTATACTGTGTTTCGCTGGTTTTACCGAGGAAAATTGAAACTGATTTTTCTATTTTTCCCTGAATTGTATACTCTGAGCCTTTTACAAAGCCGGGTACAATTTCAACATTGAGACCGGTTTCTTCAAGAACCTCACGGATAGCAGTTTCTTCCTTGGTTTCACCGGGCTCAATGTGACCCTTCGGGAAGCCCCAGTGTGCACTGCGTTTGTTTCTGATTAAAAGATATTTTCTTTCATTGCCGTCCTCATTGAAAACAACTGCACCGCAGGAGCTTTCATAAAGACAATCAATTGTGTACCCAATGCGACCTTCAGCAAAATCAATTGCAGGCTTGATATCATTTACAATGAATCGAGTGCTCTTAGGAGCAACAACCCATACAACACCTTTACCGTTATGGCGTTTAACAATCGCAATAACACGACCGTCAAAGTTTCTTACCGGATGGTTTATGCCCATAATATAGGCAAACTGAACGGTGTTTTTTCGGGTTTTACAGCCTTCGATAATACCGTAATTCAGCTTATATTTATAGCCGAAACGGGTGTTGAAGGAATTCATTGGGGATGTTACACGTACTTTGACGAATTTACCTAACATATATATCCCCTTCGAAAGGCAGGTTTGTCGGGTTTTCGTATACCTACCCAGATTAATATGAAACTATTATACTTTATTTACTCTCATAATTCAATAGATTTATTAAGATTTTTTTACTTTTTATTTTGTATCAGGCGATAACTACATTAATATAAATGTAAACTTTTTTGTAGACAGTTGTCAAATAAAGTGCATTGTGTTATAATTAATTAAATATGTTTAAAGAGTTGGATTAAAATGAAAAAATTATATATTACCGACCTTGATGGCACTCTGCTTACTTCTGAAGCTACACTTACTGATAAAACAAAAAATCTCATTAATTCACTGATAGACAGAGGTGTTCTGTTTTCAATTGCAACCGCAAGAACCCACGCTACTGTTTCAGAAATGTTCAGCGATGTAAAACTTAATGTGCCGCTTGTTATGATGAACGGTGTTATAGTTTATGACCCATCTGAGAAAAGAGTGATATCATCTACAGCAATTGAAAAAAGCGCCGCACAGAAGGTGCTTGATATTTTTCATCGTTACGGAAAAGAGCCAATGCTGTATTATCCTGACGGTAACTTAATTAACATCTACTACAGCGACCTAAATAATAAATATCAGCAGGATTATATAAATTCAAGAAACGAATCGGGAATCAAGCATTTTCATTATTCCGAAAAGCTTGAAATCTCTGATGGGCTCATTTATATAGTTACTCTTGACCCTCGTGAGGAGCTCCAGGAGATATACAATGAAATCACTGAGGTTGACGGTGTAAACTGTATGTTCTACAGTGATAACTATACCGGCTGTTATTTTCTTGAGGTTTTATCATCTGAGGTTAATAAAGGTGTAGCAGCGGCTTTTGTAAAGAAATATGTCGACGCTGATAAAATGGTAGCATTCGGTGATAATCTCAATGATATTCCCCTATTCAATGTGGCCGATGAAGGTTATGCAGTTTCAAATGCCCACGAAAAGCTTAAGGAAATTGCAGACGGTGTAATCGGTGATAACAACAGCGATGCTGTGGCAGATTTTATAAACAAAAATAATGTTCTGGAGTAAACTAAAATGAATCTATACGAAGAATATCTCAAAACCTATAAGCTTGAAGAAGTTGATACAGACGGCTATTTTGACCTTGTTGGTGAACTTATCGCTACTGATGAGGTGCAGTCTCTTAAAGAATTTGAACAGCATCTGGATATTGACCGTCTTCAGCATATTTTCAGTGTGTCTTACCTGACATACAAAATCACAAAAAAGCTTGGATGGAATGTTGAAGAAGCAACAAGAGCTGCTGTAATGCACGATCTTGTTTATTATGATTGGCGTGACGGTGAAACAGGCGGATGGCACAAAAGACACGGCTATAAGCATCCGAAATATGCCGCATTAAATGCTCGTGAGCTTTGTAAAGAAAAGCTCACTGACAGAGAAGAGAATATGATAAGATGCCATATGTGGCCATTTACGGTAACTCCGCCTAAGTATAAGGAAGGCTACATTGTTCTGTTTTCTGATAAATACTGTGCAACACGTGAAGTGTTCTATTCACTCAGCAAGAAATACAAAGAAAAATTTTTAGAGGATGTAAAAAGGATATAAAATATGGATAATCTTATTAAATATATACTGCTGTTTTTCTTTTACAGTGCAGGCGGCTGGCTTCTTGAATCAATATACTGTTCAATTGGTGAAAAACGAATTATCAACCGTGGCTTTCTGACCGGTCCCCTTTGCCCTATTTACGGCACAGCGGCACTTGTAATGACAATACTTATTTATAATCCCTTTAAGGATAGACCACTGATAATTTTCCTTCTCGGTATAGTGCTTTGTGATATTGTTGAATATCTTACAAGCTACATTATGGAAAAGCTTTTCAGTGCCCGTTGGTGGGATTACACTTATGAATTCCTTAATATCCGCGGCAGAATTTGTCTTAAGCACACGCTTTATTGGGGTATTATTTCAGTTGCGTTTGTTCGTGTACTCCACCCTGCAGTTGAAAACTTATATGCAAAAATCAACGGTGATTACCTGATTTACATTCTTATTGCTGTTCTCGCTGTGTTTACTCTTGACCTTATTAACGCCGTAAGAAAAGCTCTTGATATCAGAAAGCTTCAGGTAAAGCTTGATGCACTTTCAAAAACAATCAGCGATTTTTATGTTACCCTCAAATCTTCAGTCGGAGACCCGAAGAAGATTTATGAGCTGGTTGATAAGAGCAAGGATAAGGCTATTGAATTCAAATACACAGTTGATGATGTATTTTATGAGCTTGATAAAAAGCTTGCAAGACCTGAAAAGAAAAAAGAAAAGAAGCAAGAGAAAACAAATCTTCCCAGCAGACTTTTCTATAATAATCCCGATTTTGAAAGACGGACGAGAAAGCAGATGCAGAAGCTTACGGATCTTATTGATGAAATTAAGTCAAATATCCGTGAGGGCGAAGATATGATGTAAGGAGTGGGAAATATGAAGAAAACGGATGCAAGAATCTTAAGAACATACACTCAGCTTATGAATGCTTTGATTGATCTTATACAAGAAAAAGATTTTGAAAATTTATCAGTATCGGAAATCTGTGACAGAGCAGGTGTGCACAGAGCAACCTTCTATAAG
Source organism: Acutalibacteraceae bacterium (assembly GCA_045121075.1). GTDB lineage: Bacteria > Bacillota > Clostridia > Oscillospirales > Acutalibacteraceae > UBA6857. Next base: position 7,443 of record JBGVFK010000027.1, on the reverse strand, counting down.
CACTTTGATGACAAGCTTGAATTTATTCGTTATTGCTTTGAAAATCAGCTTGACAACATTGAAATTGACGGAATAATAAATGACCCTACTCCTGAAAATCTCAGAGCAGGTATCTTATTCTGTGTTGCTGAAATATTTAAATTTATTGATAAAAATATTGAGCTTCTTGAGGTTATATGCAGCGAAAAATATTATATGACTCTCGGTTCAAGCTTCTTCTGTGCTCTTAATAATTTCTGCTATGATAAATTTAATTATGCAATTTCAGCCACAGGTCAACAGGTAGAAATTCTTTCAACCTACTATTCATCAGCTTTAATCGGTGTTATCAGATGGTATGTAACAGGCAAAAAAAATAAGGAAACAAAAGCAGATATCTTCCGTTTCCTTGAGCATCGTATTGATGAGCTTGTGGGATATTATAAAGACAATATGTACAAGGCTTAAACCTTATCATCGTAGTCCTGAAGGAAATTATAGGTTTCCTCCCCTTTTCTGTAGCCTATTACAGTTTCAAGATTTACATTGTGCATACTCATAAATATACTTGTTTCAACGTTGGGGTTGATTTTTCTGAAATGAGAAATCAGCTCCTTCATTTCTTTTCTTTTTGAAAGTGTTTCATGTTCTGATTGCTCATCAGCCTTTGTAAAAGCACAGGCACAATTAAGGAATGTAAGATTATTATATCTCACCCAAGCCTTAATATCACGTTCTCTGACCATATAAAGCGGTCTTATAAGCTCCATACCGGGAAAATTTGTGCTGTGAAGCTTAGGCATCATTGTACCTGCCTGTGAGCCATAAAAAATGTTAAGCAAGGTTGTTTCAATTGCGTCGTCGAAATGGTGTCCGAGGGCAATTTTATTGCAGCCAAGCAGTTGAGCATTTTTATAAAGATGTCCCCTTCTCATTCGTGCACAAAGATAGCAGGGATTATACTCAACATCAACAACATAATCAAAAATTTTAGCATCAAAAATTTCAATAGGTACATTGAGTATCTTTGCGTTTTCAATTATTCTTTCACGGTTTTCAGCTGAATAACCGGGATCAAGAACAATATACTTTGCTTCAAAGGGAAAATCACTGATTCTCTGAAGATGCTGAATACATTTTGCAAGAAGCATTGAATCCTTACCGCCTGAAATACAAACCGCAATTTTGTCATTAGGCTCAATAAGCTTATATTCATTTATACCCGCAATAAATCTTTTCCAGATTTCCTTGCGGTATTTTTTTATTATGCTTCTTTCAACTTCAATATGCTTTTCCATTAATTATCACCTGAAAAAATGCAGATGGATTTTCCATCTGCATCCATTTTTTAGTCTTTGATTTTAAATATCATTTTAAGTAAACTACTAAGAGTTCTGGGACTTTTCCAAACCAATACCTTCAAACGGAACCCTCCTGACTGAAAATATGATTACTATTTATCTTTGGCATGTTATAACACCAAGAGCAATCAACATAAGAGCAAGGATGAAAAGCATTGCTTTAACGGGAAAGTACAATCCCAGAATGATGCCGAGTCCGAAAGCAGCAAAAACAAGCCCCTTCGGATAATAGCCACGACGGAACATGCAATCATCCCTTCGGTATACAATAAGTCAAAGACTCAATATAGTATATGCCAAGGGCAGCTTTATTGTGAAAATCAGACATTCCACTTTTTAAGGCTTTTCTGTTCCTCGTACATTGTTTTATAGCTTTCGTATCTGCTGAGGCTCATCTCACCGTTTTCAACTAATTCAGTGATTCTGCAGCCTTTATCACCAAGATGTGCGCAGCCGGTAAACTTACATTCACCGATGTGACTGCTGATTTCAGGAAAATAATTTTCAAGATCACTTGAAAAAATTACACTGTCGTCAGCAAAATCAATACTTGAGAAGCCAGCGGTATCAATTACGAGACCGTCACCGACATGGAAAATTTCTGCTTGTCTTGTTGTGTGTCGTCCTCTGCCTAATTTATCGCTTATTTCGCCCGTTTCAAGGGTTAATGAGGGACAAAGAGCGTTTATAAGGGTTGATTTACCAACGCCTGAATTGCCCGTAAAAGCGCAAATGCAGCCACTAAGCTCTTTCTCAATCTCAGCAAGATTTTCATTTGTTTCTTTTGAATGAAGATAAACTCTGTAGCCTGCTTTTTTATAGGTTTCGTAAAGCTCGCTATATTCTTCAAGGTCAGTCTTAGTGATAATAATTACCGGCTCGATGCCATGCTTTTCAGCAAGCACAGTCATCTTGTCAATCACAAGTGTATTAGGGTAAGGCTTAGCTGTTGAAACAACAACAAACAATTTGTCAATATTGGCAACGGGTGGCCTTCTCAGTTTATTTTTTCTCTCCTTAATTTCATCGATAGTGTTTTCTTTATCGGTGCGTATTGTAACAGTTACTCTGTCACCTGCAAGTGGTGTAATGCCTTCCTTACGGAATTTACCTTTTGCCTTGCACTCAAAAACACCGTCAGCGGTTTCTACATAATAGAAACCGCCGATGCCTTTAAGGATTAATCCTTCTTTTATCATAATTATTCTTCACCTTCAACAAATTCCGGTGCATCTGTTGCCTCTGTTGCCTGTGTGGGCGGAGAAGTAGGTTCTTGGGTTGAAGGCACTGTAGGTGCAGTTGTCGGCACTGTTGTCGGAACAGTGGTGGGAGCTGTTGTAGGCTCTGTGGTCGGCTTTGTTGTGGGCACTGTAGTAGGTTCAGTGGGAACGGTTGTTTCGCGCTTTTTAGTTGTTGAGGGCTTAGTAGTCTTATCCTCATTTTCTTTGGTTGACTCGTCCTCTGTTGATTCCTCTTCAGTTGTTTCAGGAGGTCTGCCTGTACTTACAAATACAGCAAGACTTGTTCCCGGAAGAGCCATTTCACCGATTAATTCGTGACCGATAATTGTATTTGCAGGAGAAGATGAAGGACGGTATTCGGTTCTTGATGTATCAAGAATGAGACCAACTTCATCAAGAGCAGCTCTTGCTTCTGAAACTGTCATACCAACAAGATTGGGTACTTCAACAGGTTCAACATCTTCATTTGTAGCAACAATAATTTCAATTACTGTACCTGCTTCAACCTTTGAGCCCTTTTTAGGCTTAGTGCGGATTACTTTACCGATTTCAACGTCTTCGCTTTTTTCTTTGGTTATTCTGACCTCAAAGCCTTCACTCTTGAGAACTGACTCAGCTGAAGTATATTCATAGCCGTAAACATCGGGAACTTCAATTTTTTCCTGAGCAGCTGAAATGTAAACTGTAATTGTTCCGCCCTTCTGAATTTTACCACCGGCCGGAGACTGATCAACAATTGTGCCTGAGGGTTCATCGCTGTCCTCATCAGTTATCGGATAAAAAGCAAAATCAACATACATCGCATTTGACATAACATCTGTATAGAAGTTTTTGCCAACGAGGTCAGGTACATCAAGACCTTTGTTACCCGGAAGGAAGAATGTTATAAGAGCGAAAGCAAAAATTACAAGAGCACAGAGAACACCGCAAAGAACTGCAATTGTCTTTTTCTTTGATGAATCGTCAGAATAATCATCTGCTTCATCATAAGCCTCCTGAGGAATAGGAGCAGGCTCTTTCTTAACGGGTTTAACAGGCTTAGAGAGAGTCTTTACAGGCTTTTGCTCTTCGCTGATAACTGAGTCGTTATAGTATGAATAATCGAACTTGATATTGGGGTTTCTCTTGAAGGCTTCAATATCCATAAGAATTTCAGAAGCTGACTGATATCTGTCATTCTGATTTTTCTGCATAGCACGGATAATAATCTGTTCAAGTCCAACGGGAATGTCAGGGTTGATATTTCTGGGCTTTACAGGGTCATTGTGAAGCTGCATAAGAGCAACTGAAACAGCATTATCAGACTGGAAAGGAAGTCTGCCTGTAAGCATTTCATAAAGCATAACACCAACAGCGTAAAGGTCTGTTTTTGCATCCGTTACACTACCCTTTGCCTGCTCAGGGCTGATGTAATGAACAGAGCCGATTGCACCGTCAGTCATTGTGCGTGTTTCGCTTCTGCTGAATCGTGCAATACCAAAGTCTGTAACCTTAATTGTACCGTCAGAAATAAGCATAATGTTCTGAGGCTTGATATCTCTGTGAACAATACCCTTATCATGAGCATGCTGAAGAGCACGGAGAATCTGAGTTACAAAGTAAATTGCTTCTCTCGGGTCAATTACACCCTGCTGTTCAATGTATTCCTTAAGTGAAATTCCGTCTACATATTCCATAACTATGTACTGAAGGATTTCACCGTAGCTTACATCAAATACTCTTACAATATTGGGATGTGAAAGAACTGAAATTGCCTTTGATTCATTCATGAATCTGCGCTTGAAATCAGCGTTTGCAAGATATTCATCCTTAAGAATTTTTACTGCAACAATTCGGTGGTCGATGTTGTCAAATGCTTTATAAACAACAGCCATACCGCCAACGCCGAGTACTTCCATGATTTCATATCTGCCGTCAAGTCTTTTACCTACATAATTTTCCATTCAGCAATCACCTATCCTTTCATTACTACTACTGTTATGTTGTCTTTACCGCCAGCGCTGTTGGCTTCTTCTATGTATTTTTCTGCAAGCTCTTCTAAATTGCAGGTTTTATATAATTCAAGCATTCTTTCATCGCTTACAAGTCCACTGAGACCGTCACTGCAAAGTATGAGCGCTTCATTTTCATTAATGCATACATAATCGAAATCTATTTCAATTTCTTCGTCAACGCCCATCGCTCTTGTAATTATGTTCTTTTGCGGATGAGTTTTAAGCTCTTCAAATGAAATTTTACCGCTGTCGTACATTTCCTGAACAAGTGAGTGGTCACGGGTTATCTGTCTGATTGAGTTGCCATCAACAAAATACGCTCTGCTGTCACCTACATGGGCTATACAAGCTTCGTTATCCTTGATAATTGCAGCGACAATTGTAGTACCCATACCTTTTAGTGAAATATCAACATCGCCACGGTCGAATACAACAACATTTGCAGTTGTAACAGCAGAGAGAAGAAGATTTTCAAGGGAAGAAACAGACATGGAGGGGTTATAGCATCTTTTGATTTTATCGCTGACCATATCGGCTGCTATGGACGAAGCAAGCTGTCCGCCATGCACACCACCCATTCCGTCACAAACAAGAGCCCATGCTGTGCCGTCACTAAGCTTACCGCAACGGTAGGTATCTTCGTTTTTTGCTCTCATCATACCTACATGAGTGCCGCCAACAAGTTTCATTTTAACCACTCCTTACATTTCTGTTAGTTTTTCTCTCCTCTTCTCAGCTGACCGCAAGAGGCGTTTATATCACTGCCGAGTGTTCTTCTGACAGTTGCATTTATTCCGTATTTATTAAGTGTTTTTATAAAAGCTTCCATTCTTTCCTTGCTGCTTTTGGTGTATGAACGCTCCTTAACGGAGTTTACCGGAATAAGGTTAACATGACAAAGCATTCCTTTAAGCCTTTTTCCAAGCTCTCGGGCACATTCGTCACTATCGTTTACACCGCTTATCATAGCATATTCAAATGAAATTCTTCTGTTAGTTGCTTTTATGTAATCCTTACAAGCCTTAAGAAGCTCATCGATATTCCATCTGTCGTTAACGGGCATTGTTGTGCTTCTTATTTCATCGTTAGGCGCATGTAAGGAAATTGAAAGTGTAAGCTGAAGCTTTTCTTCCATAAGCTTATATATTCCTGTTACTACACCGCAGGTTGAAAGTGAAATGTTACGCATACCGATGTTAAGACCGTTTTCATCTGAAATAAGCTGAAGAAACTTAATAACATTATCAAAATTATCAAGAGGTTCGCCTACACCCATCATAACGATGTGTGAAATTCTGATATCAAGATCCTTCTGAGCCTTATATACCTGTGAAAGTATTTCCGAGGGTGTAAGATTACGAATAAAACCTGCAATTCCTGATGCGCAGAACTTACATCCCATCTTACAGCCGACCTGACTTGAAACACAAATTGTGTAGCCGTATTTATATTTCATTACAACAGATTCAATGAGTTCACCGTCATTAAGCCTGAATAAATACTTAACTGTATTATCATACACTGAAACTAACTTTTTTTCAATAGTGCAATTGTAAATATCATAATTTTTTTTGAGATTTTCACGCAAATCCTTAGAAATATTTGTCATCTCGTCAAAGCTTTCAGCCGAATGCTTGTGAAGCCAGGAATATATCTGAGTAGCCTTGAATGCTTTTTCACCGATTGAAAGCATTTCTTCCTTCAATTCAGCAAGTGACATTGATTTAATATCCTTCTTCATTGTTACTTTTTCCTTTCAAAAAGTGCAATAAAAAATCCGTCTGTACCATTCTTGTGCGGCATTAATGTAAGAAATCTTTCACTGCTGATTTCTTTGAGCGGAATTACACTTTCAAAATCAGTGTGCTCCTTTAAAAATCTTTCGCAGATTTCATCGTTTTCTGCTCTTGAAAGAGTGCAGGTTGAATAGAGAAGTCTGCCGCCTTTATTTACATAAGTAGCTGCATTGTTTAAAATAGGATACTGAAGCTTTTCTATTTCAAGAGCTTCATCTTTGCTCTTATATTTAATTTCAGGCTTTTTGCCGATTATGCCAAAGCCTGAACAAGGTACATCACACAGAACCTTATCAGCAAGACCTATTTTTTCATTGTGCTGAGAAGCATCTCCTACCATAGCGCTGACATTAAAAAGATCGAGCCTTTCAGCGCCTTTTTTGATTAATGAAGTTCTGCTTTCATATATATCAAAAGCAAGTATTTCCCCTTTTTCACCGGCATATTGCGCCATTGTAAAGGCTTTTCCACCGGGTGCAGAGCAAAGATCAAAAACTCTGTCTCCATCTTTTACACCGAGAGCTTTTACGGCAAATTGACAAGCTAAATCCTGAACGTGAAATAGTCCGTTTTTAAACGCTTCAATATTTTCAATTCCGTTACCACCAAAACTGATTTTCAAAGCATCTTCAAGGTTTGTTTTTTCTGCTTTAATTCCCTCTGCATCAAGAATTGAAATCAGTGAATCACTATCAGTTTTTTGTATGTTTACCCTTATGTAAATATCATTAGCACCAAGTGAGCATTCAAGAATTTTTTCTGTATCCTCAGCTCCGTATTCGTTGAGCCATTTCTGAACAAGCCATTCACTGCAGGAATATTTAACGCTTAAATAGTGGGCGAAATTTTTATTATCAGGAAGGCAAAGTCCGTTAGCACCTATTTTTCTTAAAACGGCATTAATAAGCCCGCTTGCGTATTGAAGAGCATTCTTCTTCGAAAGCTTGACACTCTCGTTTACAGCGGCTGATACAGGCACTTTTTCCATAAACAAAAGCTGATAAGCGCCCATTCTTAAAAGTACAAGCAGTTCAGGTTTAAGCTTTTTAAGCGGTTTTGAAAGATAAAGCGA
>JBGVFK010000026.1:0-31757 GCA_045121075.1 Acutalibacteraceae bacterium | reverse complement strand
AATGGCATAAGTTATGCCTCCTTTTTCTTAGATTAAATAACGGCAAGAGAGGAACTGTATAATCTACAGTTCCATCTCATTGTAACTATTCTAGGTTAAATTTACCTTAATTAATCAAGATTATTCAGCAGCTTCTTCCTTCTTAGCTCTGGGCTTTCTTGCTGTTGTAACCTTTGCGTTATCTCTTACAAACTTGATAGCCTTTTCGTTAAGGAGGTCACCGCGAAGGCCTTCAACGGGAACAACCTTCTTGATTTCTTCCTTTTCCATCTGATACTGAGCAGCGAACTTATCGTATTCAGCTTCAAGCTCTTCGTCAGTAACTTCAAGATTTTCAAGAGCAGCAACCTTCTGGAGAGCAAGACGAACCTTAACGTTCTGAACAGCTGAATCCTTCATGCTTTCCTTGTACTGTTCAATTGTCATACCTGTGTACTGAAGGTATGTTTCAAGGTTGAGGCCCTGAGCTGAAAGTCTGTAATCGATATTTCTGATCTGATCGTTTACTTCGTTGTCGTACATAACTTCGGGGATTTCGCCCTGTACGTTTTCAGCGAGCTTCTGAAGAAGCTGTGATTCGATTTCTCTTTCGTTTTCTTCTTCCTTGTGCTCCTTAATTTCTTTTTCAATGCTCTTCTTGAGTGCATCTACTGTATCGCAGTCAGCTGCGTCCTGAGCAAATTCGTCGTCAAGCTCGGGAAGCTCCTTAACCTTGATTTCGTGAAGCTTGATTTTGAAAACTGCGTCCTTGTCAGCAAGCTCGGGTGTGTATTCTGTGGGGAACTTAACGTTTACGTCAAATTCTTCACCGATATTGTGGCCTACAACCTGCTCTTCAAAGCCGGGAACGAACTGACCTGAGCCGAGTGTAAGCTCATAGTTTTCACCCTTACCGCCGTCAAAAGCAACACCGTCAACAAAGCCTTCGAAGTCGATAACTGTGATGTCGCCATCCTGAGCAGCTCTGTCTTCAACTGAAACAAGACGAGCATTTCTTTCAACGAGAGCGTCGATTCTTGCCTTGATTTCTTCTTCTGTTGCTTCAACCTTCTTCTTTGAAGCCTTGAGTTCCTTGTACTCTGAAAGCTCGATTTCGGGCTTAACGTAAACTTCAACAGTCATAAGAACGCCTTCTGCGCCGATTTCCTTGATGTCAGCATTCTTTGTGCCAACGATGTCAAGGCCTGCTTCTTTTGCAGCTTCTTCAACTGCTGTGGGGAAGCAGATATCAAGAGCATCTTCATAGAGCCAGCCCTTGCCGTAGAAGTTTTCTGCCATTTTACGAGTTACCTTGCCCTTACGGAAACCGGGAAGCTGAATTCTGTTCTTCTGCTTAGCGAACACCTTGTTCTGAGCAGCGTCAAAATCTGCAGCTGAGATTTCGATTTCAAGAGCGTAAACATTTGTTTCAACGTTGTTTGATGATTTTAAAGCCATTTTAGTACTCCTATCCTTGGGTATGCACAAAATCGTTTTAACCGAAGCTACCCAATATACATTTTAACTGATACATTATATCATTGTTTAAAAAATATTTCCATACTTTTTTTAAATTTTTTCAATCAATTTAGGGCAAAAACCGAGAAAATCTGCACTTACAAGGTCCAAATTTACAGAATCGACACATTCGGGTACATAATTTCTTGCAATTTCACCGTGAAGATGACCGAAACAGCAGCGCTTGATATTATATTCCGTAAGCACTGAAAATATCTCTTCACATTTCTGAGAAGCCATATAAGGCGGATAATGAAGAAAAGCAATTATCTCACCGCCAAGCTCAAGACCGCACTCAATTGAGCGTCTGAGTCTGTCCGCCTCACGAAGAATGACCTTCTTGTCAGCACCTGTCTGCGCATCGTAAAACCAACCGCGGCTGCCGACGATTACAAAGTCCCCTACCTTAAAGGCATTGTTGTGAAGAATCTCCATTGAGGTAAAGCCATTATCAACAAGAAAGTTATCCATTTTTCTTTTGGTTGTCCACCAGTAGTCGTGGTTACCCTTCATAATGATTTTTTTACCCGGAAGTGCGTGAATAAAAGAAAAATCATCTTTTGCACCCTCAAGACTCATTGCCCAGGAAATGTCACCGGGTATAATCACAGTGTCATCTTCGCCGACAACGGCTTTCCAGTTTTTTTCTATACGGCTTACATAGTCATTCCAACCGCCGAAAATATCCATAGGCTTATCTGTGCCGAAGGATAAATGGGTATCACCCAAAGCGAAAATTGACAAAGAGCTTTCCTCCTTTCGGATAAAGTTGAAAGTTAAAAGTTGAAAGTTGAAATAAGGGTCGCTTCGCTCCGATTATAAGCAATCAGTTCAATTCCCGACAAACGAGAAAATCTGTCTGTCGGGAGATAAATTTAATATTTAAGCAACACTCAAAGCGCAGAATAATATTTGCCTTTACGCACTTTTTCGGGTGCGATATTTTGCATTTTGCATTCTGCATTTTACATTTATCAGATGCCCAGCATCTGATACACTGTGTCAATCATATTTTCCTTTTCACAGCATGAGGTAAATCTGGGCTCCTTACCCTTAAGAGTTGCAAGCTGCTCAGGACAGGGCTCACCTGTAATTTCCATAAGAAGGTCAACCTGTGCGAATTCATCAACGCCATCAAGGTTCTTGTCGCAAACTGCCTTGAGTACAGCAGCAGAGAACTTATAGGGGTTAGCTGTTGAAGCGATAACTGTAGGAGTCTTATCCCCTGTTCTTTCTGTGTAATCTCTGTAAACCTTTACAGCAACTGCAGTGTGAGTGTCAAGAAGATAGCCGTTCTTATATGTAGCACCGATTGTTTCCTTTGTTTCTTCGTCATCGCAGCAGCCTGCGTCAAAGAGTGTAAGAACCTTTTCCTTTACATCAGCAGTAACCTCGTACTTGCCTTCATTTGAAAGCTCGTTCATCCATTTTGCAATTGTTTCATCGTTTTCGTCTGCAAGGTGGAAAAGAAGTCTTTCAAGGTTTGAGGAAATAAGAATATCCATTGAAGGTGATGTTGTTGTGAAGAACTTTCTGTTTCTGTCGTAAACGCCTGTCTTAAGGAAATCTGTAAGAACGTTGTTTGCGTTTGAAGCACAGATAAGCTTACCAACGGGTACACCCATCTTCTTTGCGTAATAAGCAGCGAGAATGTTACCGAAGTTACCTGTGGGAACAACAACATTCATTTCGTCGCCGTTTTTAATTTCACCGTTTTCAATCATATCGCAGTATGCACTTACATAGTAAACAATCTGCGGTACAAGACGGCCCCAGTTAATTGAGTTAGCTGATGAGAACATCATACCGTTTTCTTCGAGCTTCTTTGCAACTTCCTTATCAGTGAAAATCTTCTTAACACCGCTCTGTGCATCGTCAAAGTTACCCTTGATTGCTGAAACGGCAACATTTTCACCTGCCTGGGTTGTCATCTGAAGCTTCTGCATGGGGCTTACACCGTCATCGGGATAGAACACCATAATCTTTGTGCCGGGCACATCCTTAAAGCCTTCAAGTGCAGCCTTACCTGTATCGCCTGAAGTAGCAACAAGAATTACGATAGTTTTATCAGCAACTGTTTTCTTTGCTGAAACTGTAAGAAGGTAAGGAAGAAGCTGAAGAGCCATATCCTTGAATGCACAGGTAGGGCCTCTCCATAATTCAAGAATGTTCTCGCCTTCCTTGATTTTCTTAACGGGTGCAACCTTATCACTGCTGAATTTACCCTCAGCATAAGCACCGCTTACGCACATATCAATTTCTTCAGCTGTGAAATCGGTAAGATAAAGTGAAAGCACCTTTTTTGCTCTTTCAATATAGCTGAGAGGCACAAGGCTGTCAATGAAGCTCTTGTCAATCTGAGGAATTTCTGTGGGAACAAAAAGTCCGCCATCCTTTGAAATACCCTGAGCAATTGCATAAGCTGACTCTACCTTTACGCTCTTATCTCTTGTACTTGTATAAAGCATTTTATGTCCTCCGTTCAGAGCCTTTAGCCGGCTCGGAATTTATGATTTAACATTCTACCACATTAAATGAAAAATGTAAAGACCTTTAAAATATATCATATCTGCCTGAGAAGTCTTCTGCATCAAAGGCATTTTCTATAAGGTTGAATTTATAAATTCTGCCATCCTTCTGCCACACTTCAAAAACATCAAAGCGGCTGCATATATCCATAGGATAGCTTTCCATATACTGCATTGCGGTGAGAATAAACTTTTTCTGCTTTTGCTTATTGACTGCTTCGGCAGGTCTCGAAACTGAGCCTTCATCTCTTGTTTTAACCTCAACAAAGGCAACCACCTTCTCTTTTTCGGCAATAAGGTCAACCTCACCGTAACGGGAATGGTAATTTCTCTCTTTTATTTCGTAGCCCCTTTTACGGTAGTATTCCTCGCAGAAATTCTCACCGAGTATACCTACTTCTTTTTTATCCATCTTATTCACCGAGAAGCTTTTTAAGGAAGGTTCTTCTGTGCTCATCGCAGATGCCGTGCTCAGCAATTTTTTCATAGTGAAGCTTTGTGCCGTAGCCCTTGTGCTGAGCAAATGCATACTGAGGATACTTTTCATCCATCTCAAGGCAGTATCTGTCTCTTGTAACCTTTGCGAGAATTGAAGCGGCCGCAATTGAAACTGACTTTGCATCACCCTTGATTACTGTTCTTTCCTCAATTGAAAGACCGGGCTTGCCGTTGCCATCAATAAGAGCAATATCAGGCTTTACTGAAAGATTTTCAACGGCAGTACGCATAGCAAGGAAGGTAGCCTGAAGAATGTTGATTTCGTCAATTGTTTTTGCGTCAACCATCTGAATGCTGTAAGCAATAGCCTTTTCCTTTATAATATCATAAAGAGCCTCACGCTTTTTCTCGCTGAGCTTTTTGGAATCGTTAATGCCCTCAATTTCGCAGTCAACGGGAAGAATTACAGCTGCAGCACAAACAGGACCGCAAAGAGGACCTCTGCCCGCTTCGTCAACACCGCAGACAACCTGAAAGCCATCAGCCATCATTTCTTTTTCTATATCAAAATTCATTTTACACCTCAAAAAAAGAGGGCTGTTTCCAAAAACGGAACAGCCCTGTGTTAAGTTTCAGTAATCAGATAATCTTACAGAAGTTGAAGATTGAAGCAGGAAGCTCTTCCTTGTCTGCTGAAATTGTGAAAACGAAGTCCTTTTCATTCTTTGATGAAAGCTCGTAGATGTTTTCAAGGAAAGCAGCAAGCTCATTATAGTCTCTGCCACCGATTCTGAGTGTAGTGTCAACAAGAACATCTGTGATGTCGTGGTTACCTGCGCAGATACCAGCGAGGAAGCCGTAGAATGCATCATAACCCTTTACATCATAATCGTCAGTTGCGATAAGTCTTGCACGGTAATTAACGTCATATGTTAACTTAGTTTCCTTTTCAACGCAAACAACATTACCCTTTGAGGTTTCGATTGCCTTGTTTACGCAAGAAATCAAGCTCTTTGTTTTTCCTGAACCTTTGTGTCCTAAAATAATAGAAATCATTTTGAATTTCCTCCTTTAATTTATTGTTCCGAAATGAATCCGGTTCAATTACAATATTATTATATCACTTATTTAATCTTTGTTCAAGTGCTTCTTTCTCTTTTTCGTAGCCGGGTTTACCTAAAAGAGCGAACATATTCTTCTTGTAGCTTTCAACACCGGGCTGGTCAAAGGGATTAACACCAAGCACATAGCCTGAAACAGCACATGCTTTTTCAAAGAAATAAATGAGATAACCGAGTGAATCTTCGTCCATTCTTTCGTTTTCGATAACAATGTTGGGTACACCGCCGTCGTTATGAGCGAGGATTGTGCCTTCAAATGCCTTTTCGTTAACGAAGGTCATGGGCTTGCCTGCAAGGAAGTTAAGTGAGTCTGCGTTTTCAGCATCTTCCTTGATATAAATTTCATCCTTGGGCTCAGCGAAGGTAACAACTGTTTCAAACATTATTCTTTCGCCTTCCTGGATGTACTGGCCGAGTGAATGAAGGTCAGTTGAGAAAATAGCTGATGCAGGGAAAAGACCCTTGCCGTCCTTACCTTCACTTTCGCCGTAAAGCTGCTTGAGCCATTCATTCATAAGTGTGAATGAGGGTTCGTAGCTGATATACATTTCAGTGCTCTTGCCCTTGTTGTAAAGAGCATTTCTGATAGCAACATATTTATAGCAGTCGTTCTTATTGATATCAGTATCCATAAGCTCTGCTCTTGCCTTTGCAGCACCTGCCATAAGAGCATCAATATCGATACCTGCAGCAGCGATAGGAAGAAGACCTACAGCTGTAAGAACTGAATATCTGCCGCCTACATCATCGGGTACAACGAAGGTTTCATAGCCCTCATTATCTGAAAGAGCCTTAAGTGTGCCCTTTGCTCTGTCTGTTGTAACATAGGTTCTCTTTGCTGCTTCTTCCTTACCGTATTTTTCTTCAAGAAGCTCACGGAAAACTCTGAATGCAATTGCAGGCTCAGTTGTTGTACCTGACTTTGAAATTACATTGATTGAGAAATCCTTATTCTTACAGATTTTAAGGATATCTGAAAGATATGAGGGAGAAATGCTGTTACCTGCGAAATAAATAGCAGGAGTGCCTTCTCTTAAGTCGTTATAGTTCTGGCCGCGAACAAATTCAATTGCTGCTCTTGCACCGAGGTATGAGCCACCGATACCGATTACAACGAGAACATCACTGTCGCTCTTGATTTTATCTGCTGCCTTTTTGATTCTCTGAAACTCATCTTTGTCGTAATCCACGGGAAGGTCAATCCAACCGAGGAAATCGTTACCTGCACCTGTTTTGTTGTGAAGGTCATTATGAGCCTTTGTGATTTTTTCCTGATAGGAAAGAATTTCTTCATCTGTAACAAAAGATGAAACGTATTTGGAATTTAATTTTGCTGACATTTGCTATACTCCTATAATAATATAGTTTTCTTGTATTTTAATACAACTGTGCTAATTTGTCAACTGAATTACGAAGAATTTTATAACGATTTTGACAAAACTTTTAAAAATCGCAGGAGCATAACTCCAAAATTTATTCTTTCCACTGAATTTTTACTTCTGATATTGATTTCACCAACTGCTTCTCCGTCAACTGTAAGGGTTATTTTTCCTAGAATCTGGTTTTCCTCACAGGGTGCTTCTATGCTTTCCGCAAGGGTAATTTCTGTTTCAATTCTGTCCTTCATCCCCTTCTGAAGGGTTATAGGCTTTACCTCATCGGCAGTCGGTGTAACATAGGCATCGGTGCCCTTAAGCACACGCACATCGGATATAATTGAATAGTCAATCTCGGGAGTTACGGTTTCATAATTCGCAAAGCCCCAGTTGAGCATCGTTTTTGCACTTTCAAAACGGTCATTACTGTTATCAGCACCCATCACAACTGCAATAAGGTGCAGACCGTTTCTCTCTGCTGAAGCTGAAAGGCAATATCCTGCCCTTGAGGTCGTGCCTGTTTTAAGTCCTGTTGTACCGTTATAAAAGCGCACAAGCTTATTGGTATTCACAAGCTGAGTTTCACCGCCTCGAAGAGTATCCATCCACACGGTTGTGTACTTGGTTATATCCTTGTGCTTCAGAAGCTCTCTCGACATAAGAGCAATATCATAGGCTGTTGAAAAGTGATTTTTTGTGTCGTCGTCAAGACCCGAGCAGTTTTCAAAGGTAGTGTTTTTCATTCCCAATGCTTTTGCCTTTTCATTCATAAGCTTAACGAAGCCCTCTTCACTGCCTGCTATATGTTCACCAAGGGCAGTTACGGCATCGTTTGCACTGCCGATTGCCGTAGCCTTAAGAAGATCATCAACAGTCATAATCTCACCCTCCTTGAGCCATATCTGTGAGCCACCCTTGCTTGCGGCATTAGCACTTGTTTTAACGGTGTCGGTAAGCTTAATAGTACCCTTCTGCAGCTCCTCCATAAAGATAACCATAGGCATAATTTTTGTTACAGAAGCAGGATAAAGCCGTTCATTTTCGTTAAATGAGTACAACACCTCACCTGTTGAAAAATCCATCAGAAGAGCTGATTTTGCGTTGATACTCAGTGCGTCATCGTTTACGGAAAATGCAGAAACCGACAGTGAAAGCAGAAGAAAATTAAGCACGATAAAAGTTGAAATAAGTTTTTTCATTTTTGTCACCTCGGTTATAAATATGAAAGTTTAAAGCTCTTTAAAACAAATGACTTGAATAATACTCTGTTTTGATATATAATCCTTTTATCATATTTTTAGGTTGGTAACAAATGAAAGTTAAATTCTACACCTTAGGGTGCAAAGTTAATCAATATGAAAGCCAGGCGATTAGCGAAGCTCTGGCAGAAAAAGGCTTTAAAACAGTAAGCGATGACACTGCCGATGTTTTTGTGGTAAATTCCTGCACTGTAACTGCCTTTGCAGACAAAAAGACCCGTCAGGCTGTAAGACGCTTCAAGCGTAATAATCCTGATTCTGTTGTGGTACTCACCGGATGTATGCCTCAGGCTTATCCCGAAAACTCAAAGGCTCTTATGGAGGCCGATATTGTAATCGGCAACAAAAACAACTGCGATTTACCGAGTCTGCTTCAGAAGTATTTTGAAAAGAGAGAAAGAGTTTTTCAGGTTGAAGAGCATCTTAAGGGCGACAGCTTCAGAGTGGCAAAGATTACAGGCTTTGACGAAAGAACAAGGGCTTACATTAAAATTCAGGACGGCTGTAACCGTTTCTGCTCGTACTGTATTATCCCTTATTCACGAGGAAGAGTCCGTTCAAAGCCTATTGAAGACCTTAGCAGCGAGCTTAAGCTACTCTCACAAAACGGATATAAAGAGGTTGTGCTTGTGGGCATAAATCTCTCCTCTTACGGCTCAGATATAGGCAGGACATTTCCCGAGGCAGTTAAATGTGCAAACGATACTGAGGGTATTCTTCGTGTGCGTCTCGGCTCACTTGAGCCAGACCATCTTACCGATGAAGTCATTGATGAGCTTAAAAAATGCGAAAAGCTTTGCCCTCAGTTTCATATTTCCCTACAGAGCGGTTCCGACAATACCCTTAAGCGAATGAACCGTCACTACACTGCTGACGAATACAGACACCTTTGCTCTAAGCTTCGTGAATCCTTTGCCGACTGCACTCTTACAACTGACGTTATGGTTGGCTTTGCAGGAGAAACCGACGAAGATTTCATTGACAGCCTTAATTTCGTTAAGGAAATAGCCTTTGAAAAGGTGCACGTTTTCCCCTACTCCATAAGGAAAGGTACACGTGCAGAAAAATTCGACGGTCACCTTGATGCATCCGTCAAAGATGAACGCTGTAAAATTATGATTGAGGAAACGGAGAAAATCCGTAAAGACTTTTTAGAAAAGCAAATCGGCAGAGCTTATTCGGTTATTTTTGAAACAAGCGACTCCGAGGGTTATTTTACCGGTCATACGGCTAATTTTATTCCCGTAAAAGTAAAAGCCCCTGATGAACTCAGAGGCGAAATAAGAGATGTTGTGATTACAGAAATCGGTGAAGATTACTGCTTAGGTCAATTACAATAAAGAATTACGGCAACACTACAAAGGTGCTGCCGTTTTTTTATATCTTCCTTAGTGAATTCTGCTCCTCAAGACCGCAGGGTCTGACATTCTTTGAAAAAAGAGCAAACTTATCTGTAGCCCTGCATTCAAAATCGTAAAGTGTCTTGCCTTTTTCAGTAAGATTTTCTCTTTCTGCGTGTCTTGTTATAATGGGTAAGTCAGAAATTTCCTTGGCTTTTTTTATAAGTGAAAGACCCTTTTCATTGCCTGCAAGAATTTTTATATAAGGCACATTGCCCTCAGAAAGCTCTTTAGGACATTTAAGATAAAGCATCAGAATCTCCCGTCTTATGCGTGAATGGGTATAATTCTTAACCTTAACGGCATCATAAAGCTCAGTAAGGCTTGTTGCAGCTTTCAGCGCTGCATATATTCTGTCTGCAAGTCCGGTATTATCGCTTATATAAAGTGAATAATCCTCTTGAGGTATTTCGCGAAGCGAGGAAAGAATACCTCTTTCGTTATTCTTTAAGCTGCAGGGTGCGTAGCCCTTTTCTTTTTCCTCTTCAATAATTTCAGCGGTAATATCCGAAAGGAAGGCTTTAACCTCTGAGGAAAGCTCAGCATTTCTTATAAGACTTGCCGAAGCAATACTGCCCTTTGCTTCTTCACTGTCGTGGGCAGCACCAATGCGCTTTATGGGAAGAAAATCCTTTTCTCTGCCGAAGCTTCTCATAACCTTAAGATATTCTATTCCGAGAGTGCTGTTGGGTGAAGAAATAATCTCAGCAGTTTCTTTGTCGTATACGCTTTCTACTGCAAAGCTGAGAGCTTTTGGGTAAGTCAGACCCTCTGCCATTTTTTCTCTTGCTAATTCAATTACAGAGGAATCATTAACCGCATCAAGACAAGATATAAGCTTTTCCTTGCTGTCTGTTTCACTGCCGAAGGAAATGAAGTCAACACCGAAGCTTAAAAGAAGTCCCACAGCGCCACGGGCAAAGGTTTCTGCTGAGGCTGAGGCGAAAGGTGTGGGCAGGTCAATTACAAGGTCAGCACCGTTTTTTACGGCAATTTCAGCACGCTTCCATTTTGAAAGTGAGGCACACTCACCTCTTTGCACATAGTTTCCGCTCATTACGCAAACAATGTAGTCTGCGCCTGCTTCACGCACCTTATTGATATGATAAAGGTGGCCGTTATGGAAAGGGTTATATTCAGCCACAATTCCTGCAATCATTTTCTTCACCTGCCTCAGTTGGTAGTTTCTTATAATATTTTATCTATTTTTTTCTGCTTGTCAATATTCTTGACTATTATCTCTCTCTGGGGTATAATTAATAAAAAATTGCAAACGGTGATATTATGGAAATTTTAGATACATTGCTTCCTGAAGTAAAAATTGTAAAGCCTCAGGTTTTCGGTGATAACAGAGGCTGGTTTTATGAGTCCTACAGCTACGAAAAGCTGAAGAAGCTCGGTATTGACACTCAGTTTGTTCAGGACAACCGCTCTTATTCAAATGAAAAAGGCACTCTGAGAGGCATTCACTTTCAGAAGACACCTATGGCACAGACTAAGCTCATAACCTGCACAAGGGGTAAAATTCTCGATGTTGCAGTGGATTTACGCAAGGGCTCACCTACCTATCTTAAATGGGTAAGTGTTGAGCTCAGTGAAGAAAATAAGCTTATGCTTTATATTCCCAAGGGCTTCGGACACGGCTTTGTGACTCTCACAGAAGATGTTGAGGTGCTTTACAAGGTTGATGAGTATTACAGCAAGGAATGCGACCGCAGCATTAAGTATAACGATGAAGAAATCGGCGTTGCTTGGGGTACAGAAAATCCCGTGCTTTCAGAAAAGGATAAAAACGCTCCCACTTTAAGTGAAAGCGATGTTGATTTTGTTTATTGAGGTGAAAGAATGATTCTTGTAACAGGTGCAAAGGGTCAGCTCGGAAATGATGTTTCAGCCGAGCTCACAAAAAGGAATATCCCTCATATTCCCACTGATGTTGACTCTCTTGATATTACAGACAAAAAAGCCGTTGAAGACTTTTTCAAAAGCAACTGCATCTCTGCAATTATTCACTGCGCAGCTTACACAGCCGTTGACAAGGCTGAAAGCGAAAGTGAGCTTTGCTTTAAAATAAACGCTGAGGGCACTGAAAACCTTGCCGAAGAATGCCTTAAGACTGATGCAAAAATGATTTATGTCAGCACCGACTATGTTTTCTCAGGTGAGGGCGAAGAAGCCTTTCAGGTGAACGATAAAAAAAATCCGCAGAACATCTACGGAAAAAGTAAGCTTATGGGCGAAGAGGCTGTCAAGAGGCATCTCAGTAAATATTTTATTGTAAGAACCTCGTGGGTTTTCGGTGAAAAAAACACCAACTTCATTCACACAATGCTCCGTCTTTCTGAAACAAGAAGCGAGGTTTCGGTAGTAGCTGACCAGATTGGTTCACCTACCTATTCAAAGGATCTTGCAAGACTTTTATGTGATATGATTGTAACCGATAAATACGGTGAATATCACGCAAGAAACGATGGCTTCTGCAGCTGGAATGAGCTTGCTGAGGAGACCTTCAGAATTGCAGGTAAAAATGTAAAGGTAAATTCCGTAACAAGTGAGGAATACAAAACTGCAGCAAAGAGACCGAAAAATTCAAGACTCAGTATGGCTGCAGTAAAAGAAAACGGATTTACTCCTCTTCAGCATTGGAAGGATGCTGTTAAGGAATATCTCTCAAATATTTTATAATAAAAAATAAGGGACTTCGTTATGAAGCCCCTTGAATTTTTTAATCTGAGATTAGCCTTCGCTGATTGCGCTTACGGGACAACCGTCTGCACAAGCGCCACAGTCGATGCATGCATCAGCATCAATAACGAACTTGTCGTCGCCTTCGCTGATTGCGCCAACGGGACAACCGTCTGCACATGCGCCGCATGAGATGCAATCTTCGCCAATTACGTATGCCATAATCGTAACCTCCCTAATAATTTGATACACTCATTTTAACATATAAATCAAAAAATTCAATAGGTTATATGAATTTTTTTGCGGCAGAAGAGAATATTTTTTTGGTTTTTCAGTAATTTTTTTGATTTTATCCTATGATATGGCTCAGATAAGCATTAATATCTCTCAAACTCTTGCAAAATTTCTTCAGTTAATGTATAATATATTGGATTATGTAAGTTAGTGAGGCGTTTAATGTGTTCAATAATCTTCCGTTGAAAAATGATTTCAAAAATCAGATTGAAACTGCATTTAAAAGCGGACGACTTTCACACGCCCTCATTTTTGAAGGCTCAGGCGAAGAGCTTCGTTATAAAGCAGCAGTTGAGCTTGCAAAAGCAGTTCTTTGCAAGGGTGAGCTTAAGCCCTGCGGTATTTGTGCATCCTGCAATAAAGCTGACAGTGGAAATCACCCTGACATTCATATTGTTGAAAAGGCTTCTGACAGTGCGGTAATTAAAATCGACGCTGTAAGAGATATCCGTTCAAAGGCTCTTATGCTTCCCAATGAAGGTGCAAAAAGCGTTTTCATTATAAAAGAAGCTCAGACAATGAACCCTAACGCACAGAATGCACTGCTCAAAATTTTTGAAGAGCCTCAGAGCCATGTGCTTTTTATTCTCACCTGCCCTTCAAAGGCTTCTCTTCTTGAAACGGTAATTTCAAGAGCAACCTCATACACCATAGGTGAAGAGGTTACAAACGAGAAAAATGAGAAAACAGAGCTTTATAAAGAAAAGGCTGATGAGCTACTTAAATGCTTTATAAAGGAAAACGAGCTTTCTTTTATGAAAAAGACCGCTGAATTTCAGAAGGACAAGCAGCTTTTTATTGAGGTTATTAAGCAGCTTCTTCCTATAATCCGTGACGGAATTGTTCTTCAGAGCGGATCAAAGGAGCTTCTTTCAGATTTTCCTGAAACTGCAAGGGCTCTTGCCTCAGGTATGACTGCAAAAAAAACTCTTGAGCTTTATTCTGCACTCTCCTCTCTCATAGAAGAAGCAGAAAAAAGAGCAGCCAACCACAATCTTACATTAACAAGACTTTCATCAAAGCTTTACGATATAAAAAACCGATAAGAAAGGACTGATAGTATGTCAGAGATTATCTCCGTCAGATTCAAGGACGTTGGAAAAAACTACTATTTTGACCCTCAGGGCAAAAAATTCAATTTAAACGATAAAGTAATTGTAGAAACCTCAAGAGGTGTTGAATGCGGCACAGTTTCAATTGCTAACCGTGAAATTCCCGATGAAGACCTCACCTCACCCTTAAAGCCTGTTCTCCGTCTTGCAACAAAGGAGGACATCAGAACTGTTGAAGAAAACAAGGATAAAGAAAAGGCTGCTTTTGAAACATGCCAGAAAAAGATTGCTGAGCACGGTTTGAAAATGAAGTTGGTTGATGTTGAATATACCTTTGACAGAAACAAGATTCTTTTCTACTTCACCGCTGACGGCAGAGTTGACTTCAGAGAGCTCGTAAAGGACCTTGCAGGCGTTTTCAGAACAAGAATTGAGCTTCGTCAGATTGGTGTAAGAGACGAAAGCAAAAAGGTTGGCGGTCTCGGCATCTGTGGCAGACCCTTCTGCTGCAACACCTTTCTCGGTGATTTCCAGCCCGTTTCAATCAAAATGGCAAAGGAGCAGAGCCTTTCATTAAGCCCTGTTAAAATCAGCGGCACCTGCGGCAGACTTATGTGCTGCCTTAAATATGAGCAGGAGGCTTATGAGCACCTTCTCAGAGTTACTCCCAAAAACGGTGCAATTGTTGACACTAATGAAGGCAGAGGCACGGTAATTGACTTTAACCTTCTTACCGGTATGCTTACCGTTGCACTTGAAAAGAAGCCTGACGCTGCTCCAATTATCGTGAACAGACACAACGTAAAGGTTATCAAGGATACTCAGATCAAGGTTGACAAAAGAGAGCTTGAAGCCCTTAAGGGTATTGAATAAAATGTTTAAGGCGACACATTAAGTGCCGCCTTTTGTTATTATTTTTTATGAGTTATACGCTCGAACATACTGTTGATGCTTTTATAATCACAAGCAAAGGATTCTGCACTTGCAATTATCATTTCTTCCGGTGTTACTGTTGAAAAATCAACATAGTACCCTGCATTATCAGCAAGATATTCAATAAAAAGTCTTTGTGTTCTTCCGTTACCTTCTCTGAACGGGTGTAAAACATTAATTTCACTCAGATAGTATGCAAGTCTGCAAGGCACATTATCTGCTCCGATTAAGTAGTTTTCTTTTTTTAACTCTGAAAAAATCGCTTCGGAGTATTCTTCAATATTCTGCCATAAACAAAATTGATTACCTTTTGCAATATTTACATGACGTAACTGACCTGCCCAACTGTAAATATCTTCAAACAGAAAACGATGTATGTCCTGCAAATGCTTCAAATCGAAGCTTCCGGAAATCGGATTTTTCTTTATGTAAGCAAGCTTTAAAGAGGTAATCTCTTTTTCAGCAATATGAAGCTGTTCAGCGTCTCTGATGTTCAATTTATTAACGAGAACCTTGGATTCAGGATAACAGTATTCCTTATCCCATTCATAGTCATAATCATAATTTTTCATAGCTTAATTCACTTTATGCTTATCGATAAGCTCTTCAACCAAAGAGTCAAAGCTTTCTGTTTCAGAAAGACACTGCAGCATTCTGTTTTTATCTTCGTTAGTAAGAATAAAACCCTCCATAGCCATTGAGCTATCCACTTCGTTGATTATTCTTTCGATTTCACTCATAAAAACACCAGCCTTTCGCTCTTATATTATATCACAACTCTTTTAATTTATCAATCTATATTTGATTAATCCCGCATACAGCTGTGCTGTATACGGGATTTTTTTACGATGCTTTTTCTGCCTCAGCGCTTGCCGAATGCATTTTCTCCAGCATCGTACGGGAGAAAATGGCATAACCCTGAGTGGGGTCATTTATAAACACATGAGTTACGGCACCAACAAGCATTCCGTTCTGAATAATCGGGCTTCCGCTCATTCCCTGAACTATTCCTCCTGTTATATTCAGAAGTTCTTCGTCAACAACCTTTATTACCAAGTTTTTATCTTCACTATTATCTTTTGAAATTTTTGTTATTTCGATATCAAAGAGCTGCGGACCCGTTTCGTCAACAGTTGAAACAATCTGCGCTCTACCCTTCTGCACCTCATCTCTGAAGGCAACAGGATAAAGCTTCTCATCTGTCAGCTTTTCGTTCATTTTTCCGTACACACCGTACTGACAGTTAAGATAAAGAATGCCCTTGCTGTCTGAGGAGAAAACACCGCAAAGCTCACCTGCCTTGCCTCTTTGCCCCATATAGCAGCCGTTGACCGTTGCACCTACAATATCGCCCTCATAAACAGGCAGAATTTCACCCGTGTCAACATCGCACACACCGTGACCCAAGGATGCAAACATTCCTGTTTCATTATCATAAAAGGTCATTGTGCCTATTCCTGCTGCACTGTCTCTTATCCAGATTCCTGCCTTATATTTCCCTTCGGAATCGCTATAAGCCGCTTTGAAATCTATGGAAAAGATTCTGCCGTTTCTTTTAAGCTGAATTTTCATCACCCTGCCGCCGCTGCCTTCAATAATTTCCGACACCTGATTGCAGCTACGGACCTCTTCTGAGTCAATTGAAAGAATGATATCTCCCTTTTTAAGTCCGGCATCCTCTGAAGGGTTTACATTACCCTTTGACGTTTTTACATCGTCAACACCGACTACTATAATACCTTCGGTAAAAAGACGAATGCCGAAAAGCTCACCTGATATGGCTACATACTCTCTTTCAGTGACCTTAAGTGATGAGTTTTTAACGGGAACAATATTAAGAAAGCTTACATTTACATTGTAAGTATCCTTTATATTTTCTTCTTTGCTTCTCCTGAGGCTGAGATTGTCCTCGTAAGTTAATGTGTAGATATAGCTTACATTAGTTGGCTTACTGCTTTCGCTTATAATTTCATCGGGCACTGCATAAAAGCCGTAAATCAAAGCCGCAAGTAGGAATAAGGTTACCGCCATAAGTGTGTTTCGTGCAGTTTTAATTACTCTTACCATTTTCCACCTCCCGTTGCGGCTGTTTGTTTTTCTTGCCGCAGTAATAAGTTTCTGCAGAAAACGGTTTAATATCAAAGGTAAAAATAACAAATAAACAAAAAGAAAACGGAGTCCGAAGACTCCGTTAAATTATTTCATATAGCTTTCAATAAGCTCGCAGACTCTCTTGGTGGAATTACCGTCACAAGCACCCATTTCCTTTTCTTTAAAGGCCTTGATGCTGTCTTTAAAGCCGTTATCCTTTGCTCTTCTTACCGCTTCAAGAAGCTCCTCAGGATTTTTGATAATTTCACCAGGAACATCTCTTTCGTAGTTAAGATAAAAGTCGCAGTCGTATGAGTCATAGTCGGGACAATAGAACACCATTGGAATTTCCATAATTGTTGAATCGAACATAATTGCCGAATAGTCTGTGATTACAACATCAGCAACAGAAAGAAGCTCCATAGCAGAATCTGCTGTGTAGTCCTTTACTCTCGGATAAAGCATACCTCGAATATACTCGTTCTGCATATTCGGATGTCTGCTCATAATGAAAATTTCATCATCCTCAAGAACATCATTAAGCTCCTCCCAATCAAGCTTCGGGTCGAAAATAAGATTTTCATCCTCGTATTCTCTGTTGGTGGGAAGATAAACATAAATACGCTTTTTATCCTTTAAAAGAGGATGCTTTGAGCAGATGCTCTCTCTGCTTTCTTTAAGCTTGTTTTCGTCAACAATAAGGTCTGTTCTGGGATTTCCGAGGGCTTTTACAACATCCATTTCAACACCGAAGGCGTGAGAATAGAACTGTCTTACGTATTCCGAGGAAACGCATACATCGGTGTACTGTGAATGAGCCTTGTATTCGTCGATTCTGGAATCCTTATCAGGTGAATCAAGTCCGAAGCGCCTTAAAGCGCCGCCTGCATACCAGAGCTGAATAACCTTCTGCTCCTCTCTGAGACGAACCTTCTTCAGCAGATTCACATAGTCATCGGTAACAATCACCTTGCTTGTCATAATGTGCTTTCTGATTTGTGCAGTATCCTTTAAGGTGTGAGGATAGCGTTTAGCGAAAAGCACCTTTTCTCCCTTGTAATCATAATAAACCTGAGAGAGATTTTCAAGAGGGATTTTATCTGCTCTTGTTGTGTAGAAAAACGCTCTGTTCTGCAGCTTCTGCTTTGAATAAACCATCGTAAGAAGCATACCGAGCCAGTTTATAATTCTTTTTTCAGTGCGTCTTACAAGCTTAGTTGCTCTCTTTTTAAGCTTGTTTACCTTGATTTTGCTGAAATAAATCTGCTTATATTTTGAAAAGACCTTTCTGCTTTCAAGGAACATTGAGGTCTGCATGCTCTTTACATATTCAATAGCCTCTTCTTCAGTGTAAGGCAGATAAGAGCCTCTGTGAGAAACCTTTCTGAACCTTGAATGAAGGTAGAGATTATACATATCAGAAACAGGGTTATCCGTAAAGCTGAAATGAATACCCTGAAGATGCTCTTTTCTGAAAAGCTTGTTTGAGAAAAACAGGTCAAGCACAAAGAATTTTTCCTCTGCAACTCTCGTCTGACCCAGATCATTTTCAAAGAAAAGCGATGAGAAGATATATTCCTTAGTTGTTTTTCCGTCAAAGCATGTAATCGGTGAGGTTGAAAAGCCGTACTTGGTTTTGCCCTCAAAGGCACAGTAATGACGCATCAGGATTTTCGGGTTAAGTCTTGCAAAGCCGTCCTGATACATAATGTATTCCGTGTTACTTCTCTGAAGCACGCTGTCCTTGAAGTCACCGAGAGATTCTGCCTCAATAAAGGTTACGTTCTCGCAATTCTTCCACTTTTCAGGGAAAATATCGGAAAGTCTTGAATCAACGAAAAGCTCAAAGGAAGGCATTGTCTGCATAAAGATTGACTCAATCTGCACATCAATGCGCTCTTTTCTTGCGTTGATATCCTTGATGCCGAGACCTACACCAACTGTAACCTTGGGATTTTCTGCCATTTCCTTGCGGGAGGCTATAAGTCTTTCACCGTAGAAAATGTCCTTATTCTTCTTTCTTACTGCCTTTTTGCCTGACTTTGAAAGAAGAGAATAAAGCTTCATAATTATTTCAGCATATTTACTGATTTCTTCATCAGTAAGGCTCCAAAAATGACGGTAATAGGAGTACAGAAGCACTGTGATTTCCTTGTGGTAAACCTGGTCCTTATAGCACACAGAAAGCTTTTTAAGCTCCTTACGGTCAAAATCTGTAATGCTGTCTTCAATTGCTTTATTAAATGCAATTTCTGCTTTTTCAATAATAAATTCATAAGCATCAATATAATGCTCAATAAGGAATTCGCTTACGCCATCATCTGAAACGGGAATAACATAAATCACAGCCCCCTTTGATGAGGAAACGATTACATCGCTGCAGAATGCAAAGGGAATTGAAAATGCTGCTTCTCTTGCCTTGCCGTAACGGTTGAAAAACAAACCGATTTCAGTAATTTTACTTTTAAGGAAAAGCTTATTGGTAACGGCAGGATTCCAGATAAGGTCAGTGTCGAATTTGTCTGTCTTTTTTCTGTGGGAAAGAATATCTGAGGAGGTAAACTCGTGCTTACCGTAAACGTCAGAGCTTGCCATTGGTGCAAGACATAAATCAGCACCCTCTTTTTCGGCACACTCATACATACCCTCAATTACATTCTTTGTAAAAATTACATTGGCATCACCAAAGGCGATATACTTTCCCCTCGCCTCTTCGATACCCTTATTTCTTGCAAAGGATATACTATCCGTTTCTGTTTTAATATAACGGAATCTGCTGTCCGCACAGTATTCCTTCATAATTTCAGCGGTTGAATCAACCGAAGAAGCGTCAATAAGAAGCACTTCTATTTCCTTAAGGGTCTGATTTTTAATTGAATCCAATGAAGCCTTAAGGTTATCCTCTGCATTGCATACAGCAACAATAACCGATACTTTAACGTTCAATTTTTTCAGCTCCTTCCGGTTTATTTTTTAGGGTTTCTTAACATATTTCATGGGGTCCTGCTTTTCCCCGTAGTATCTGATTTCAAAGTGAAGGTGAGCACCTGTTGAGTTACCGGTGTTGCCTACTCTGCCTATCATCTGACCCTTCTGTACAGTGTCGCCAACATTAACATAACGCACTGACATATGGGCATAAAGGCTTGAATATCCACCACCGTGGTCGATAAGCACATAAATTCCGTAGCCGCTGTCACTTGTAACGGCTGTGATTACGGTGCCGCCTCTTGTTGCATAAACAGGCTTACCGTGAAGCTTACCTGAGCCGCCTGCAATATCAACACCGCCATGGAAGCTCCAGCCTGAAACGCTTGCGTCTCTGTTACCGAAGGGACTGCTTATGTAACACGCTGCACTGCCGAGAGGCCAAGCCCAGCTGTCACCCGAATTATAGCTTCCGTTGGAATCGGGCTTTGTTACGGGGTTAGCGTTCTGTGCGGGAAGAGTGGGCTTTGTTGTGCCACCATTCTGGTTAGCGTAATATTCGCTGAGAATCTGATTAATTTCATCGTCAGCGGCCTTTTTCTGAGCCTGAAGATTATTGATATAATTCTGATAGGTTTTGCTTGATTCATCAAGACCTGAAAGAAGCTTTTTAACATCAGCCTCCTGCTTTTCAAGGTCCTTGAGCACCTTTTCCTGCTGACTCATTTTGCTCTTATAATCGCTCTGCTTTTCTTCTTTTGCCTTTTTGCTTGTGGAAAGCTCTGTTTTCTTTTCCTTAAGGTCTTTTTTATCCTTTTCAAGAAGCTCCTTTGTGCTTTCAAGAGTTTCCATCTTCTCCTTGAATTCGGTAATAACCTTCTTTTCGCTTTCGGAAATGCGCTTCATCATTTCAAGTCTTGTAAGAAAGCTTGCAAGAGAATCAGCGCCCATAAGGATTTTTAAAGGTGACTCTGTACCGTTGACATAATTTGAACGAAGCTTTTTAGCAAGTGAATCTGCCTTTGCTTCAACATCCTTTTCTATTACATCAATCTGCTTTTCAGCTTCTTTAATCTGCTTGTTTGTCTGCTTGATTTCCTTGTTAAGCTGATTTATTTCAGCAGTATAGTTTGTGATTTCAGTTTCAACAGTATTCATCTGTGTCTGAATATTGTTAACCTTGCTCTTAAGAGCCTTTATCTGGCTTTCAAGGGTATCAAGGTATTCCTGCTGTGCTTTTTTGTTATTTTTGATTTCATTAAGCTTTTTCTGATTTGCTTTGATTTCAGCATCAAGCTCGTCGCTTTTTTCCTCGAGCTCTTCCTGAGTGAGAGCCTCAACAAGATTGAAGTCAGCAGTGTAAACTACCGCTGAAAAAATCAGAGTAAAACACAGCAAGGCTGCTATAAGGCGTTTCATTAAATACCTCCTTAATAAAAGCCCGTAGAGGGATAGAAAATCTACCCCTCCTGGTTAAAATATATTACGGTTTCTTTACATAATTCATCGGGTTCTTCTTTTCTCCGTAATATCTGATTTCAAAATGGAGATGAGGACCTGTTGAGTTACCTGTTGAGCCTACACGGCCAATCATCTGACCCTTTGAAACGGAGTCACCCGAATTTACATAGCGTGCTGACATATGGGCATAAAGGCTTGAATAGCCGTCACCGTGGTCAATAAGCACATAAATGCCGTAGCCTGAGTTACTTGTTATAGCGGTAATAACCTTACCTGCTCTTGTTGCATAAACAGGCTTACCGTGAATTCCGCCACCGGCAATATCAGTACCGCCATGGAAGCCCCAGCCTGAAATGTTGGGATTACGGTAGCCGTAATGGCTGCTGATGTAGCATGATGCACCGCCGAGAGGCCATGACCATGATGCATTTGAGTTATAGCTGCCGCCTGATGAACCTGATGAGCCTGAAGTGGGCTTATTTGAGGTTGCATAGTATTCCTTGAGAATACGGTCAATTTCAGCATCTGCAGCCTGCTTTTCTTTGTTAAGCTTACTGATATAAGCCTCATAAACCGCACTTGATTTATCAAGCTCAGCCACATATTCATCAATTGCATTGTACTGATTCTCAAGCTGCTTTACAGCTTTGTTATACTCGCTCTCTTTCTTTTTGAGCTCAGTTCTTTTTACAACAAGGTCATCCTTACTTGCCTGACGGGTATCTCTTTTTTCGTCAAGGCTGTTTTTATCCTTGATAAGCTGCGCCCTTGTATCCTTAAGAGTTTTTACGGTATCTCTGAAATCCTCGATATCCTTCTTGTCTCTTTCAGATGTACGCTTCATCATTTCAAGTCTTGTAAGAAAGCTTGCAAGTGAA
The DNA here is from genome assembly GCA_045121075.1 of Acutalibacteraceae bacterium. Lineage (GTDB taxonomy): Bacteria > Bacillota > Clostridia > Oscillospirales > Acutalibacteraceae > UBA6857. The sequence goes on along the minus strand of JBGVFK010000026.1, from coordinate 9,816 downwards.
TCGGAGCCCATAAGAATTTCAAGAGTTGATTCGCTGCCCTTCATATATGAAGCACGAAGCTTCTGAGCCATTTTATCGCTTGTTTTGTCAATGGTATCTTCCATTGTAACAATATCTTCTTCAGCCTTATTAATCTGCTTTTTGGTCTGTCTTATTTCTTTTGTAAGCTGATTAATCTGCTTGTCAAGCTTTGCAATTTCGTTATCAATTGTGCTAACCTGAACCTGAAGATTTGTCGCCTTTTCTTCAACGGCATCAATCTGATCCTCAAGGGTGTCGAGATACTCCTGTTGAGCCTCCTTCTTGCCCTTAAGCTCATTAAGCTTATTTTTATTGGCAGCTATCTGACCGTTGATTTTATCAATTTTCTGTTCAAGCTCTGCCTTGGTAGCCGCTGAAACCTCTGCTGATGGAAATACAAAGCAGAAAAGCAGCATAAGGCTGAGAGCCAGAGAAATTATCTTTTTAGTATTCATGTTACCTCCGGAAAGTTAACGTTTAAAACCCAGGAAAACACTCCGACATCAGATGTCGCTTGCTTCGCTGCCTTCCTTTTTAAGGTACTTTCTGATTGAGAACACACTGCCGATTGAGCTGATGAGCACACCTGAAAGAAGGTATACTGCAATAAGAAGAGGCAGGTGATCGAAAATTGAAATTGCCTTGCTTCCGAAGAGCTCAAGCAGAGCGCTGAGTGATTGTCCTTCAAACTTCTGGAAAAGTATGGTAAGAGTGAGCGATATGACACCGGAAATGAAACCGATAATAATACCTTCAATCATAAAGGGCCAGCAAATAAACATATTTGTTGCACCAACGGATTTCATAACCTGAATGTCAATTTTTCTTGAAACCATTGTAATTCTGATGGTGTTTGAAATAATGAACATTGAAACAAATGCAAGAACAATTACAACAATAAAGCAGATTGCTGTAACTGATTTCTGGATAACTGAAATCTGATTTACAAGCTCCTGGCTTTCTCTTACAGATTCAACATTCTGGACAGCCTGAATCTGCTGAAGAGTAATTGAAAACTCCTCAAGGTTACTTACTGAAATTCTGTAAGAGTCAGGCAGCGGATTTTCGATAACATCGTCGAAAAGATCCTTTTCAACGCCGAATTCCTTAAGCTGTTCCTCGTAGCCCTCTTCCTTTGAAACAAAGTCAGCTGCGAGAACATTGGGAATGCTCATAAGATCAGTGCCGACCTTCTGTACTTCCTCTTCAGATGTGCCGTCCTTTACAAAGGCAACAACAACATTCTGCTTTTCAACATCCTTAACAAGAGTCTGGATATTGAGAAGAATTACTACTGAAATACCGATAAGAAGAAGACACGCAGTAAGAACGCTGATTGATGAGAAGGACATGCTTCTGTTTGCAATCAGGTTACGTGCACCCATTTTTGTAAGATAGTTGGGGTTAAAACCACCGGAGGAGCGTTTGTTATTCTTTTTCTTAGCCATTATTCACTTACCTCCTCACTGTTTTCTTCCTGAGAAGCAGCAAATGAAACATCTTCATTTCTCTTTGCTCTTGCAGGAATGTCTGAAACAATTTTACCCTCTTCAATTGTAACAATTCTGTGGTCAAACTGACGGACAAGCTCAAGGTCATGAGTTACAACAACAACTGTTGCACCGAGAGCGTTGATTTTGTCAAAAAGACTCATAATATCGTTTGAAAGAACAGGGTCAAGGTTACCTGTGGGCTCGTCGGCAATAATAATGCTGGGGTTGTTTACAATTGCACGGGCAATTGCAACTCTCTGTCTTTCACCCTGAGAAAGCTGATTGGGAAAGCATTCAGCCTTTGCAGCAAGGTCAACAAGCTTCAGCACATAGCGGACTCTTTTTGTAATTTTCTTTTCACCGTGACCGATAACGCGAAGTGCGAATGCAACATTATCGTAAACAGTCATCTTGGGAATAAGACGGAAATCCTGGAAGACAATACCGAGTCTTCTTCTGAGATAAGGAAGCTCACGTCTTTTAATTGTGGTAAGGCTGTAGGGACCAACCTTTACAATACCTGAGTCAACCTTTTCCTGACCCATTATAACATTGAGGAATGAGCTTTTACCTGCACCTGAGGCACCAACGATAAAAACAAATTCACCGTCATCAATTCTTACATTGACATCATCCAGAGCTACTGCCCCGTTTGTCTTGTATTTCATTGAAACATTTTTAAACTCTATCATTTTTATTCTCCAAAAGTTTTTCGCAGAGTATTAATCTGCTCTGCGAATATGGGTTTATAGGCGGATTAATACTTGACGGGCTTTGCATCAAGATACTTCTTAACCATAAGAGCTACCTTGAAAACAATCGCATCGTCAAATTCTCTCAGGTCAAGACCTGTGAGCTTCTTGATTTTTTCAAGTCTGTAAACCAATGTATTTCTGTGGATAAAAAGCTTTCTTGAGGTTTCTGAAACATTGAGGTTGTTTTCAAAAAACTTCTGAATTGTGAAAAGTGTTTCGTGGTCAAGGCCAACGATTGAGCCCTTTTTGAAAATTTCCTTAAGGAACATTTCGCAAAGAGTTGTGGGGAGCTGATAAATAAGTCTTGCAATACCTAAGTTTTCATAGGTTGCAATTGTCTTTTCAGTATCAAACACCTTGCTTACCTCAAGAGCAATCTGAGACTCCTTGAATGAACGAGGAAGGTCCTTGATGCCGTTTACAATTGTACCGATACCGATAAGGCAGTTGATATAGAACTCTGTGTGAAGTGAGTCAACGATGCTTCTTGCAAGCTTTTCAAGATCCTTGATATCGTTGCCGCTGCGAAGCTCCTTAACAAGAGCTATATCGTTTTCGTTGATATTGATTACGAAATCCTTGTTCTTGTCCGGGAAGAGACTCTGAACGGATTCGCTGATTGAGCCCTCTGTTCTTTCAGCTGTTCTGATAAGAAGCACACATCTTGCAACATCGTTATTAAAGCCGAGCTCTCTTGTTTTGAGATAAATATCGCCCTGAAGGATATTGTCAAGAATAACATTTTTAATAAAGTTGCTTCTGTCGAACTTTACATCGTAGTACTGCTTGATTCCGCCAAGTGAAACTGCAATAAGTCTTGCAAAGTTTGCTGCGTTTTCATCGTTACCGTCAACAAAAACAGCGCTGTCGGGATGATTCTGCGCATTGATTGCAAGAAAGGTCTTACCTGCAATTACCTTCGGTGAAGCTGAAGCAAGTACATCCTTCATATCAACAAAGTTGGATTCTCCGATTTTACCAAGGTCGCTGCAGCATACAACTACACCGCTGCCGTCAACCACACCGATAGTGCGGTCAATTGCATCCTTCATCTGATGAACTATTCCCTGAAACAATCTGTTAGACATCTGAATGTCCTCCCCAAATCAATTTTTTCAACAATTGGATATTTTGACTATTGTCACTTTTTACATTGTACACAATTTTTCGGTATTTTGCAATATAAAAGAGCAAATTTTTTAGGCAATTTTTCAAAAAAGCTATTAAAATTGTAACTTTTTTGTTACCTTTGGCATTATTAGGTGCTTTTTTGTGGCTTTTTTCGTCACTATTTACATTGTGTAAAATCACCATAAAAAAGGCTGAAACACCGCAGAATTGCAAGTCAATCCGATTGTTTTGTATAAGATGTACACATTGACGAAGGATTTTAAAACCTGACTCCTATCTGTTGCATATTAGCATAAATTTATGTTATAATCTTTAAGTATACTTAAATAAATAGTCTCACACGGAGGAAAAATATGGAAATAAAGAAAATCAGCGAAGGGGTAAATTTCTGTTTTCAGAAAACAAGCCGCTTCAAAACCTCAGTAATTTCGGTAAATCTTATATGTCCCCTTGACGAAAAAAGCAGCGAGAGAGCACTGCTTTGCTATCTTCTCGGCAGAACAAACAGAAAATATCCTGATATAACCTCAATGAACAGAAAGCTCGCATCTCTTTACGGCGCAGTTATTTCTCCTAAGGTTTCAAAGGTTGGTGAAAGTCAGGTTATTACACTTTCACTCATTTCAGTTGAGGACCGTTTTTCACTTGACGGAAAAGCAATTTCCGAAGAGGGTCTTCGTATGCTTATGGACTGCATTTTTGCTCCCGATATTACTCCCGATGGCTTCAAGGAAGAAAATGTAGAAAGAGAAAAGCGCCTTCTTATTGAAAAAATTGAAAGCGAAAAGGACGAAAAGAGAATCTACGCTCTTAACCGTATGCTTGAGGAAATGTGCCGTGATGAAAGCTACGGCATTCACAAATACGGCAGCAAGGAAAGAATCGCAGAGCTTACAGGCAAGGATATCTTTAATGAATGGAAGAAAATTCTCACAACAAGCCCTGTACAGATCAATGCTGTTGGCGGCTTTGATATGGAAATGATTGAAAATGTTACTGCTTCATACTTCAATAATCTTCAGAGAAAGAAGGAGGACATTATTGAAGTAAGAACAGAATTCCTCACCGAAAGCTACGACACAAAAACAGTTACAGAAAAGCAGAAGGTTAAGCAAGGCAAGCTTGTAATCGGCTTCAGAGCAGGCATGACCTTTGACTTTGATAACTACCCTGCCGTAAGACTTATGACTGCAATTTTCGGTGGCGGCACATTCTCAAAGCTTTTTATGAATGTTAGAGAAAAAATGAGTCTTTGCTACTACTGTGCTGCACGACTTGTTTCTGCTAAGGGACTTATTACTGTTGAAAGCGGTGTTGAAACCGAAAACGCAGAAAAGGCACTTGAAGCTATCAGAAATGAGCTTGATGAGGTACGTAAGGGTAATTTCACTGACGAAACAGTAGAAAACGCTAAGAAGAGTCTTATTGACTCTTTCAACTCAGTTGAGGACAGCGTGCTTGGAATAGAAGCCTTTATGCACAGTCAGTGTCTTTCAGGCACATTCAGAACACCTGAGGAATATGCAGAGCTTCTTAACGCAGTAAGCAGAGAAGAAATTATCGTTGCTGCAAATATGGTTACAGAGGACACAGTGTTTATTCTTGAAAGCGAAAAGGAGGATGAGGAATAATGAACGAAAAGCTCATTAAAAATGACCTTCTTAAAGAGGAATACTACGAAATTGACCACGACAGCGGTCTTAAGATTTTCGTTATGGAAAAGCCTGATTACAACGGTGCTTACGCACTTTTCGGCACAAAGTACGGCTCAGTTGACACCTGCTTCAAGCTGAAAAATGAAGAAAGTTACACAACTGTACCTGAGGGTATTGCACACTTTCTTGAGCATAAGCTTTTTGAAAGTGAGGAGCTTGACGCATTTGAGCGCTTTGCTGAAACAGGTGCAAATGCAAACGCTTACACAAGCTTTGACCGTACCTGCTACCTTTTTCAGTGCTCAGGCGAATTTGAAAAGAACCTTGAAATTCTTCTCGATTTTGTAAAGGCTCCCTATTTTACTGAAGAAACCGTACAGAAGGAGCAAGGCATCATTGGTCAGGAAATCAGAATGTATCAGGACAGCCCCGACTGGCAGGTGCTTTTCAATCTTCTTCGTGGTCTTTACAGTAAAAACCCTGTAAGAATTGATATTGCAGGCACTATTGAGTCAATTGCAGAAATAAACGCTGAGCTTCTTTACAGCTGCTATAATACATTCTACAACCTTTCAAATATGGCTCTTGCAGTTGCAGGTAATGTTAAGAAGGAAGCAGTTATTTCAATTGTTGACAGAATAATTAAAAAGGAAGAGCCCGTTTACTTTGAACAGATTATTCCCGAAGAGCCCAAAAAGGTTGCAGAAAGCTATATTGAAGAGGCTCTCGGTGTGGATATGCCTAAGTTTGCTCTGGGCTTCAAGGAAAGCTACAGCGAGCCTGTGCGCACAGTTAAGGAAACTCTTCTTATGAACCTTGCTCTTGATATTATAGCAGGTAAGGTATCCCCTCTTTACAGTAAAATGCTGTCAGAAGGGCTTATCAACACCGCATTCGGCAAGGAATACTTTACCGGCAGAGGCTTTTCAGCGCCTATGTTTATCGGTGAAAGCAACAATCCCCAAAAGGTAAAGGAAGAAATTCTCAGTGAAATTCAACGCATCCGTAAGGACGGACTCAGCGACGAGGATTTTGAAATTTCACTTAAGAAGCTTTACGGTGCAGAGGTATTTTCTTATAACGATGTTGACGACCTTGCAAACAACCTTATCGATGCTTACTTTAACGGTCACGGACTTTTCGACACAATTGAGCTTTACAAGTCAATTACAAAAGAAGATGTTGAAAAAACTATTGCAGAATCCTTCAGAGAAGAATACTGCTGTCTTTCAGTAATTAAGTAAGGCTATGGCAATCATTCTTGCAATAATTGCAGTTTCATATATCGCTGTAGGTCTGCCGGACTCTGTACTGGGTACGGTATGGCCTGCCATTTACGAGGACCTGAATCTGCCTGTTTCTCTTGCGGGATACATTTCACTTACGGTGAGCTTTTGCACAATGCTATCCTGTCTTATGAGTACAAGGCTTACTAAAAAATTCGGAACGGGAGCAGTTGCTGTTTTCAGCACGGCACTTACCTCTCTTGCCCTCATAGGTCTTTCTTTTTCAAAGAATATCGGCTTTTTCTTTCTTCTTTCCGTACCTCTTGGTGTTGGTGCCGGTACAATTGATGCTGCACTCAACGGCTTTGTTGCTCTTTACTGCAGCAGCTCACAGATGAGCTATCTGCACTGCTTTTACGGTCTTGGAGTAACTCTCAGCCCTTATCTTGTTTCTCTGTGTCTTGCTGATAATAACAACTGGCACAGAGCATATCTCACTGTGGGGCTTATACAAACAGCAATTACTATTATACTGCTGATTGCCCTGCCCTATTGGAAAAAGAAAGAAAAAACAAGCCTTGAAAATGAAGATAAGCCCACAAAGGTGCTTTCAACAAAAGAGCTTTTGAAAATCCCATCAGTTGTACTCAGCTGTGTTGTTTTCTTTATAATCTGTGCCTGCGAATATACGGCCGGTGTGTGGAGCAGCACATTCTTTGCTGAATATAAAGGCTTTTCGCCTGACAAGGCAGCAAGAACGGCTATGCTTTTTTATGTAGGTATAACTCTTGGCAGATTTGTTTCGGGACTGCTTGGCAAAAACCTTCATAGCCTTGAGATACTGAAAATCTGTGTGGGTATACTTCTTACTGCGAGTGTTATTATCGCTCTGCCGCTGCCCTCATTTGTTGCAGCAACTGGTCTGCTTCTTTTCGGCTTCGGTATGGGTCCTACCTTTCCAAATCTCTCTTATCTCGTGCCGTCGCTTTTCGGCAGAGATATTTCACAGAGTGTAATAGGTATTCAGCTTGCTTCAACCTATCTCGGAATTATGATAATGCCACCGCTTTTCGGCACAATTGCTGAAAAGGTTTCGGCAGGACTTTTTCCGTACTTTTTATTCGCACTTATGATTTTATTTGTGGGTGCATCTGCTCTTTTGAAGAAGGAGCTTGACAAAGCGAAAAATTAATTTATATACAAAGTGGTGACGACTATGGCAAAAACATTGGTACTTGCAGAAAAGCCCTCTGTTGCACGAGATATCGCAAGAGTTCTCGGCTGCAAGGGTAAGGGTGACGGCTGCATTATAGGACAGAATTACATAATCACATGGGCTCTCGGTCATCTTGTAACTCTTGCTGACCCTGACGCTTACGACGACAAATATAAAAGGTGGAATCTTGAGGATCTGCCTATGCTTCCCGACAAGATGAAGCTTATTACAATCAAGCAGACCTCAAAGCAGTACAGAGCAGTTTCTGCCCTCATGAAGCGTCCCGATGTGGACAAGCTTGTAATTGCAACCGACGCCGGACGTGAGGGTGAATTGGTTGCAAGATGGATTATGATGAAGGCTCACTGCAAGCTTCCTGCTTACCGTCTGTGGATTTCATCACAGACAGACAAGGCTATCAAGGAGGGCTTTCAGAATCTGAAGCCTGCAAAGGAATACGATAATCTTTATAAATCTGCCCAGGCGAGAGCTGAGGCTGACTGGCTTGTTGGTCTTAACACAACGAGAGCACTTACCTGTAAATTCAACGCTCAGCTTTCAGCCGGCCGTGTGCAGACACCTACTCTTGCTATGATTGTGCAGAGAGAGGAAGAAATTCAGAATTTCAGACCCAAGGATTACTTTACTCTTCAGCTGATTTTAAAGGGCTTCAACGCAACCTTCCGTGACGGAAAGAACAACACACGTTTCTCAGACAGAGATTTTGTTGAGGGTATTGAAAAGGCAGTAAAGGGTAAGAAGGCAACAGTTTCAAAGCTTGAAAAAGTGGGTAAGAAAACTCCTCCCCCTGCAGCTTATGACCTTACAGAGCTTCAGAGAGATGCCAACAAAAAATACGGCTACTCAGCAAAGCAGACCCTTTCACTTATGCAGAGCCTTTATGAATATCACAAGGTACTCACCTATCCCCGTACGGATTCACGATATATCACAGACGATATTGTTGCAACAATTCCCGAAAGACTCCGTGCAATTGCTGTTGGCCCTTATGCGCAGAGTGCTATGAAGCTCGCAAGAAATCCCCTTCAGACAAAGTACATTGTAAATAACGCAAAGGTAACTGACCACCACGCAATTATTCCCACCGAGCAGTCACCTAACCTTGCAAAGCTCAGCTTTGAGGAAAGAAACATTTACGACCTTGTTGTAAGACGCTTTATGGCTGTTCTTTCTGCGCCTATGGAATATGACGAAATGAAGGTTCAGCTTACTGTTGACAAGTACAATTTCTACGCAAAGGGCAAGCAGATTAAAAATCCCGGTTGGAAGGAATTCTACGGTGTTTCTTCAGATGAAGAAGATGATGTTGACGTTGAAAACCGCAGTCAGGAGCTTCCTGTACTTAAGGAAGGCATGAGCCTTGATATCAGCAACACAAAGATTATTGCCGGCAAAACAAGACCGCCTGCAAGATACACAGAGGCTACTCTCCTTTCAGCTATGGAAAACCCGTCAAAGCAGATAAGCGACAAAAATCTTAAGGCTGTTATTGAAACAACAAGCGGTCTCGGTACTCCTGCAACAAGAGCTGACATTATTGAAAAGCTTTTTGACAACTTCTCAATTGAGCGTGTGGGCAAGGAAATCCATCCCACTCAGAAGGGCATTCAGCTTATAAAGATTGTGCCGGCTGACCTTAAATCAGCAGAGCTTACTGCAAAATGGGAGCAGCAATTACAGAATATCAGCCGAGGTAAGGCTGATATGAAGAAATTCATCGGCGAAATGCGTGACTACTCAACCTCACTTGTTTCAATGGTGGTTATGAGTGATGCAAAATACACCCACGACAACGCAACCAAGGATAAGTGTCCCGTATGCGGAAAGTATCTTCTTGAGGTTAACGGCAAAAAGGGCAAGATGCTCATCTGTCAGGACAGAGAATGCGGTTACAGAAAGGGTCTTACTCAGGTTACAAATGCACGCTGTCCCGACTGCCACAAGAAGCTTGAGCTTCGAGGCGAGGGTGAAAAGAAGATGTTTGTATGCACCTGCGGATACAGAGAAAGACTTTCTGATTTCAACAAGAGAAAGGAAACTGCAGGCGCTAACAAGTTTGATGTTATTAGCTATATGAAAAAGCAGGAGAAGGAAAAGAAAAAAGAGCCTGAAAATAATGCAATGGCAGACCTTCTTAAGGGTTGGTTTGATTAAAGTGTGGAGTGTGAAGAGTGGAGTGTGAAGTTGCGGTCGCAGATTTATATTTCATAATAAGAAAGCACCAGACTGCGGAGTCAGTTAAATCAAAACGGGTAACGAGCTGATTATAATGCGGACACGGCAAGCCGTGTCCCTACT
>JBGVFK010000025.1:0-6435 GCA_045121075.1 Acutalibacteraceae bacterium | reverse complement strand
GCTTCGTCCTGTCGATTTTGAGTCGCAGTACATATTGTATCAAAATAAATCGGATTTGTACATACTTTTTGAATAATTTCTGCACATTTTTTGCATTCTTTTACTGAAAAAGTTGTCTGAAAAACGAAAACAAGCTCTTTTTTGGCAAAATCTTCATTGTTTTTGAAAAGACTTTCCAGCTCTTCTGCATTTTTAAAGACGAATGACTCACCTTTTGCGTGACTTCTGAAGCCGCAGACCTCAGGGTGAGTATCATCACCGCCGATTATAAGCACATTATTTTCGTTTGTTTTTTCTTTTACAATCTTATGAATCTTCAGAACATAGGGACAGGTTGCATCGGTGTATTTTACCTGAAGCTCATCAAGCTTCTGTGTAATTTCCTTTGTAACTCCGTGGGCACGGATAACAACTTCGTAGCCCTCCGGTACCTCTGACGGGTCAGAGATTATCTTAACTCCCCTATTTTCAAGATCTTCAATAACCTGAGGGTTGTGAATAACAGGACCGAGAGTTGCAACCTTTCTGCCTTCACTGAGCATTTTGTATATCATATCAACCGCTCTGTTTACACCAAAGCAAAAGCCTGCGGTTTCAGCTGTAACAATCTGCAAAAACTTTCCCTCCGTTCAAAGAATACTCTGTCAGATATTATCCTTAATTGTTTTGATTACAAGGGCAATTGATTCCTCAAGACCGATGTTGCTTGTGTCGCAGAGAATTGCATCGTCAGCCTGCTTTAAGGGAGCAATAGCTCTGTGTGAGTCGTCATAATCACGCTTAATCATATCAGCGAGAACATCCTCATACTTTACATCCATACCCTTTTCGGTAAGCTCCTTGAAGCGTCTTTCAGCTCTTGCCTCAGGTGAAGCAGTAAGGAAGATTTTTACATCTGCATCGGGAAGAACAACAGTACCGATATCTCTGCCGTCCATTACACAGTTGTTTTCTCTTGCAAGCTTCTTCTGAAGGTCAAAGAGATATTCTCTTACCTTGGGCACAGCTGAAACTCTTGAAGCAGCCATTGAAGCCTCAGGAGTTCTGATTTTATCTGAAACATCCTCATCTGAAAGGAACATTCTCTGTTCACCCTCAATGAATCTCAGCTCAACCTTTACATCGTCAGTAAGCGTAGCAATAATTGAATCATCACTCTGAAGGTCTGCACCCTTTCTTACTGCATTAAGGCCGACTGTTCTGTAAAGAGCGCCTGTATCAATGTAGATATATCCAAGCTCAGCAGCAGCCTTTCTTGAAATTGTGCTTTTGCCTGCACCTGCAGGACCGTCAATTGCAACATTAATAATCTTCATATCTGTCACCTTTATTTATATACTTGAACCGGCAAGCTTACCGGTTGAGAATGCAATCTGCAGATTAAAGCCGCCTGTATAGGCGTCAACGTCAATTACCTCACCTGCAAAGTAAAGACCCTTGCAGAGCTTTGACTCCATAGTTTTTGGGTCAATTTCCTTAACACTTACGCCACCTGAGGTAACAATAGCTTCTTCTATAGGTCTGAAGCCGTTTACAGTAACCTTAAGGTCCTTGAGCAAATTTACAAGCTCGCTTCTTTGCTGCTTTGTAATCTGATTAACCTTTACCGCAGGCTTAATGCCTGAAAGCTTAACAATAACGGGAACAAGCTTTTTAGGTAAAAGAGCATCAAGTGCATTTATAAAGTTCTTGTTTGAATTTTCAAGGAAATCTCTCTGAATTCTCTTATCAAGCTGCTCGTAGCTGAGAGCAGGCTTAAGGTCAATGTGAATCTCATACTTTCTTGGCTTCATATCAGTCATATGACTGCTTGCACTGAGTACAAGAGGACCTGATACACCAAAATGAGTGAAAAGCATTTCACCGAAATCCTTATAGATTTCCTTGTAATTTTCAGTGTTGAGAACAGTGATTTCAACATTTCTGAGAGAAAGACCCTGAAGGTCCATACAAAAGCCTTCGTGACACTTAAGAGGCACAAGAGAGGGCTTAAGGTCAGTAATTGTGTGTCCCACCTGCTTTGCAAGCTCATAGCCGTCACCGGTTGAGCCTGTAAGAGGATAAGATGCACCACCTGTTGCAACAATTACCGCATCTGCAAAAAGCTCTTCTCCGTCTTCAAGCTTAACACCCTTGATTTCGCCGTTTTCGGCTATAAGAGAGGTCGCTCTGCCCTTAATGCGTTTAACTCCGGCATCACTTGAAAAAGCGTTAAGAGCATCAACAATTTCCACAGCCTTATCGCTTTCAGGAAAAACTCTGTTACCTCTTTCTACCTTAAGAGTAACACCCATATCCTCAAAGAATTCCATTGTGTCAATGGGCATAAATTTTGAAAATGCGCCATAAAGGAATCGTCCGTTTGTAGGCACATTCTGAATAAGATCGTTTATAAGGGTGCAGTTATTGGTTACATTACAGCGACCCTTGCCGGTAATCATAACCTTTCTTGCAACCTTGTCGTTTCGTTCAACAAGAACAACATTATGTCCGTTTTCGGCAGCAGTGCCCGCAGCCATAAGACCTGAGGCACCTGCACCGATAACTATAACTTTTTTACTCATTAAAGTTAATTCTCCAGATGTATATTTCTATTATTCTGCCATGCACTTAACAAGAACTGCCTTCTGTGCGTGGAGTCTGTTTTCAGCCTCGTCAAAAATTTCGTCTGCATGTTCTTCAAGAACCTTTGCAGTAATTTCCTCACCTCTGTGAGCAGGTAAGCAGTGAAGAACCATAACGCCCTCGTTGCTTACTTCTACAACGCTGTCGTTAATCTGATAATCCTTGAAGATCTTCTTTCTCTCTTCAGCTTCGCCTTCCTGACCCATTGAAGCCCATACGTCAGTGTAAAGAACATCTGAATCAGCAGCTGCCTCAAGAATGTTGTCAGTGCAGATGAAGTCGCCGTTTTCCTTAGCCCACTTCATAATTTCTGCATCAGGCTCGTAGCCCTTGGGACAAGCAATTGCAACCTTCATACCTGTCTTGATGCCGCCTACGATAAGGCTGTTTGCCATATTGTTACCGTCACCGATATAGCAAAGCTTTTTGCCTTCAAGGCTGCCCTTATGCTCACGGATTGTCTGAAGGTCAGCAAGAACCTGACAGGGATGACAGAAGTCTGTAAGACCGTTGATAATGGGAATTGAGCCGTATTCAGCAAGTGCTTCAACCTCTTTCTGGTCGAAGGTTCTGATCATAATACCGTCAAGGAATCTTGAAAGTACTCTTGCTGTGTCTTCAACAGGCTCGCCTCTGCCGATCTGAAGATCTCTTGATGAAAGGAAAAGAGCAGAACCGCCAAGATCAAACATACCAACCTCAAAGGAAACTCTTGTTCTTGTTGATGACTTTTCAAAAATCATACCGAGAGTCTTGCCTTCAAGAATGTGGTGCTTGATGCCCGCTTTCTTTTCTGCCTTAAGTTTATCTGCAAGGTCAAGGGTTTCAAAAATTTCTTCCTTTGACCAGTCAAGAAGTTTAAGTAAGTGTTTCATTGATATTACGCCCTTTCAAATTAAATACAAAGGACATTATACACCTTTATTCATTAAATGTAAAGTTAAAGGAGTTATTTTAACTGATAAAAATTAAAAATGTCAGCATCAAATTATTCATTATTCATCAGCGAAGCGGAAACTTGTCAAGATTAGTGGACAGATAAAATAGTGAAAAAATGATTTGAGATGTAGTATCCGATACCTGAATGCAATCCTGATGAATTGTAATAAAATTCGATATAATCTGTAATTGCCCATAGGTCAACATTATTCATTATTCATCAGCGAAGCGGCTTCAATATTCATTCTTCATTCGAAAATCCGTTCTACAGAAATGAATAATGAATGATGAATAATGAAAAATGAATAATACAAACGAAAATCCGCCCACCTTAGTGAACGGATTTTCGTTTGGTGCCGGTGGTGGGACTCGAACCCACACGCCAAAGGCACACGATTTTGAGTCGCGGTCGTCTGCCAATTCCGACACACCGGCATTGTTTTAATATTATATAATACGAACTATGCAATGTCAAGAGTAAGCCCGGACTATTTTTATGCATTTTCAGTATTATTTTTTCTGATACGGACAAACCTTCATACAAATTCCGCACACAGCACCTCTGCCTATATGCTTGAAATGGTTCTTCATATAAGTGCTGCACTTTTCAGGATCAAACATGTCATCTCTGTCTGAGTCAATGCTCCATTCTGTTCCCTTAATCGCACCTGAGGGACAAGCCTTTACACATCTGTCACAATCCTTGCAAAGAGATACAGGCTTTACATCGCTAATATCAAACTCACAATTGGTGAAAACTGAGCCAAGACGCACATTTGCACCGTACTCTTTATGAAGGAACATTGAGCTTTTTCCGATTGTGCCAAGTCCCGAAAGGGCTGCCACCTTTTTATGGGAGTACCTGCCCATATAGTTCCAGCCATCCTTGTTTATACTCTGTGAAGCCGCAACAGTTATATACTTATATCCCCTCATTTGAAGGAAATTACCGCATTTAAAGAGCAGCGAGTCAATAAAAGCGTTTACACTTCTGTAGTGGTTAAAATAGGTATGAGTGGGCTCAGCGCCGATTTCATCAACAATTGCATCAGAAAGATGAACAATAATGCTGATTCCGTATCTGCATTCACCAAAATCGCCATCGTCAATTCTGCAGAAGCCTACATCAGCGGCACCCTCTTTTAAAAGATATTCTCTTAACTCTTCCTGAATGTTCATATTATCAACCCTTGTAATAAAATAACTTCTTTGCAATTTCTGTCTTTTCGGGAATACTGTTTTCAAAAATCACAGTACCACCCTCTTCTTTTCCACTGAGAAGATTTTTGCCTTCAAGCACTCTTCTTGTCTGCCTTGCAGCACCTAAACCACCGTCAAAAACAAGCACTTCATCGCCTAAAATTTGCTGTATACTCTTTCTTGCAAAAGGAAAATGAGTACAACCAAGAACAACAGCATCAACTCTGTTACCGCTGTAAGGCGCAAGAATTTCTTCAAGATAAGCAATCTCTTCCTTTGAGTCAAGCTCACCGCTTTCAATGAATTTTACTAATTCAGGTGCAGGAAGCTTAATAAATTCAGCCTTGTCCTCATACTGCGCCATAAGGCTGTTGAATTTCTCTTCCTTTAATGTCAGCGGAGTAGCCATAGCAAGAACCTTAGGGTAATCCATAGACAGTGCAGCAGGCTTTAATGCAGGCTCAAGACCTATTATAGCATAGTTGGGATGCTTTTCTCTTAAATGCTTTGCAGCAGCACTTGTGGCAGTATTGCAGGCAATTACAACGGCTTTACAGCCCTTTTCTCTGAGATAATCAAATGCTTTCTCAGTAAGCGCCTTTATTTCTTCCTTGCTCTTTGTACCGTAAGGCGCATTAGCTGAATCACCGAAGTAAATAAAGTCCTCACCGGGCATAACTCTGCTGAGCTTTCTCAGCACACTTACACCGCCCATACCTGAATCAAAAACACCTATGGGACTATTTTTGCCGTACATTTTTAGCCATCCTTTCTACCAAAATTCCGCAGAACCCCGTAGAATTCTGCGGATAGATTATTTTATGCTCTGTGCCATTTTACACCCTGATGTGTGTCTTCAAGAACGATACCCTGAGCCTTGAGTTCATCTCTGATTCTGTCAGCTTCAGCCCAGTTCTTGCTCTTTCTTGCTTCGTTTCTTGCTTCAATAAGAGCTTCAATTTCATCATCAAGTGATGAAGCTGTGTTTCTGTTGTAAAGAAGACCGAGAACATTCATAAGCTCGTCAAATACCTTGATTGCATATTCAACAAGAGCCTTTGACTTAACGCCACTGATGTTTGTGTTGATATCACGAACAAGCTCAAAGATTGCACCGAGAGCTTCACCTGTGTTAAGGTCGTCCTCCATAGCTTCAATGAACTTATCCTTCTTAGCATCAATAAGGGCAATGATTTCGCTGTCGTTTGCATCAGCCTCATCCTTTGCGTTCTTAAGTGCAAAATCAAGGTTTTCACGGCAGTTGTAAAGTCTTTCAAGTGAAGCCTTGCACTGTTCAATAGCATCAAAGCTATAGTTGATGGGGCTTCTGTACTGACAAGAAATCATAAGATATCTGATGGGCTCATAGCCGTACTGACTTGCTACATCACGAACTGTGAAGAAGTTGCCCAGTGACTTTGACATCTTAACCTTGTCAACTGTAATAAAGCCGTTGTGCATCCAATATCTTGCAAAAGGAGTGCCGTTGCAGCATTCACTCTGAGCAATTTCGTTTTCGTGGTGCGGGAAAATAAGGTCCTGACCGCCGCAGTGAATGTCAATTGTGTCACCGAGATAACGTCTTACCATAGCTGAACATTCAATATGCCAGCCGGGTCTGCCGTGACCCCAGGGTGATTCCCAATAAGGCTCACCCGGCTTTGCATTCTT
>JBGVFK010000024.1:0-9036 GCA_045121075.1 Acutalibacteraceae bacterium | reverse complement strand
CCCTCATACAGAATCTGTTCTTTCGCTTCAAATAGAGGTCGCAGGCGGGCATAATCGTGAAGGATTCTGTCCGCTTCTTCATCAGTGTCTGAATAAAAATCTATCGGTGCAAAATTTACATAAACCTTATCAAAGGTTAATGCATCACCATAATTTTCAATTACATTCAGGAAAACCTCGCAATGGTCATCGTGCGGATGAGAAAGAAACCATGCGTCAATATGCGGTTTTCTGTTACCTGTTGCTTGCCTGAGATATTCAAGGAAATAATCCGTTTCAGTAATCATTCCACCATCGATTATAAAAGATAAAGACCTCTCCGTTTTTATCACACCAACCGTTGATTGCTGATAACTGCATTCTGTCAAGCATTAAGCCATACAATACACTCAACAGTTCAGATTATCAGATAAATATGTTTTTTGAAAATATTATTTAACTTAAGCTGTAGGTAAAATCATATTATTTATTCCGCTTTGCAGAGTATATTCTTTACCGTCAAGATAAAGGGTTGCATACGAGCCTTCGGGAACAGTAAATGTGAACTTACATTCGTTGCCCGTATATTCCCAGCAAGATATAATCTCTCCGTTTTCGGTGATGATGCTTGCCTTTGCGAATTCCAATTCTTTTAAGGGCAGAGGTCGGAAAATTATATGCTTGTATGCAGGCTCGTTAAAATCATTGTCAATACCTGCAACGGTTGTATAAAGCCAGTCACCGATTGAGCCGAAAGCATAGTGATTGAACGAGTTCATTTCGGGAGTTGCAAATGAGCCGTCTTTTTTTACTCCGTCCCAACGCTCCCACATGGTTGTTGCACCTTTTGTTACAGGGTAGAGCCATGACGGATATTCTTTTTTGAAAAGAAGTCTGTATGCAAGGTCAGCCCTGCCGATATCGGTCAGTGTGTGGAGAAGATAAGGTGTGCCTACAAAGCCTGTTTTGAGGTGTCCGCACTCCTCAATATCTCTGACTAGCTTTTCTGCTTCTCTTTCGGGGTTATCCGTTAGCCCGAAATAAAGAGCAAGAACATTTGCAGTCTGTGTTTCGTGTTCAATTTTGCCTGTGTTCAGATATTTCTCTCTGTATTTATTAACTGTAATTTCATATAGCTCTTCAAAATAGCTCATATCTTCGCCGATGAGTCTGCCCATTTGAATAAAGAGCTTGTTTGAATAAGCAAGGAAAGCGGTGGCAATAAGATTTTTATCGGTGAACCCTCCCGTTACTTCATCGCCTGCATCAAGTGAAAGCCAATCACCCCAGTGGTACGGATGCAGGTCAAAAAGACCTCTTTCTGAGCCGTTTTTCTCCATAAAGAGAATCCATTTTTTCATTGAGGCAAACTGGTCTTTGATTACTTGCAAATCACCGTATGTTCTGTAAATCCAATACGGTACAATAACACTTGCATCTCCCCATGCAGCAGAACCGTAAGATTCCCAACCTGCGTGGTCGGGGCAGACATCTGTAATTGCACCGTTTTCTCTCTGGTCACATGCAAGGTCATGAAGCCATTTTTTGAAGAATTTATCTGTTTTGTATGTAATTGATGCTGTTCTTGCAAACACCTGAGCATCACCTGTCCAACCTCGTCTTTCGTCACGCTGAGGACAGTCAAGGGGAACGTCAATGAAGTTTCCTCTCTGACCCCATACGATATTTTTGTAAAGGCGATTGATAAGCTCATTCCCGCACTCGAAATATCCCGTTCGTTTCATATCGGAATAAACAACAATTGCCTTGAAATTATCGGGTTTAATTTCATCTGCATTAAAGCCCGTGAGCCTGATGTATCTGAATCCGTGGAATGTGAAAGCGGGTTTGTATGTTCTCTTTTTACCATCAGAAACAACTCTGATTTCAGCCTTTGCATCACGGAGATTTGCCGTGTAGAAGTTGCCGTCTTTATCAAGAATTTCTGCGTGGTGAATAATAAATTCCGCACCTTTTTTCTGTGGTACATCCCATTCAACATAGCCCGTAATATTCTGACCGAAATCAATAACTGTTTCGCCCTTGGGCGTTGTGAAAATCTTGGTTGCATCAAGGCGTATCATTTCACGGGTTACTTCACCTTCGGTGGAAATGAGAATCTCTTTATTCACATCATCAAGCTCTCTGACGGGATAAATCTCACTTATATCTAATGTGAAATCAACTGTTTCACCATTATAAATATTAGCATCAAGAATATGACTCTTGCGACATTTCCATGAAGAATCTGTGGGAATAAAATCTGTTGAACCGTCTTTATATTCGATTAAAACACAAGCGATAAATGCGGTTTCTTTGTTGGTGATGCTTTTATAGTTTTCGTGAGCACTTCCGTGAAAGCGTCTGCCGTTAGCTATTGCAATTTCAAGAACATTATTTTCTTCAAGCATAGAAGTTATGTCATATTCCTGATACTGAAGGCGTTTGCCATAGGTTGTCCAACCCGGTGCAAAAATAAAATCACCGATTCTTTTTCCGTTGATATATGCTTCATAAGAGCCGAGCGCAGAACAGAAAAGTGTTGCCTTACCGATTGCTTTTTCGGGCTTTATAGCCTTGATGAAAACGGGAACGACTGTACCGAAATCTGCATTTTCTTTAATGAATTTTGCGTTTTTAATCGTATTCATTTAATCACCTGTATTTTTAAACCGATGTTGATTTTTATTGATATTGATAATATAATTATTTGTGTTGAGTTTTATTTTACTACGCTTGATTGTTTATTGCAATAAAAAACAATGGCATAGCAAAAAAAGACAATAATAAAACAAAAAGAAACAATGAAATGTTTTGTTCCAAAAGCTACAATAAAACAAAAAACCTATGCAAAAAACAAGGAGTGATACCTATGGTAGAACAAATGATTGACAAAAATTTATGGCTGTACCGTAACAGAGCGATTATGGAAACGTTCCCCATTGATGCATGGCAGTACAGAATTTTTGATTATGCGGACAGGGAAACATATATTCCTCTTACAGATTGGGCAGATTATACTGATACCATTACATTCTGCGACCATAAAACATGTATGATGAAAACTGTATTCACACCTAAAAAGCCGCAGGAACACCAGTCAGCTTATCTTGAACTGAGATTGCCCTGCAACTGCGAAGCATTTGTTTCAATTGACGGAAAACGCTTTGCAGGTGTTGACAACGGTGAACAACGCTGCAGGGTTTACCTTGAAGACTCAATGTACGACAGAGAAATTGCCATTGAGCTTGAAATATATGCCTGTACCTTCTGCAATGATGAAAGAATGGTAAGACCTGTTGAAAATCCTCAGTATGTTATTGCAGATAAAGCAATTGCAGATTTTTCATATACTATGGATTTTGTCCGTGACCTTATAAAGTACATCAAGAATGATTACACGAAAGCCAAGGTCAACACTTTGTTTGAAAATACAATCCGTAAAAGCGACAATTCCCTTGACTACACCCAATTTCTTGAAAATATTATCGCAATTCACAAGGAATTGCTTGACGGATTAAAAGAATTGAAGCTGTCAAACGATGACTGTATCGTTGACTGCGTTGCTTCTACTCATATTGACGTTGCGTGGCTGTGGCGTTTCAAGGATACAATCCGCAAATCAGGCCGTTCTGCACTTAATCAGCTCCGACTTATGGACAGATACGATGAATTTGAGTTTTCGCTTTCACAGCCCTCGGTCTATAACTATATCAAGGAAGTTTATCCTGATGTTTTTGAGCAGATCCGTCAGCGTGTGAAGGAAGATAAATGGCGTCTTGTAGGCCCTATGTGGGTTGAATCAGACCTTAATATTTCAGGTGCAGAATCACTTGTAAGAGAGTTTCTTTACGGACATCAGTTCTTCAAAGAAGAATTCGGCAAAACAAGTGATGTCTGCTGGATTCCCGATTCTTTCGGTTTTCCCGCATCACTTCCGCAGATTTTCACAAAATGCGGAATGAAAAGCTTCTACACAACCAAGGTGCGTTGGCAGAATGCCAATGAATTTCCCTATAATGCTTTTATCTGGGAAGGTATTGATGGAAGTAATCTTTACGCAACAGTACCTATCACAAAAGATTGCTACAACAACTCAATTGACTGTGAAAATATCAGCCTTGTTTCAGATAAGCTTCAGCAAAAAGAAACATGGGACCACGTTCTTCTGTCCTATGGCTACGGTGACGGCGGTGGCGGTGTAACCGATGAAATGCTTAAGAATTACCGTCTGCTTCAGACAGTTCCCGGTATGCCTGAGGTAAAAATCAGAAAAGCAGAGGACTATTTCACTGAACTTGACAAAAAGCGTGAAAATCTTCCTGTGTGGAAAGGAGAGCTCTCGGTCGAAACACATCAGGGCACATATACAACTATTGCCGATGTAAAACGCAACAACCGTTACATTGAAATGGCATTTCGCAGACTTGACCTGCTTTCAGTTCTTGCAAAGCTCAAGGGTAAGGATGCAGGATATGATGAAATTGTAAAGCATTGGAAGGATCTGCTTCTTTGCCAGTTCCACGATGTTCTTCCCGGCAGCTCTATAGATACAGTTTATGATGATGCAGAAAAAATCTACAAAGAGCTTTTTGTATTCGCAGAGAAAAAAGAAAAAGAGCTTGTCACTGATACTCTTTGCGATGATGCACAGGACAAGGTTACAGTTTATAACCCAAACTCATTTGTCGGCAGTGCATACGTAAAGGTTGACAAAAAGTATGAAAGCTGTGCACTTACGGACGGAGAAAACACATCAAATGTTATTACAGATGCAGACGGTAACTGTATTTTATATGTAAAAAATCTTGCAGGCTTCAGTGCAAGAACATATCACAAAACTTCAGTTGTACATACTGAAAAAGCAATTACAGCAAACAAGGAAAACGGAAAAATCAGCATTGAAACGCCCTTCTTTACATTCATTATCCGTGAGGACGGTACTCTCGGCGATTTCTATGACAAGCGTGCAGATAGGTTTGTCGGTGACAACCTTAACAACCTTGTTACATATAAGGACGGTCCCGAGCATGAGGATGCATGGAATATTGATGACGGATACAAAATGCGTCCTGTTGATATGAATTGGCAGAATGAAATTACGCTTGTTGATATAAATGACGAGCGTGTGACGGTAAGGGTTACTAAAAAGCATAACAACACCGTTCTTACTCAGGATATTATTGCGTATGCAAACATTACAAGGGTTGACGTAGTTTCTCACGTTGATTGGCAGGAAAAATATAAAATTCTTCAGGCATCTTTCCCTGTAAATGTGGTTTCTGCTCATGCAAGCTACGAAATTGCTTACGGCATTACAAAACGTAACACCCATCCGAACACACCTGCCGAAAAATGGAAGCACGAATTTGCTGCTCACCGTTTCACAGATTTGTCAGATGATGTTTACGGTGTTGCAATTATCAACGACTGCAAATACGGTCACAATGTTATTGACAACGATATGACTATAACTCTTATGCGCAACGTTGACAATCCTACACGCTTCCGTGATACAGGTGAACACGATTTTGCATATTCAATCTATCCTCATATGGGTGGTTTATCGGCAGGTAAGGTTGCTCAGGAAGCATATCTTTTCAATTCTCCTTTTGTTGTGTTTGAAGGCGAAAGTAATGAAAAGCCTGTTGTTACTCTTTCAAATGAAGGTCTTATCGTTGATTGTATCAAGCCTGCTGAAGACGGCAACGGATATATCGTGCGTGTTTATGAGCCTTACGGTATTCCCGGAAAAACTGTTATGAATGTTACACACGACGCAAAAATCACTGAGGTTTCACCCCTTGAAGAGTATATCGGAGAATGTTCCGGAGAAATCACATATAAGCCATTTGAATTCAGGACATTCCGCATAATCTGCTCAACATAATGATTTCAAGAACTGTCTGCACCAATATTTCCTGCAGCACTTAATTCCGCCTTCTGTTTTTACAAATGCAGAAGACGGAATTGTACTTTTTATTTGGTTTTTCTTTAGTTATAAAATTTGGAGTCCGATTCAAACTTTAACCATATCGAAATATTTTTATTTAAATATAATTTCGTTATTAATAATTTTTCTAACCCTTGCATTAATGTTCTGCATACGGCACACCCATTCCAACTGATTTTCTTCTTTCAGTTGCTCGGTTACACCTTCTGCATTTTTCATCTGGTCAACAAGAGTATCAAACAAATCTCTTGCCTGAGTTTCGACTTCAGCACAGTGCTGATAGAGTTTGCCTTGGGTAAGCAGTGTTGTAAATAACACCTTTTTATTTTATTGCTTTAGCTGTTGATTGGTGATATAATCAACTCGACAAATAAGAATTTACGTTGTGAAAAAGATGTCTATTAACTTAGATGTCTTTTTTGTAGAAAACTATTGAAATTGATTTTTAATTCACTTGGTTTGTTATAGGACGTCAAAATAATATGATTTTTACTGCTTTACAGGAGGAAGTTTTGATGAAGAAAGTTTTAGATACTTATTCAAGTAAAAACGATATAAATATAAAACAGATTGTAGCCTATAAAGATAACATACTTGAAATTGAAGAGTATAAAGATGGTTTTAAAAAGGACGATACAATGAATGTAATGAGTGTCACAAAATCTGTAACATCATTGCTGATAGGTATTGCCATTGACCAAGGTTTGATAAAAAGTGTAGACGACTTTGTGATGGACTATTACAAGGAAACTTACACTCCTAAAAGAGGAGAGCAAACTATATTTAAAGTTACAATTAAACATTTGCTTACAATGACAGCACCCTATAAGGGAAAGAGCGAACCTTGGACAAAGGTTTGCACATCGGAAGATTGGACACTGACAACATTGGATGTTTTGGGTGGTCGCAAAGGTATCACTAATGAATTCAGATATCACACTCTTGGTGTTCAAATCCTTTTGGGAATTATCAGAATTACAAGTGGTATGAATGTGCTTGACTTTGCTAACGAATATCTTTTTAAACCTTTAGGAATTGCACCAAGAAGCAATGCAGGTTGCGAGAGCAAAGAAGACCAGTTTGAGTATTTAATGAACAAAAAGGACCATGGAAAGGTTTGGTTTTTGGATCCGACAGGTATGCCAACTGCGGGTTGGGGATTATCTCTTTCAGCTTTTGAAATGGCACAGATAGGTTTGCTGGTGCTTAATAACGGTGTTTATAATAATACCCGTATTATAAGTGAGAATTGGATTGAAATGATGACAAAATCCTACATATCTACCGATGAGCAATTTGGAAATCAGGATTATGGTTTTTTGTGGTGGCTTCCCCATAGAACAAGAGAGGTAATTGCCGCTATCGGTGATGGTGGTAATATTATATATGTTGATAGAAAAAATCAAATTGTAGTAGCCATAACTGCACATTTTAAGCCTATGGTTTTTGACAGAGTAGAATATATTGAAAAAAACATTGTTGAAGCATTAACAGAGAGATAAATTTCAGTAATATGGAGAGATTAAAAGCTCACGAAGCTTTGAAGTTGACGATGAGACGACATGAAAATTATTTTGATTAATGATAGGGATACTGATTTTATAGAACAACTGATGAATGTATGGGAGCGTTCTGTGAAAGCAACACATCTGTTTTTGAGAAATGAGGATATACAGGAAATTAAAAAGTATGTTCCACAGGCAATCGGTGAAATCGAGCAGCTTGTTGTTACGGTAAATGAAAAAAACGTCCCTGTTGCTTTTATGGGTACAGAAAAAGAAAAACTGGAAATGCTTTTTGTTGACCCGATTGAGAGAGGGAAAGGAATCGGAAAGCATTTGGTGCAATACGGCATTGAAAACTTTTCGATAAACGAAGTAACGGTGAATGAGCAGAATTCGCAGGCGATAGGTTTTTATGAGCATATGGGATTCAGAACTTATAAAAGAACGGATACCGATGAGCAAGGAATGCCATATCCGCTTTTGTATATGAGATTATAGATAACCAGAAATTCGCAAATGGATTTCTGGTTATTTTTATATTGACAAAACAGATGCGATTCCTTATAATTACCTTAAATTATAAATATAAGGAATAATAGAGAATGGAAAAGTATTATACAGTGGATCAAATTGCTGAATTATTAACATTGCATCCAAAAACAATACAAAGATATATTCGTGAAGGAAAAATAATTGCAAAAAAAGTGGGGAAACGATGGTGTGTATCAGAACATGATTTAAAAAAATTCGCCGGAAGTTCAGAAGATATTTCAGACATACTACGGTATAACCCAAGTAAAGTATCCACTGTGGCAGACATTGTAGTACAGGATTTTGAGGAAGCAGCTAAACTTGAAAAAATGGTTATTGCTATACTGAACAGCAAATCAAGCGAATGTAGGAACTCTACTATGCACTTTCAATACTTAGAATATGAAAACAAAGTTAGGATAACACTTTGGGGAGACCTTGTGTTTGTACGAAACGTACTTGATGCTATTTCTATTATTCTAGAGCAAACGGATAAATGAAAGGAATATATGTATGAAGATTGAATTGCTAAAAGAAAAAAATGTTGATATTGCTCTTGTGTCAAGTGATGAAAAGGTCATTGTAGATACACAATCGGCTCTTGATTTGGCCATGACCGTAAAATATGAGACTGGCACAAATAAAATTATTATGGACAAAAGAAATATATCTGATGAATTTTTTATTTTAAGTAGCGGTATGGCGGGAGAAATTTTACAAAAATTTATCAACTATCATATAAAAATTGCTATCTACGGAGACTATTCCGGGTATACAAGCAAACCATTGAAAGATTTTATTTATGAATCAAATAAGGGCAAAGATGTGTTTTTTGTGTCTACATTGGATGAAGCAGTTGATATGCTGACACGATAAAATTCCAGTTTTGATTTGACTTAATTCATAACATTTATTAACTGTTATATCTTATCCTCGTGAAGTCCGCAACCCCTTGAAAATGCTAAATTTGTAGCAAGTGAGTTTGCCCTTATGCTTTCCCTTGTGTTATATCCTTTTCCCTCATGTTACGAATGCTCGCAAGGGCAAAATTAAGGGAAAGAAAATCCA
>JBGVFK010000023.1:0-23051 GCA_045121075.1 Acutalibacteraceae bacterium | reverse complement strand
GTCTGTAGCTTCTGGGCATAAAAATTCCTCCTATGATAGTTTTATTTTACCATAGGAGGGTTCTTTTTTCTATTGTCCGTTTTTACTGGACTTGTTCACGAAGCCTTGTACGATTTTCTTATGCTTTAGTATTAATTCTATTCTAATTTACTACGCACTTCATAAAACAACACAACATTGTTGTTCTTGTGCGTTTATCAAAAGTCTGATTTTTACTGCATTTCTACAACTTCCTTGATTGGTCCGTAGAAGCATTCGTCACAAGTCGGAATTTTTTCGTCAACTCTCTTGAGATATGATGTGAACATAAGTGCCTTCATAGCAACATCCATCTGATACTTTGTAACAAGCTCAATTACAAGGTCCTTCTTAGGTCTGTTGGTTCTTGCTGTGATGCTTTCCATAAGAATTTCAACCTTGCCCTTGGGTGTGATACCCTTGAGGTTAATGGTTGTTTTGCCCTTGTATGACTTGGTTTCAGCGTTTGCTTCCTTACCGTTTACAAGCACCTTGATAGCTTTTGCTTCTGCAACATCCTCAAAGATGAGTGTGTAGTTTCTTCTCTGAGGAATAGTGCTGCAGTTGCCTTCAGCAGGTGAAATTGTGAAGGAAAGGTTGCCATTCCCTTCAGCAACTGTGTACTTTGTAATTGCTGAATTGCCGTTTTTGTATTCGTTGGTTTCACCGTCGTCCTCATAAAGCTCAAAGGTGTTGTTGCCTCTGAAAATTCTGACGGTCATATCCTTGGGATTCTTCCAGTTGTTTTCCTTGTCGTTTGTTGACATAGGAATAATTGCGCCTTCCTTTGCAAGAACGGGAATGCTTTCAAGTCCGCGGTACATCTTGATCATTCTGCCGCCCTCGTAGATAGCACCTGTGTAAATGTCTGTCCATCTGCCTTCGGGAAGCCATACATTAACTGAACCGAGGTAGGTTCTGTTGCTCATTCTTGATGTAATTGGTGCAACAAGAAGCTCTGAGCCGAAGAAGTACTGATTCTTGACATTGTAAGCCTCTTCGTTTTCGGGATAAGCGTAGTACATAGGCTCACAAAGGGCAAGTGACTTTGCGTGTGTACGGTAGTTCATTGAATAAAGGTAGGGGAGAAGAGCGTGTCTTTCACGAAGACAGGAAACTGCAACAGCTTCACTCTGAAGATTGTGCTTCCAGGGCTCCTTGCCCATAAATTCGTTGCTTGTTGAATGAAGACGCATAATGGGGCTGTAAAGACCGTACTGCACCCAACGTGCATAAAGCTCATCGTCCTTGCTCTGCATCATATGACCGCCGATATCGTGGCTCCACCATGTGTAACCGATGTTGGTCGCTGTGTTTGTGAAATAAGGCTGGAAGTCAAGTGAAGCCCATGTGATGTGTGTGTCACCTGAGAAGCCGAGTGGATATCTGTGTGAGCCGACACCTGCATAACGGGAAAGGATAAGAGGTCTCTTTGTATCTCTTTCGTTAGCGAGGGTGTGATAATGATTAAGCGCCCAGAGGGGGTCAAGATTCTTGATTTTTGTTTTTGTGCCCTGCTGCCAATCAATCCACCAGAAATCAACGCCTTCATTTTCATAAGGCTTATGAAGAATGTTGAAGTAAGCGTCAATGTACTGAGGGTCGGTAATGTCAAAGTTTACTCTCTTCTTTGTTGCAGGGTCAATGTTCATAGCTCTTGCCATTTCTTCATACATATCATCGAAGAAACGAACACCCTGAGCGGGATGAAGATTAAGAGTAACCTTGAAGTTTTTGTCCTGAAGCTCCTTAAGAAAGGCTCTGTAATCAGGGAAAAGCTCAGTATTCCAGCTGTAGCCTGTCCAGCCGTCACCCTGGAAGATGTTGTCAGCCTTAAAGGGGTTAAGCACAAACTTGCTGCCGCTTTTACCAAAGCGCTTCTTTACATCAACCCAGTGCCAGTCCATATCAACAGTAGCAACTGTAATTGGAATTTCTCTGTCAATAAATTCATTCATCAGTGAAAGATATTCTTCCTGAGTATAAGCCTTATAACGGCTCCACCAGTTACCGAGACAGTAACGAGGTACAAGAGGCACCTTGCCGCAAAGAGAGAAGAAGTCCTTAAGACAAGCTCTGTAATCGTGGTTGTAGGCAAAGTAGTATTCGTCCTTCTGTGTCTTTCTTCTTTCACCGATTGTACCGTCTGTGTTGAGAATAAGGCTTACTGTGTCGTCAACAACGGCAACACCGTCTCTTGACATAACACCGTCACCAAGCTTAACAGCACCGTTTGCCTGGTCAAGTGTACGGTATGTACCTTTAAGGTTACCGCTCTGATATTCAGTAAGGCTCTTGCCGTTTTTGAGTGAAATGCCTATCATCTTGTGCTGAGCAAGGTCATACTTGAAAATTGTTTTTGTTGTAATGACGATTACAAGGTCGCCGTCTTCTACAATTTTAAATTCCGGCTCAGCAAAATTTCTGCACACAACGGTCTGTGTAGGCTCATCTGTAAACTTAAGGTCTTTATCAACCTCAACACGGAGAAGTCTGTCGGTCAGAAGTGAAAAACGCACATCTTTTCTTATGAAGGTGTATTTTCCGTTGGTTTTGCTGTCAGTTTTCCATGAAAAGGTTTTAACAAAATATTCTGAAGGTTTTGCCATATCATTCTTTCTCCTTTAATAATTTAATCAAATCAATCATACATTAAAGTAGTGGATTTTTCAATATTTACATAAACTTTCGGCAAAAAGCACAAAAAACGGACTCGTTTTTCTACAGACCCCAAGTAAGTCTTGTTGAAAATAGGTGGAAAATTTTTTCAGAATATGTTACAATAATTTATCAAATAATAACTGAATTTTAACTTCAGGAGGTTAAAAATGGAAACAAAAAAATATGTACCTAAAAAAGAACTGACAGCCTTTTGTGTTGCCGGTATGGGTCAGGGTATGATATACGCCCTTATGTCAAGCTATATCAGTGACTATTATCTCAATGTACTTCAGCTTACCCCGATGTTTGTGCTGCTGCTTATGCTTCTTGCAAGAATCTGGGACGCTATCAATGACCCTCTTATGGGTATGATTGTTGACAGAAGTAATCTTAAGAGCGGTAAAATGATTCCCTTCATCCGTTTTGCTCTTATTCCCGTTGCAATCGTTACCTTCCTTATGTACCTCAGCCCGGATCTCGGCAAAACAGAGATGATGGTTTACTCAGCAATTGTTTATGTTGCATGGGGTATGATTTATACTGTAGGTGACGTATCCTTCTGGGGTCTTCCCAATGTTATTACTCCTGACTCAGAAGAAAGAAGCTCGGTAATTTCAATCAGTAAAATTTTCAACAGCATCGGTTCAGCTGTTCCTGAGGTGCTCTTCCTTGTTGTCGGCCTTATTATGGCTGCATGGGTAAAGGCACAGGAGGTAACACCCGATCCTCTTACAGTTCAGAAGAAAAAGTATCTCGTAATGGCTATTGTAACTGTAGGTCTCGGCACAATTCTTTACTCATTTGTTTGCACAGGCGTAAAGGAAAGAGTTAAGATTCCTCCCCGTAATCGTCAGCCCGGTGAGCCCTCACAGCTTGCAAGAATTTTCAAGTGTAAGCCCCTTGTTCTTGTTCTTCTTATGGGTGTTCTTTCAAGTGGCCGTTATATGGTTTCTGCAGCTGCAATCCATGTTGCACGTTATTCATTCTACATTGGTCCCGACCTTGCTACTCTTGCTACAGAAGCAGAAAGAATTGCTGCAATTGAATCAAGTATTTCAACAGTTAAAACTGTATTCCAGATAAGCTCAATTGTAGGTCTCTTCGGTGCAACACTTCTTATGCCGAAGCTTATGAAGAAAATTGACTACAAGAAGCTTGTTATTGTAAGCTGTCTTGCAGGCTTTGTTGCAAGCATTGTAACAACTATAGTTGGTTGGTTCACAATGAATCTTTATGCTTGCATTCCCTTCATTATCATTTCATGTATTCCTCTTGGCGTTATCAACACAGTTTGCTTTGCTATGATTTGTGACTGCCTTGACTATATGGAGCTTACAACAGGCTTCCGTGATAATGCTCTCGGTGCTGCTTGTCAGGGCTTCATCAACAAAATCGGTAATGCATTTGCAACCTCAGGTATCGTTATTATGTACATGGTAATCGGTCTTGAGCCTTCACAGATGCTTTCATCAACAGCAGTTGTATCTGCTCTTGAAATGCCTGAAAATCTTCGTTTTGCAATGTTCTCTCTTGTATCAATTGTTCCCGGTATCAGTATGCTTCTTTGCGCAATTCCTATGTTCTTCTATAAAATTGCAGGTAAAGAAAAGCAGAGTATCGTTGGCGAGCTCGCAAAGAAGAGAGAAGAAAGAGGCATTGTAATTGATGCTTAATCAGTAAAAAATCGAAAAAGGAGTGGTAAGCTATGCCAATCACAATGATAGCTTCAACAGTTTTAGGAGCGCTGTTTCTCTTATGGTATATTCTTAAGTGCTGCAAGGGAAGAAATGTACCCGGTCTTCTTATTAAAAGTATCGTAAGCGTGCTTTACATAACAACAGCCGCTTTTGCAATTATGGAACGACCCGAGACCTTCAGATACGGCTTATGGATAATTATCGGTGGTGTGTTCGGTCTTCTTGGTGACGTTTATCTTGACCAGAAGTGGATTCACCTTGACAGTATGGAAAATTATCTCAGAATGGGCTTTTCCGTTTTTGCAATCGGTCACTTCTTCTATGTAATTGCTACTGTTGAAACAGCAAAGCTCGGAATAAAAGATATGCTCGTGCCGGCTCTTCTTGCTGTTGGCTTCCCGATTCTCAATGAATGCCTTAAAAAGCCCCTTAAGCAGGACTTCGGCAAATTCAGAGTCTTTGTGTTCGTTTACGGAATGGTGCTGTCCTTTATGGTTGCACTCTCAGGTGTGGCATACTACAGAACAGGCTCAAAGGCATTCCTTATTTATCTTATTGCAGGTTTATTCTTCTTTGTATCGGATATCATCCTTTCTGCGATCTACTTTACAAAAGACGGAAAAAAGGTTACTGTTACAAGATTTATTCTTAACATAATCGCTTATTATGTTGCACAGTACCTTATTGCAATTACAACTTACTTCGTGGAGGTTTAACTGCACATATTGTAAAAGAAAAAATTTAATATCGGAGGTGTGAATATGTTGTCAGTTAGTATGATAATATCAATCGTTATAGGTGTTCTTCTTTTGCTGACATACATCCTTGTGTGTTGCAGAAACAGAAATGTTCTCGGACTTGAAGTAAAAAGCCTGGTCAGTGTATGTTATATTGTAACGGCAGCACTGTCGCTTCTCCAGAGACCCGAGAATGCAAAATTCGGTCTTCTTATAATCGTGGGCGGTGTAATGGGACTTCTTGGTGACGTATATCTTGACCAGAAGTGGATTCACCTTAACCACAAGGAAAAATACCTGATTTTAGGCTTTCTGAATTTCGGTATAGGTCATTTCTTCTATATTTCCGCATCTGTTACAAATGCAGGTCTGAAGTTAAAGGATATGATTATTCCTGTGGTAATCGCTCTCGGCATTTCAGTATTCAATATATTCCTTGCTAAAATCCTCGATCAGGATTACGGTAAATTCAAATGGATAGTGTTTGCTTACAGCTTTATTCTTTCGCTGATGATGGCAACAGCAGGTGCTGCTTACTTTAAAACAAAGGCACTCGCATACCTCATCTACACAATTGCAGGCGCATTCTTCCTTTTCTCAGATGTTGTTCTCTCAGAAATTTATTTCACAAGGGGCGGCAAAAAGGTTACCGTAGGAAGATTTATAGTGAATATTGTGACCTATTACATTGCGCAGTATCTCATTGCAATTACAACCTACTTTATTGAATCATAAAAAATATCCGTCAGCTGATAACGGCTGACGGATTAACTTTTTTTAATTTTAAACTATTTCGCAGCCCTTGTTAACAAAGGAGCAGAGATAGGAGTTGTCGAAGCGCTCTTTCATTTCAGCAATACAGTTCTGTGCATCGAAAGCATTATTGAAAATGCCGAATACGCTTGGACCGCTGCCACTCATACAAGATGCAGCAACATTGCTTTCACGCATAATTCCCTTGATTACAACTCTGTCGGGAACATCAATGAACTGCTCAAAAACATTATCTATGCAGTTGAGATATGATTCTCTGTCATTTTTGCAGACAGCTGCAAGCATTTCTCTTGTGTCGAGGTGTCGAACTCTGTCAGCGGTATCAAAGGCTGAATAAGCCGCACCTGTTGAAACGCTCTGGTCAGGCTTTACAATAATAACAAATTCCTCGTTAAGGTCGGGAAGGTGGGAGAGTACTGTACCTGTATACTGAGCAAGCATTGTACCACCGAGAATACAGAAGGGCACATCTGAGCCTACTTTTGAACCGATTGCTATAAGCTCTTTTTCGCTGAGCTTTGTTTCAAAAAGCTCATTAAGTGCAGTAATTACACCTGCTGCATCGGCACTGCCGCCTGCAAGACCTGCTGCGTGGGGAATTTTCTTTATAATGTCAATTTCAATTCCGCAGTTTTCTTTTTTTGTAAACTCAAAAAATGCTGTGGCTGCCTTGTGGGCAATGTTGCTTTCACCTGTTGGTATTGACGGCACATCGCAAGTGATTCTGATGCTCTTGGTGTCAGTTTTCTTAACTGTAACAGTATCGTAAATACCGACGGACTGCATTACCATAAATAAGTCGTGGTAGCCGTCGGGAAGAACAGAAAGAATGTCAAGCATCAGATTGATTTTTGCATAGGCCTTAACTGTAACCTGCATATTTTTACCTCCCGTATCGGATATAGTTAACAGACTTATTATAAATTAAAATCAAAATAATATCAACCTGAAAATGAAAAAAACTTTATACTAAGTCAGATGATGATTTTTTCGTTAAAAACCTTGTAAACACATCTGCTTTATTGTATAATTATAGAGATTATACTCTATTACAACTGGGAGGGGACAGACTTGAGAAATAATTTCTTTGATTGGTTCAGACTTGACAATGCGGCAAAAATCTTTCCGGGTCAGAACAGCAATACATGGTCAAACATATACAGAATTTCTGTAAGGCTCACTGAAGAGGTTGACAAGGATACTCTGCAGACTGCTCTTGAAGCAACTCTCAGGCGTATACCGTCGTTTAACGTAAGAATCAGACCGGGCTTTTTCTGGCATTATTTTGAGCGAAATCCCAACACTCCAGAGGTTCTTCCCGATATAAAAAATCCCTGCTACAGAATTAAATTTAAAGAAAATGACGGTTTCCTTTTCAGAGTTTATTACCGTGGCAGAAACATTTCCGTTGATGTATACCACGCTCTTTGCGACGGCTACGGTGCTGCTGTTTTTCTTTCAACTATGACAGGTGAGTATCTTCGTCTTAAGGGTGTAAAGGTGCAATATAACGATTTTGTGCTTGATGTAAACGAAAAGCCCAAAAAAGAAGAAATTGAAGATTCTTATCTTAAATATGCATCCTCAAAGGTACCGTATAACAGACGTGATAAATTTGTTTATCACGCAGTCGGCACAAAGGTGCCAAAGCATATGAATAACTTCACCTCAGGTGAAATGTCATTCAAAGAGCTTCACGCAATTTCCAAAAAATACGGTGTTACCGTAACAGAGCTTCTTGCAGCCTTGCTTCTTGATGTACACTATCAGAAGCAAAAGCGTGAGCAGAATAAGCAGAAGGAGATTTGTATACAGATTCCCGTTAACCTCAGAAAGGCTTTTCCTTCAAAAACTCTTCGTAATTTCGTGCTTTGTCTGAGAGTAAAAATTGACCCGAATCTTGGTGAATACACCTTTGAAGACCTTCTCAGGGCTGCTTCACTTCAGCTGAGACTTGCTAACGACCCGAAACTCATCAATTCAATGATGACTCAGAATCTTAAGCTTGAACGCAACCCGGTTATGAAATTTCTGCCCTTACCTGTGAAGGATCTTGGCATTGCAATTTCCTTTATTATAACCGGCGAACAGACAACAACAAGTCTGCTTTCAAATGTGGGTCCTGTACCTCTACCTGAGGGTGTAAGTGAGCATGTTGAAAAAATTACTCTTTTCACCGGTGCCGGTAAGCTTAACGGTGCAAGATGCGGTGTTATTTCTCACGGAGATAAAATGGTCTTCACCTTTTCAAACTGCTATGAGGAAAGAGATATTGAACGCGAATTTTTCACAAGACTTGTTAAAATGGGTGTTCACGTAAAAATTGAAAGTAACAGAAATTAAAGGCGTTTTGCCTGGAGGAGAATTAATATGTCATATTGTGTAAACTGTGGTGTTGAGCTTGATGAAGCGGCAAAAAAATGTGCCCTTTGTGAAACTCCCGTAATAAATCCTAACATTAAAGCTGAAGAAGAGCACGAAACTGTTTTTTCAAACGAAGCCTTTGTTATTCCCGAAAGAAAGAAGAAAAAGTTTTTTGCTGCTCTTGCAACAACAATAATTGCAATTCCTCAGATTGTATGCCTTCTTATAAACCTGTTTATTTATAAGGAGAGCTGGTGGTCACTGCATATAGTGGGTATCGGTTTACTTCTGTGGGTAATTTTCATTCTTCCGTTTTTCCTTAAAAAAATGCGTGCATATCTTATGTGGGGCTTTGACACCGTTGCGGTAATACTTTATATTTTAACGGTGTTCAATCTTGTAAATATCGGTGGAAATTACCTTCCGGGTGCAGTGATTATAGCTCTATTCAACTCTCTTCTTGTGCTCACTTATCTTCTCTGGGTAAGAGCAAAAAAACGCCATTGGGTGCTGAAAATACTTTTCATCGTTTCAGAGATTGCTTTAAGCATGCTCGGTGTCGGCAGTATTCTCGGCTTTGTTTGCTCAGTGAAATATGCTTTTGAGCTTGGTCTTATAGGCTTTGCTTCACTTATTGCAATTGTGGGCTTTCTTATCTACTGCTACTCAAGTAAAACTATCAGAAAGTGGCTTTCAAAAAGAATGTTTGTGTAATCTTTAACCTGTAACCATTCGGAGGACTACCATTGGATAAAAATTCGGTATTAAAGGAATACTTCGGCTACTTCACCTTCAGAGAAGGTCAGGAGGAGCTGATTGACGCAATTCTGCAGAATAAAGACGCTCTTGGCATTATGCCTACGGGTGCAGGTAAGTCTGTCTGCTTTCAGGTGCCTGCCCTGATTCTGCCGGGTGTTACAATTGTTGTTTCACCCTTGGTTTCTCTTATGAAGGACCAGGTGAATTCCCTTCTGCAGTGCGGAATCAAAGCAGCATTCATCAATGCAACGCTTACTGAAAAACAGCACACCCTTGTAATGGAAAGGGCAGAAAAAGGTGCTTATAAAATTATCTATGTAGCTCCCGAAAGATTACAGAATAAGGAGTTTATTTCACTTTGCAAAAAAATGGAAATTTCCATGGTCTGCGTTGATGAAGCACACTGTGTTTCTCATTGGGGTCACGATTTCAGACCCAGCTATCTTCACATAAAAAGCTTCATCGAATCTCTGAAAAAAAGACCTGTTGTGGCCGCTTTTACAGCTACGGCAACCAAACGAGTAAGAGAGGATGTAACTGAGCTTATCGGGCTCAATGAGCCCTTTGAGGTGGTTACGGGCTTTGACAGACCTAACCTTTATTTTGAGGTGATAAAGCCCAAGAACAAGTATGTTGCACTTCGTCGTTACCTTGATTTATATTCGGGTAGAAACGGCATAGTTTACTGTGCTTCACGCAGAAATACCGATGAGCTTTACGAAAAGCTTTCCGAGGAGGGCTACAGCGTAACCAAGTATCACGCAGGTCTGCCTAAGGCTGAAAGAGATTTCAACCAGGAGCTTTTCATTAACGATAAAAAAGAGATTATTATTGCTACAAATGCCTTCGGTATGGGTATTGATAAATCCAATGTTTCCTTTATTATTCATTACAATATGCCCGGTGACCTTGAAAGCTATTATCAGGAGGCAGGCAGGGCAGGGCGTGACGGAAGCGATGCAGACTGTATTCTTCTTTTCAGTCCCTCTGATATACGTCTGCAGAAATTCTTTATAGAAAATGCTGACGAAAACAGTGAGCTCAGCGAAAAGGAAAAGGAAGAAATCCGTGCCCTTAAGCTTGAAAAGCTTAACAAAATGGTGTATTACTCCACAAATGCACCCTGTCTTCGTAATTATATGCTTTCTTATTTCGGTGAAAGACCTAAGGGCAGATGTCAGAATTGTTCAGGCTGTAACGGCAGTGGAACAAGTGTTGATATTACTCTTGAAGCGCAGAAAATTTTCTCCTGTATCAAGCGTGTCAAGGAGAAAGAAAGCAAAGAGGTTGTCGTTGATATTCTCAAGGGCAACAGTACGGATTACATCGTGAAGAATAAGCTTGATAAGCTTAAAACCTTCGGCATAATGAACGATGTTGCTGAAAGTCAGATTGAAAAGCATATCCGTTATTTCCTTGATCATTCATTTATAAGCGAAAACAGCAAGGGCAACCTTGTTGTTGAAGATAAGGCCTTTGCAGTGCTGTTCAAGAATAAGCGACTTCGCCGCTTTCTCGAGAAAACCGATAAATACAAAACAGCAGAAAATCCCGCTTCAGAGGTTGATCTTCGTCTTCTTACAAAGCTTAAAATTCTGCGTAAGGATCTTGCTGCAAAAAGCAGTGTTCCTGCCTTTATTATCTTTACGGATGCAACTCTTATTACAATTGCTTCCCTTAAACCCACAACTGAACAGGAGTTTCTTAAAATTCCCGGTATTTCTGAGCGAAAGTTTGATAAATACGGCCCTGTATTTATGAAATTGATTTGTGAACACTGTAACAAAACTGTTGAAAAAACTGAACAAAAGTGATATAATTAATAATTATTTTTAAAAGAAAGGATTGAGATTATGAGCCGTAAAAAGTGGTGTGTTTCAGCGCTTGATAAAGAGCTTGCTTCGGATATTGCCGAGGAATATGATATTGATCCTTTCTGCAGTCTTCTGCTTGTTTCAAGAGGAATTACAGATGACAGCGAAATTTTCGATTTCTTTTCAAAAGAATGCAGACTTCAGAGTCCTTTTGAAATCAAGGATATGGACAAGGCTGCCGAGAGAATAAGAAAAGCGATTGACGAAAAAGAAAAAATGCTCATTTACGGTGACTACGATGCAGACGGAGTTACCGCTACTGCACTTTTATATCTCTATTTAAAGAGTGAAAATGCAGATGTAATTACATATATTCCCGACAGAAACTCCGAGGGCTACGGTCTTAACCTTGATGCTATAAAGGATATTTCTGAAAAAGGAATCAAGCTTATTGTTACTGTTGATAACGGAATTTCTGCCCTTAATGAAGCTGAATACATTTCTGCTCTCGGTATGGACCTTGTTATTACAGACCACCATAAGGCCTCACAGACAATTCCTCAGGCCGTTGCCGTTGTTGACCCTCACAGATATGACTGTCCAAGCTCTTTCAAGCTCTGGGCAGGCGTTGGTGTTGCCTTTAAGCTTATCTGTGCCCTTTCAGACAAAACTACAGATGAGCTGCTTGATTTATACAGCGACCTTGTTACTATCGGCACAATAGGCGACATTGTTTCTCTTACAGGTGAAAACCGTGCAATTGTAAAGCACGGACTTAAGCTTATCAATAAGAGTACTCGTCCAGGTGTAAAAGCTCTTAAGCAGATCGCTGGTGTTGACGGAAAAGAAATCAATGCCTCAACCGTTGCGTTTTCACTTGTGCCGAGAATCAATGCAATCGGCAGAATTACCTCAGCTGAAGAGGCCTTCAGGCTTCTTGTGAGCGAAAATGAAAGCGATGCACTTGTTTCTGCACAGGCGGTTGATTCTTCAAATGTTACAAGACAGGACGTTGAAAAGCTTATTTCTGCCGAAGCAGAAGCACAGATAAGAAATAACCCTGAAATGCTCTATGACAGAGTGCTGATTTTCTCCGGTGAAAACTGGCATGGCGGTGTAATTGGTATTGTTGCCGCAAGACTTACACAAAAATACGGCAAGCCCTGCCTTGTTATAACAGATAACGGTAAGGAAGCAAAGGGCTCAGGCAGAAGTATTGAAGGCTTTTCTCTTTACGATGCAATCTGCTCAGCCTCACATCTTCTTAACCATTACGGCGGACATACACTTGCTGCAGGCTTCGGTATGGACAGCGAAAATCTGCCGGCGTTTAAAAAGGCTATTCAGGATTATGCTAAAACTGTTGAAATGCCTTTTGCAACCGTTGACCTTGACTGCCGACTTAAGCCCGAATTTATTTCAGCAGATGTACTTAATGTAATCTCCGCACTTGAGCCCTTCGGTGCAGGTAATCCTCAGCCCATGTTTGGTCTTTTTGGTATGACTGTTTCATCCATTCAGCCAATTGGCGGAGGAAAGCACATAAGACTCAGCCTCAGAAGAGGTAATGCAACAATTACTGCCCTTTATTTCGGTATGACTCTCAATGAATTTCCTTATACCGAGGGTGATGTTGTTGACCTTGCTGTAAGACTTGAAAAAAATGAATATATGGGACAGACAAAGGTCAGCGTTTATGTAAAGGATATGAGAATGTCGGGCACAGACGATGAAAAATATCTTAAGAGTGTTCGTCTTTATGAAAAAATGAAGCGCAGAGAGCCTCTCAGCGAAAAACAGCTTGAGTTTATAACTCCCACAAGACAGAATATTGCAGATGTTTTTAGATTCCTCAGAAATAACAAGGGCTGGAAATATGACAGTGATATTCTTTGCTATAGGCTTTCATCTGACGGTAGCGATGCTTGTCGTGTGCTTACAGCAATTGACGTGCTTTGCGAGCTTGGTATAGTAAAGCAGAGTGGAAACGAAATAATTCTTGCAGACACTGAACAGAAGGTTAACCTTGAAGATTCAGAGCTGCTTAAATATCTTAAAAGCATTAACAGCAGAAAGGAGAGTGGAACAGATGCCTGAAGCAATCAGAAATGATTTTGAACAGCTTATTGAATATGTGAAGGAAAATTTTACAGACGAAGACAAGGCTATGCTTAAAAAGGCTTTTGAGCTTGCTTATAATGCCCACGAGGGACAGAAGCGCCGTTCAGGTGAGCCTTATATAATTCACCCTCTTGCTGTTGCAAAGATTCTTGCAGAAATGGGTATGGATGCCGAATCCGTCTGTGCTGCTCTTCTTCATGACGTTGTTGAAGATACTGAAATCACTTCTCAGGAAGTAAGAAATATGTTCGGCTCAGATGTTGAGCATCTTGTTGACGGTGTTACAAAGCTCGGTCAGATTCCGCTTTCTGCAAGTAAGGAAGAGGCTCAGAGCGAAAATATAAGAAAAATGTTCCTTGCTATGAGCCAGGACATCAGAGTTATTATTATCAAGCTTGCCGACCGTGTTCATAATATGAGAACTCTTCAGTTTATGCCTGAAGAAAAGCAGCGCTTTAAGGCAAGGGAAACTCTTGAAATTTATGCTCCCATAGCTCACCGTCTGGGTATCAGAGCCTTTAAGGAGGAGCTTGAGGACCTTGCAATCTGTTACCTTGATCCCGTTGCATATAAGGAAATTGAAACAACTCTTGAGAATCAGAACCTTAAAAGACAGGATTTCTTGCAGCACATAAAGGAAGAGATTCACGAAAGAGTGAAGCAGGAAGTACCTAATGTGCATATTGCAGGCAGAATCAAGAGTGTTCACGGCATCTACCGTAAAACATATATGAAGGGTAAAAACTTCGATGAAATTTATGATATTTATGCTGTAAGACTTATTGTTGATTCTGTTTATGAATGTTATTGCTGTCTTGGTATTATCCACGATATGTTTAATCC
This sequence comes from Acutalibacteraceae bacterium, assembly GCA_045121075.1. Taxonomy (GTDB): domain Bacteria; phylum Bacillota; class Clostridia; order Oscillospirales; family Acutalibacteraceae; genus UBA6857. The sequence goes on along the minus strand of JBGVFK010000023.1, from coordinate 9,263 downwards.
CATCCCGGGCAGATTCAAGGACTATATTTCAACTCCTAAGCCCAATATGTATCAGTCGCTTCATACTACGGTTATCGGTAAAGACGGTATTCTTTTTGAAGTACAGATAAGAACATGGGAAATGCATCACACTGCTGAATACGGTATTGCTGCGCACTGGAAATATAAGCAGGGCGTAAGCGGTAAGGCTAAGTTTGAAGAGCGTCTTTCCTGGATAAGACAGCTTCTTGAAAGTCAGCAGGACAGTGATGATGTTGAAGATATTGTAAAGACAATTAAAACTGACTTTATTCCTGAAGAGGTTTTTGCCTTCACTCCTAAGGGCGATGTTATCAGTCTTCCTATGGGATCTTGCATAATCGACTTTGCTTATGCAATTCACTCAGGTGTAGGTAATAAGATGATAGGTGCAAAGGTTGACGGAAGAATTTCAACTCTCGATCATAAAATCAATAACGGTGAAATTATTGAAATTCTCACAACCTCATCGCAGAATAAGGGACCCAGCAGAGACTGGATGAAAATTGCAAAAACAGCCTCAGCACGAACAAAAATCCGTTCATGGTTCAAAAAGGAAAAGCGTGAGGAAAATATTCTTGAGGGTAAGGCCGAGGTTGAACGCGAATTCAGACGCAACGGCATAAGACTTCCCGAAAAGCAGCTTAATGAGTTCCTTATGAAGTTTGCTGAAAAGCACCACTGCAACACAGTTGACGATTTTTATGCGGCAATCGGTTATGGCGGACTTGTGCTAACCAACTTCATTCCCAGAATCAAGGAGGAATATACCAAGCTCGTTAAGGAAACTCAGCCTGAGCTTGCACAGCCCGTTGCTTCCAATGCGCCTAAAAAGGTTGTAAAGAGTGCAGACGGCATTATTATTGAAGGCATTGATAACTGCCTTATCAAATTCTCACGCTGCTGTGACCCTCTTCCCGGTGACGACATTATCGGCTTTATCACAAGAGGTCACGGTGTGTCAATTCACACAAGAAAATGCAGTAATGTTCCTAAGGATATTTCACTTGCAGCAGAGCCTGAAAGATGGATTAACGCATACTGGGACACAAAGGTGCAGAATTCTTACCGTGTAACTCTTGCAATTACCTGTATGAACCGTGTCGGTATGCTTGCTGACCTTTCAGGTGTAATTGCAAATATGCACGTTATGATACACTCAATTTTCACTAAAGACGGCAGTGACGGCAGATGTACCGTTTATATGACTATTACAGTCAACGGTGCTGAGCATCTTAAGAGTGTATGCGAAAAACTCAGAAAAATCAAAGGTGTTCTTAATACAGAGCGTTCAGGTCTGTAAGAATAAAGGGTGATAAAATGAAAGCAGTAATTCAGAGAGTGTCAAGAGCTTCTGTTACGGTTGAAGGAGAAGTTACAGGTGAAATCAAGCAAGGCTTCCTTGTTCTTCTTGGTGTAATGGACGGTGACACAGAGGATGAAATGAAGCTTCTCGCTAAAAAGATTGCTGAAATCCGCATTTTTGAAGATGAAAATCAGAAGATGAATCTTTCACTTGATAAAATTGACGGTGAGGTGCTTGTTGTTTCTCAGTTTACACTTTGTGCTGATGTTTCACACGGCAGAAGACCTTCATTCATTAATTCGGCTCCTCCTGCAATTGCAAACGAGCTTTATGAAAAATTCTGTGAAGAGCTGAGAAATCTCGGTGTAAGAAAGGTTGCTCAGGGTATTTTCGGTGCTGATATGGCAGTTGAGCTTCTCAATGACGGTCCTGTTACAATTATTATGAATACCGACGAATGGAAGAAGGGTAAATAATGTCAATTGAGGTTAAAAGAGTACAGCTTGGTGTAATGGGTACAAACGGCTACATCATTCTCCACAAAGAAAGCGGAGATTGTGCTTTTGTTGATGTTGGCGAATACGGTGAAAGGCTTAAGGCTTACCTAAAAAATATGGGCATTGAAAAGCTCAGGTACATTCTTCTTACCCACGGACATTTTGACCATATAAAGGGTGTGAAAGGGCTGAAGGCCGATTTTGGCGGAGAGGTTGTTATCCACACTTTTGATGCTGACTGTCTTTATGACAGCAGTAAATCCCTTGGCGATTTCTTTAACCTTTCAATGCCGTCACTTGAAGCTGACAAAACAGTAATTGACGCAGATGTGCTTCCCTTCGGTGACAGCGAAATTAAGGTTATGCACACACCGGGTCACACTGTTGGCGGTGTATGCTACATTATTGATGATATGATTTTTTCAGGAGATACACTTTTCTGTGACTCTGTGGGAAGGACAGATTTTCCCGGTGGCAGTGCAGAGGTGCTTTCTGAGTCTCTCAGAAAGCTTGCTTCTCTTGAAGGTAATTACAAGGTTTATCCCGGTCACGAGGATATTACAGACCTTGACAGAGAAAGAAAGTATAATTTTTACATGAAAGGCATGTAAACAATGAATCTTATAACAGTTAATAATTCCTTTCGTTATGAAACGGAAAATCTGCTGAGACTTTTTTATCCTCATATAAAAATCTATGAGGATAAGGAAGAAATAGACGCTGAAGAGCTTTGTATGACTCAGCTTGACGGAAATAACATAAGCGTAATTCTAAAAAAAGACGGCTATGTACAAAAGCGTACAGCAACCTTAGACCTTAAAGATAAATACTTTGATGAAAGCGACGACAGCTTTTTTGAAAGAAAAATTGCACTTATGCTTTTTGAAATTCTTACCGAATGCACAGGCTATGTGCCGCCTTGGGGAATTCTCACAGGTGTAAGACCTGCAAAGCTGATGACAAATCTTTCAAAAAAATATGGCGAAAGAGCCGCAGCAGAGTACTTTATGAATGAGCTTAAGGTAAGCAAGGAAAAAACTGCACTTGCTATAATGGTTGCTAAAAATGAGGCACCTGTTATTGCTGAGAGTGAGGCTGACTCCTTCTCACTTTATGTTGCGATACCCTTCTGCCCGTCAAGATGTACATATTGCTCTTTTGTTTCTCATTCTAACGATTCGGCAAAAAAGCTGATTCCTCAGTATGTTGAAAAAGTGTGCGAGGAGCTTATTTATACTGCAGAAATTGCAAAGAAGCTTTCTCTTAAGCTTCAGAGCATTTATATCGGCGGCGGCACACCTACAGTGCTTACAGCAGAGCAGATGAAGAAAATTACAGACACAATCAAAGAAAACTTTGATTTCTCTTACATAAAGGAATATACAATTGAAGCCGGCAGACCTGACAGCACAGACGAAGCCAAGCTTGAGGTTATGAAAAATTCAGGCTGTACAAGAATCAGCATAAATCCCCAGACCTTCAACAATAATGTGCTTTCAGTTATCGGCAGAAGGCACACTGCGGAGGAAACAGAGGACTGCTTTAACCTTGCAAGAGAAAAGAGCTTCGGTAATATCAATATGGACCTTATTGCAGGGCTTCCCGATGATACTCTCGATAGCTTCACTTATTCTCTTGATAAGGCAATTTCAATGAATCCTGAAAATATTACGGTGCATACTCTTGCTCTTAAGCGTTCATCAAATCTTGTTACAGACAAGATGGAAAGCTCAACGGGTGACCTTGCAACAAAAATGCTGTCACTTGTGCAGAACAGACTTACCGAAGCAGGCTACATTCCTTACTATATGTACCGTCAGAGCAAATGTCTCGGAAACCTTGAAAATGTGGGTTGGGCAAAGGCAGGCTTTGAAGGACTTTATAATGTCTATATGATGGAGGAATGTCATACCGTGCTTGCAGTAGGTGCAGGTGCCGTAACCAAGCTTAAAGCACCAAATTCAGGCGAAATTGAAAGAATATTCAACTACAAATATCCATACGAATATATTAATGATTTTGAGCAAATACTGAACCGTAAAAACTATATTGAAGAGTTTTACGGAAAATTTATTTCTGAGGTGAACTGAATGAAAGTTACCCTTGACGGCATTAATGCCTTCGTTAACGAGGATGCTGAAAGGTTTATCATAGAATGTGAAAATAGCTATTCTGAAAAGATAAAGGATGTTGCAGAAAAGGTCGCTGCCCATAAAGGCAGAACACTTCTTATGGTTGCAGGACCCTCAGGGTCAGGAAAAACAACCACTGCCTTGCTTCTCAAAAATAAGCTTCAGTCAATGGGCAGAAATGTAATTACTGTTTCTCTTGACGATTTTTACTCAGAGGATAATCTTAATTATACCTTTGAAGACGGAACTGTTGACTATGAAACAGTTAAGGCTCTGGATGTTGATATGATTAAAAAATGCCTTTCTGAGCTTCTTCAGAGGGGACAGAGTGATTTGCCTCACTTCAGCTTTAAAACAAAGAAAAGAGAGCATTTCACTGAAACACACATAAAAAAAGACGGTATCATAATCGTTGAAGGTCTTCATGCAATTAATCCTGTAATTACGGATAATCTGGCCACTGAAAGAATGGTTAAGGTTTATGTCAGCGTTTCTTCGAGAATTTATAGCGGTGAAAATGTGCTGCTTACCAAACGGGATATGCGTTTTATAAGAAGGCTTATAAGAGACTATCATCACCGTAACACAGAGGTTGAGTTTACCTTTTATCTCTGGAAGGGTGTAAGAAAAGGGGAGGACAGATATCTTTTTCCTTTTTCTGACAGAGCTGATATTAAAATTGATACTCTTCACCCTTACGAGCCTTGTGTCTTTAAGGATACGGCAATTAAGCTTCTGGGACATGTAAATGAAGAGAGTGAATACTTCAAAGAAGCAAACGAGCTTAAAATAAAGCTGGAGGGATTTACTTCACTTTCTGAGGGTGAAATACCCAAGGAATCCCTTCTCAATGAATTTATAGAAAACTAAGGAGATGACTTAATATGGCTGAAAGAAAAAAACAGTCATTGCTTACCGGTGCAGGCGTACTTGCAATTGCGGCGGTGCTTGTAAAAATTATCGGTGCGGTTTATAAAATTCCTCTTATGAGTCTGCTTACTCCCGAGGGTAACGGTTACTTCCAGGGTGCGTATGCAATTTATAATCCGCTTTATGCAATTTCAATGGCAGGTCTTCCTATTGCCGTTGCAAAAATGGTTTCACAGAGCATAGAGCAGGGCAGAATCAGAGATGCACAGAGAATTTTCCATGTTGCACAGAAGCTGTTCTTTATTGTCGGCTTAACAGGTACTCTTGTGCTTATGGCTATTGCTTATCCCTATTCGGTGCTTGTTAAATCACCTATGAACTATGTCAGCGTGCTTGCTGTTGCACCTTGCATTATGTTCTGCTGTATGATGTCATCCTTCAGAGGCTACTACGAGGGTCTTAACAATATGACACCCACAGGTGTATCTCAGGTTATTGAGGCTGCTGTTAAGTTTGCCTTCGGTCTTTCCGCAACCTATGTCTGCTTCAACCACTGGCTTAATACATACCATGAAGAAGCAGTAAACGGTGTTGCAACTGTGTTCGGTGTTGAGGTTCATAATGAAGCAGAGGCACTCAGTGTGATGTATCCTTATGCTGCTGCAGTGGCAATTGTGGGCGTTACCCTCGGTTCAATGCTCGGTCTTCTCTATCTCTTCATCCGTTATAAGAGAAAGGGCTTTGGCTTTACAAGAGAAGAGCTTGTTAATTCACCTGAGGCAGACAGCGACAAGAATCTCAGAAAGGCTCTTATCAGAATTGCTGCTCCTATTGCACTCAGCTCAATCGTACTCAATATCAGTAATATGATTGACGACCTTACCATCAGAAGCCGTCTTGCTTATGCAATTGAATCAGGCGGAGATACGGTTAAAAATATGTATCAGGCAGCTCTTACTGCTTCACAGACTCTTGATGAGGGTATCAATAACTACCTTTACGGCACACACGCAGCCGTTCTTAATATCAAGAATCTTATTCCCACAATCACACTTACCCTCGGCATCAGCGCAATTCCCGTGCTTGCAGCCGCTTGGGCAAGAAAGAATAAGACAGATATCAAAAAGGCAATTGAAACTGTTCTTCGTGTTACAATGATGATTGCAATGCCTGCAGGCTTCGGTATTGCGGCAATTCCCGGACCTATTCTTTCAATTATTTACAGCTCACAGCCTGAAATGATTCCTGTGGCTGAGCCTATGCTCAGAGTTTACGGTCTCGGTATCTTCCTTTTTGCTGCAACCTCACCTATGACAAATATGCTTCAGGCAGTGGGAAGAATGGATATTCCCATTAAGTCAATTGCAATCGGCAGCTGTGCAAAGGTGCTTCTCAACTTTATTCTTATCGGCAATCCCGAAATCAATATCAACGGTGCACCCATCAGCACAACAGTATGCTATATTATTATTTTTGCAATTAACCTCACTTCACTTCTCAGAGTTACACAGGTTAAAATTGACTTCGTTTCTGTATATCTGAAGCCTCTTGTTTCTGCTGCTGCCTGCGGTGTAACAGCCTGGGGTATTAACTATGTAATTACAGAAAAGCTTATGCTTGAAAGCAGAATTTTTACAATTGCTTCAATCGGTGCAGCTGCAGTAGTTTATGCAGTTTTAATGCTGATTCTTAAAGGAATTGTTAAAGATGACGTAGAAATGCTTCCTAAAGGACAAAAAATTGCAAAACTTCTTGCAAAATTCGGATTATTAGGGTAAAATATTCCAAATTGAGGTAAAACAATGGTTGACTTTATAAGAAAAGATAAATATAATATAGAGGACTTGCTTCACATTATGGAGCTTCTCAGAGGTCCCGGTGGTTGTCCCTGGGATGCTGAGCAGACACACGAAAGCATCCGTAAGGATTTCATTGAAGAAACCTACGAGGTAATTGAAGCAATCAATAAGAACGACAAAGAGCTTCTTAAGGAAGAGCTTGGCGATGTACTTTTACAGATTGCCTTTCATGTGCAGATTGAAAAGGAAATGAACAGCTTCGGCTTTGATGAGGTATGTGACGGAGTATGTCAGAAGCTAATTGAACGCCATCCTCATGTTTTCGGTGAGGTAAGCGTATCATCAACCGATGAGGTTCTCACAAACTGGGACAATATCAAGCGTAAGAGCAAGGGGCAGAAAACCCAGGGCTCATCAATGCTTAAGGTACCCAAGGAGCTTCCTGCACTTATGAGAGCTCAGAAGATTCAGTCAAAGGCTAAAAAGGCTGGCTTTGACTGGGATAATATTGACGGAGCATTCGATGCACTTTACAGTGAGCTTGAAGAGCTTAAGGCTGCAATGAAAAACGGCAGCGCTGAGGAAATCAGAGATGAGATGGGCGACCTTCTTTTCTCCTGCGTTAATGTTTCCCGTTTTCTTGATGTTGATTCTGAAGAGGCACTTACTGTTTCAAACGAGAAATTCATCAGCCGTTATGTGACTGTTGAAAAGCTTGCTGAAGAAAGAAACATCAATATGAAAGAAACTAGTATTGAGGAGCTGGACGAGCTTTGGAAGGAAGCTAAAACAATTTTAGGATCCAATCGAGAGTAATCTCGTGGAAAATATATATCTTATGGAGGATAAAAAAATGAATAAAACTGAATTAATCAATGCAGTTGCAGCTAAGGCTGAAATTTCAAAGAAGGACGCAGAAAAGGCACTTGCAGCAGTTCTCGGTTCAATCGAAGACGCTCTCAAGGCTGGTGATAAGGTTCAGCTTATCGGCTTCGGTACATTTGAAGTTAAGGAAAGAGCTGCAAGAACAGGTCACAACCCCAAGACAGGCGAAGCTATCGAAATCGCTGCAGCTAAGGTTCCTTCCTTTAAGGCAGGCGCTGCTCTCAAGGATGCAGTAAAATAATTTACGAAATTATGGGGCTTCCTCTAAAAGGAAGTCCTGAATTTTTTCGGAGGAAAAATGAGACTTGACAAATATCTTAAGGTTTCACGCCTTATAAAAAGAAGAACAATTGCAAATGAGGTCTGCGACGCTAAGCATGTAACCGTTAACGGAAAAATTGCAAGAGCATCCTACGATGTTAAGGTAGGGGATATTATTGAAATCCAGATGGGTGAAAACCTTCTTAAGGCTCAGGTGCTTGTAGTAACAGAGCATGCAACAAAGAATGATGCAGGACTTATGTATAAAATTTTATAAGAATAACCAAGCCTCCCGCTGAATATTTTTCAGTAGGGAGGTAGTTTTTTATGACTGAAAATAAAGATAAATTACTTGAACATAGCCTTATTATGAAGGACAGAAAGGAAATAAGCCTTACGGGAGTTACGGATGTGGACTCCTTTGATGAAAATTCAATTGTTGCTTACACAAATTACGGTGAGCTGACTATCAGCGGAAGCGGTCTTCATATAAGTGCATTGGATACGGAAAAGGGTGAGTTGTGCATTGATGGAGAAATATCAGCGCTCAGCTATCTTGATAACAGACCTAAGAGTGAAGGCTTTTTTAAAAGGGTTTTCAGATGACCTACAGTGAACCGCTTATCAATCAGGTATACCGTTTTTTTCTCGCTGTTGGCTTCGGTATACTTATGGGTGTGCTTTATGAGGTGCTTGGAATAATCAAGACCTTGCCGTTTTTAGGTAAAAAGTCAGGGATTGCCATTGATTTTATTTATTCGGTTATATTCACAGTTTTGTCTTTCTTTTTTATGCTTGTTTACAATGAAGGAGAAGCAAGGGCTAATCTTGTTATAGCACAGCTTATAGGAATTTATGTGTTTCATATAACCTTTGGCAAGAGAATTATAAGGCCTTTTATTAAAATGAAGGAGAAAATCAGAAGAAAAATGTCAGAAAAGGATATTAAAAGGTATAAAAATTTGATTTAGCACTTTACAAAATTAAAATTATATAATATAATCAATAAATATATGAAAAGATGTTCATTTTGGAGATTTAAAAAGGAGGACATAAAAAATGGATTCATCAACATTACAAATTTTTATCGCTATGGCGGGCTATATGCTTATAGTTATCGGCATTGGTCTTGCTTATGCAAAAAGAGCTAACAAGAGCTCAGAGGATTACTTTATCGGTGGCAGAAGCCTTGGTCCTTGGGTTGCAGCTATGAGTGCCGAAGCTTCAGATATGAGCGGCTGGCTTCTTATGGGCCTTCCGGGTGTTGCTTATTGGTGCGGTATTGCCGACGCTGCCTGGACTGCAATCGGTCTTGCAATCGGTACATACATCAACTGGCTTATCGTTGCTAAGAGACTTCGTAAGTATTCAACAGTTTCAGGTAACGCAATTACAATTCCCGAATTTTTCTCAAACCGTTTCCACGAAAAGAAAAAGATTATTATGACTCTTGCAGCCATTTTCATTCTTGTTTTCTTTGCTGTTTACGCTTCAA
>JBGVFK010000022.1:0-14860 GCA_045121075.1 Acutalibacteraceae bacterium | reverse complement strand
TAAGAAGGTCAATCTAACCGGAATTGTAGCTCAAATAGAGCGTTATAAGAATAAGAAGAACACCCTGCTTGAAATGAGAACAGACGGTGAAATTAGCAAAGAGGAATATAAGGAGCAAAAAGAGAAAGTTGAAAAAGCTCTTTTAGAACTCACGGAAGAATATGAGCGTATGCTTGCAACTGAAGATGCAATACAAAATCCTGATATATGTTGGGATGAAATACAATCTTCGCTTAATGCTATGATAGATTTTTCCAATCCGCAAATTGACCGACACATCATTCGTAAGTTTGTTTCTAAAATCGTGCCTAATGGCAGAAATCACTTCCGTTGGTATATGAACTTGGATGGGAAAGATACTACCACAATAGATATGGTAACAGAGGGTAGAAAAAGTAATGCGGTCATCAGCTTCAATGATGACGAGGAGGATGAACCTCCTCTACATATCGGGGATGTAATCGGTTTGACTGAATTACAACAATTTTTCCCGAACCTATTGAAAAACGAAAATCAAAATGGTATAATCTCAAACGTTGCTAAGTGTAGTGAAAAGTCATCCCTTGATGCTATACTGCACAGGCAGCAATCAAGGGATGAAGGGATTAAGCTGAACCCCAATAAAATCAAGGGTTTTGCGACTTCTCCTACATCAGTTGTAGCTGTATAACAGCTATTAAACAAGCAATAAACACCCCGTGTTCGATTGAACACGGGGTGTTTTGCAATAAGAACAAAAATATTCAAAAGTTCAGATCAATCCACATCGCCGGGCGCACAGCACAATCTGAAGCATCAGTCATAATATCTCTTACGCTGCCATCAACATTAATTACAGATGCACAATAATCAGCATATCCGCTTGATCTCAACCACCAACCACATCTGCCGAGTTCATCCTCAAAAGTCCCGGATGCAGCAGCGAAACGTGTTGGATAACAAAATCTTTCTTCATAATCTTTCAGATAAAGTTCCACCTCATTTTCACTAAGTAAAAACAAAAAATCTTTTATTCCTTGATCCGATGTTATGACAGGTTCAATAACATTCTTTTCTTTTGAAGAAAAAGCCGAGTTTAAAAATTCATCATTAAGCCAACTACGCAATGAACATTTACCCCAATCAGCTTCAGCCCTGTAATTATTGAATGACTTGCAGTCGAGAGCGAACTTACTGACAACAAGCGCACGATCTTCTTTAAAAGCAAGAATTTGCCAATGTATAACTTCTATATTAGAATCATCATTGTCTTGTTCATACTTTCCAAAATGGAAAGTATCCCCAACTTTAGATTTCTTTATTTTATCAACTGTATATTTAACCATTATGTCATCAGCCAATTCTATGCTATCTTTATAATCACCTAATGATAGCAAACTGTCATGAGCCGCTAAAAATTCCCCCTCACCTATAAGTTTGATTGCCTCATCATATTTTATTTTAGGGATAATTACCATGTTAAGTATGATAATGAAAACAATAACAATTGCAACAACAGGAGTAACTATCTTTACGAATTTTTTGAATTTTTTGTTTCGCTTCTCTTTGGTAATTTTGATAAGCTCCGCTTCTTTTTCAATTTCTTGAATATTGTTTTTGCATGTTTCGATAAGGCTATCTGCATTTTTCCATCCCGTGATTGATTCTAAAAGTTGTATTGCTTTTTCTTGTGCAGAAATTAACTTTGTATTAATAAGGGATGTTGCTTCATGAAGGGTTGCATCTTTTTGTAAGCTTTCTGCTTTTTTAATGCAATCTTCTGCAAGATCTTCTGAATCTTTATACCCGATTATAGATTTAAATTCCTTTGCAGCTGCGATTAATTCATCAGGATAAATAGCAGCCTTAAGCACAACTTTTGCTTTGTTATACACGATTTCTAAACGGATGCCTTCGTTTCGGTTATGGATGTGATTAATATAGTCCGTTAAGGCGGACTTAAGCTTGTTATCAGCAAATCGAAGTGCTTTTTGATAGTTATTACTATGATCAAAGGGTTCTACTTGATCTTTTAGAGATTCCTGCTTTCTCACTCTCAGTTCGGACAACAATTTACCCAAATAAGCAGAAGCGTTTTCAGGATCAATATCCAACACCTTTTCGCAGTATTCGTTGGCAGAGTTCCAATCGCCATCTTCAAGGAACATAAATGCTCGCTTCAAAAGAGATGCCGTATTAGCGTTTTCACCGCTAATTACCGTTTCTTTAACAACAGTTGCTTTAGGTGTATCTACCTGTGCGATTTTCTTTATGCCACGAATTAAATCCTGCATAAATCCGAGCTTGGACATATCCTGCGCTTGCAAATGAGAAAATTCTTCCGGCAAATCATAAGGATCCATATCCTTATAAGCGGGAATAAGCATTTTCTTCTGACCCTGTTTGATGAGAGCAAGATAACGGCTCCACTCATTCTTTACCCAAACAGCGTTGAAAAACTCTGGCTTTGTACCGAGAACGACCATCACCTTAGCACTGTTGAGGGCAGCAAAGATATAAGGCTCATAAGCAGAACCGAGCTTGTCCTCGAGAGTGATACGTGCAAAGAAAACCTTAAAGCCCTCTTGAGTTAATTGATGGTACAAATCATTTGCTAAAACACTATCGGGTGTGCGGCGACCGTTGTTATCGGTTTCCTTATAACAGATAAACACATCAAACGGTTCTTCTTTTTGAGAAATTGCGAGGATACCCTTTTGAATTTCGTTAATCACCTTAGCTTCTTCTTCGTAAATACTGCGCTGATATCCGTCTGCATACTGTAATGCAGATTTATAGTTGTCATCATCAAAAATTGATGTAAACTGCGCTCTGTTTACGGTAGGGATACGTTTGTGAGATGTGGGATCTTCTACGTATTCGATGCCGTATCGGCAGAGGACGAGCGACCAATATGCTTCCGCATCGGTGTTGTCCTCGTTGAGAATGTTCTCATATATTCCCATCGCCTTGTCAAATTCATTGTTACGGCGGAAATGGTTTGCTCGGTCATAAAGATTTGCTCGACGGTCATCATCCAGCTTGGGCAACGTTTGCTGTGTGCCACAGTATTCGCAGGTGGCTACGGTTTCGTTATTGTTAATTTCAAGTGCGCCACCGCACATTTTACACTTAAATATAGCCATGACTTTATCTCCTTTATTCTTTATTCAGCGTTCAGATCAATCCACAAAGCGGGGCGGACGGCACGAACGTAGTCGACATCGTAACCTAAATCGTTGACATCGCCGGAATCGTCGACATAGGCAGCATTATCCTGATAGTAGCCGGGCGACCGCAGCCACCACCAGCAGTTGCCGCTGTCTCTTTCCGAAGCGCCATTAGCAACTGCGTAATCCGTTGGCTCACACTGTCTTGCGCTTTCAGAGCTGAAATATTTATTCGCCTCCGTGATGCTAAGCAAGAACACTTGATCCTGTGTTGCGTTGCCGGGATTTGTGCTGAAATAGGGATTTTTATCTGCTGACACCGTAACGGCAGGAATCATAGACTTTTCATCGGCTGAAAACGCTGCACCTAAAAAATCATTGTTCAGCCACTTGCGAAGTGTGCAGGTTTCCCAAGTAACGTCGGTATAACTTGTGTTGTACTGCTTACAATCAAGCGCATATTTGCTGATTACAAGTGCCTTCCCGTCTTTTATCTCAAGAACAAGCCATTCAACATCTTCTTTGCCGTTTGAAGTGACATTATCCTGTTCGTATGCGCCGAAATTGATATGGCTTCCAACTTTTATGGTTTTTAATTGATCTTTGGTTTTCTGCAATTTAATGTCGCCTGCTTTTTCGGAAGCATCCTTATAGTCTCCAAGTTCAATAAAGGCACTGTATGCTTCATCAAGTTTTCCCGCATCCACCAAGGCAATCGCCTCGTTGTATTTGCCATTAGGGATAATAACCGTGTTCAAAACGATAATAAAAGCAATAATAGCGCAAACGATAGGTGTTGTATTTATCGCAATTTTCTTAATGCGTTTTGCAATGCGTTCTGCCTCTTTGCGTGCGATTTCCGCTTTTCGTTCTTTTTCCAAACGCTCGGCTTCCGCTTTCTCATAGCACGACTGCGCGAGAGCAGAAGAATCCTGATATTCACTAATAGACTCAAAGAGCGCTGCCGCTTCCTTATAAGCGCTCTCGGTATTTGCCGCAGACATTGCATTTTTTGCACGGGTGTAGATACCATCAAGACGGGTATTTTCATTACGGGTATTGATATGCTCTATGTAGCCGGCAAGTGCCTCTTTCAGCTTATCATCCGCAAAACGGATGGCTTTTTGATAGTTGTTATTTGTATCAAATGGTTCTGCACAGTCTTTTAATCCTTCGCACGTTCTCACACGCAATTCTGCCATCAGCTTACCAAGATAAGCCTGTGCACACTTAGGCTCAATATCAAGGACTTTTTCGCAATACTCTTCTGCAGAATTGAAATCTCCGTCTTCAAGGAACATAAAAGCTCTTTCAAGTAATGACGAAGTGTTTGTATTTCCTGCGGCAACCACTGTTTCTTTTACAGACACATTCTTCGGCCCGTCTGTACCAACAACCTTCTTGATGCCTCTTACAAGATCGTTGATGAAGCCGATTTTTGACATATCCCGTGCCTGAAGGTGTGAAAAATCTTCGGGAAGGTCATATGCATCCATATCTTTGTAGCAGGGAATAAGAAGCTTTGAACGGTCCTCCTTCATCATCTTGAGATATCGTGACCATTCGTTTCGTACCCATACAGCATCAAAATATTCAGGCTTTGTGCCGACAACCAGCATTACCTTTGCAGAGTTAAGTGCCGCAAAGATGTAAGGCTCATATTCAACACCGAGCTTATCCTCAAGAGTGATTGCGGAATAGAATACCTTCATCCCCTCCTGTGCAAGCTGATAGTAAATATCATTTGCAAGAACGGAGTCCTGTGTTCTTTTTCCGTTTTCATCAGTTTCCTTGTAGCAGATAAACACATCAAACGGCTTTTCGTCCTTTACGATTGCAAGAATTGACTTCTGAAGCTCAGCTATTTCGTGAGCTTCAGAAGTATATACTTCCTTACTCACTGCATCTGCATTTTCAATTGTGGCAAGATAATCTGCGTCGGAAAGCACAGAGGTATACTGTGTTCTGTGGCAGGTCGGAATGCGCTTGTATGTCTTTGGATCTTCAACATACTCGATGCCGTATTTGCAAAGCACAAGCCCCCAATGAGCCTCGGCTTCACTGTCGTCTTGTTCTACAATTTTTTCATATATCTGTGCAGCTTTATCAAATTCACATTTCAAGCGCAGATTATTCGCTCTATTAAAAAGATTCGAGATAACGTCATCGTTGGTTTTTGGAAGAGTTTGCTTTGTTCCGCAACTATCACAAACACCAACTGTATCTCCTTTTTCAAATTCAATTGTGCCGCCGCACATTTTACACTTGTATATCGCCATTGTAATTACCTCTTTACTTTTACAGAATAATCTGAATCCGATAAAACCATTTTTGCAACTTTTATCTTATTTCGTTTACAGGCTTCCATTATTTTTTCTTGTGTTTTCACATTGTTTTTGTCGAAATTTGCCCCTAAATATACATTTGAGATTTTTACGGACATAAACCACTTGCCGTCTTCATAAATCAAACCGACTTCATCATCTTTATCAAAAACTATTCTATACTCTTTTTCATATTGCCATTTTTTGTCTTTTATATATGCTATCTTTTTGCTTTTACTCAATGCTGAAAAATCTTTGTCTAGGCTCTTTTTGGTGATTTTCACACTTGAGGAGATAATCTTGTCAACATCGCTATCATCATATATTCGCTTCGTGGAATAACATATTGGATACACCAGATGGTTTGGGACTTTAACGGTCAAACATACTCCTTTGTGTGAATCCGTATAATGCGACCATATAAGTTTGTTTCGATAACTATTAGTTAATGATAGAATATGTAATCCTTCAACATGTCGAGTCTTGTGTGCCTTTTTGCTGGTGACTGTAATTTCGAAGGGATCATTGAAATTTGTGCCGTCACTTAAGTACAATCTATGATTATCCAAAATGTCAGCCACATAATCCAAAGATACATATTTATATAATGTCGTCCATTGTGTAGACACAACAAAAACCTCACTTTGAAAGTTTACACTTCTTATTTCTGTCAACGAGCAAAACAAGAAGTGCGCTTGCCAATTCAGAAGCGACATCAGCATTATCATCCATAGCGGCTTCAGACAATTTTGCAAATGTTATTGTAATTTCGCTTTCGATAGAAGCCAAAGCATTACTGCTCATTGGATCAGAATAACGCACCGCTTCGTAGACTTTTTTACATTCTGCCTTGACAGCTTCGCTTTTTGCACGGGACATCAAGCTCTCTGCATCAACGGTCAGAGATTTAATAAACAAAGTGCTTTCTTTTACTTTTTCATCAATACCGCCTACGACATCAATAGCAGCAGTTGCTTTTACTACAGCAATGATATTAAACGCAAGAACGATTGCACAGAGAATAATTCCCACCCAATAAGGAAGCGGTGAAATGATCATACATAATCCGCCGAAGACAAAGGACAGAATCAGTCCGGTGTAGCTGGTAGAGATAAGGGAAACATTGTAAAACGTCTTTTTGATGTCAGAATCCTTTAACGCAAAATAAGCGCATACAATTTGACCAATAAATGATAGTGTTATAAATACATATCCAATCCAAAAAGAAGGTGTGTATTTTGGTGTTCCTGCCCATCCGACAGATACAAAAGATATAACATTGAATAAGGCTAAAAGGACAGCCCAAACAGTTGAATAAAACTTAAATACTTTTTTCATTATCAGCACCTCCATTAAAGCTTTTCGCCACATTCAAGGCAGAATTTTGCACCGGGCACAATTTCTTTGCCACACTTCGGGCAAGCGGTAACGAATTTATAACCGCACTCAGGGCAGAACTTGCCCTTTGCTACGGTCTTGCCACACGAAGGACAAATCACGGTGTTATCTTGCATTACAGGTGCCACCTTTTCACCACACTCTAAGCAGAATTTTGCATTCTGCGGAAGCGGAGCTCCACACTTGGCACATTGATTATTTGGAACGTTAGTCTGATTTAATGCGTCATTCATTGCGCCACCGACCGTTCCAGCAACGGCGCCACCAACGCCTGCCATTGTTCCAAGTCCTACACCTAAATTGGTGAACTGTCCAACCGCTTCATTTCGTGCAACCTCGGTTGCTACATCAAATCCGCGTTCTTGCTGATATGTATATCCTTCCTGCGCACGTTTGGTGGCTTGTGCTTGGGAATCTATAACGACCTTTTGCGCCTCTGTTTGTGCGTAGATCAAATCGGTCTGCTGACGAAGCTTTGCCTCGGCAATATCCGCATACTGACGGAAGTGAAGTTCCTTAAACTTTTCGTACTGCCTATCGCCGTCAGGTTTCACAACGTTCGTAACGAAGAAGCGTTCGAGTGACACGCCATAATCAGCAAAATCCGGGATTAACTGCTTATGAATCGAATCGGAGAATACTGTTAGATTCTCGTCCAATTCAAAGATGTTGATAGCGTTGGACTTCATTGCTTGCGCAATATAAGTCTTTACTCGTGTCATTAAAAAAGCACGGAAGAAGGAAATTAGTTTCTGCTGACCAAGATAATTTTCTGTTCCTACAAGTTTTAAAAGTAATTTTCGGCTATCTTCGGCACGAAGGCTCATTTCGCCAGATGCACCGATGGAAATGGGAAAACCATACGTAGGCTCAATATACTGCACCTTGCTATCGGTACCCCATTTAATACTCATTTGTTCCGTTTTATTGATAAAATAAACTTCACAATGGAACGGCGTTTCCCCACCTGTAGTACGGTTTAACAGTTTTCCGAGTTTAGGAATGTTCTGTGTTTCAAGAGTGTAGCGTCCGGGACCAAACAGATCCAAAGCCTGACCATTCATAAAGAAGATTGCTTCTTGGCTTTCGTGAACGATAAGTTGAGTCAGACTGTTAAAGTCCTCTGAAGGGTGTTTCCATATAAAGGTGCTGTTATCACCCTCATATTTAATAATATCAGCAATCTGTGCCATTTAACTTCCTCCTAAAAACAAAAATGCGGCTACCGAAGTAACCGCACAAAAAACGCAAACTCCGATAGTCGCCAAACTAATTATGCAAAATGGTATAAACCGAATTCGTCATAGTGGAATTTGCGTTTTTATCAAATTCACCGAATTCAGTAAAAGGGTATAATATTCCTAAGAAAAAATACCACTTGCATATTTAATTAGTTTGGCATTAATATTATATCATACATATGTCGAAAAATGCAATATGATTGTTTTATTTGCTTGTAGTGTTAGAAAAATCAGGTGATGAATTCCTACATTCTTACGTAGCTGTACAGGCAGCTATTGCCGATGGCAGGAAGTAATCTTCACTCAGTTCGCTGAATTCACTCTGACGATTGAGGACGCACAGGAATATGTCTATTCCATCTCCCCAACAAAGCGTGTGAGAGGCTGGCGAGATATTGAAGTAAAACTCTATATTTAAAATGAACTCCCTTTGTCAGAAATGACAGAGGGAGTTT
The DNA here is from genome assembly GCA_045121075.1 of Acutalibacteraceae bacterium. GTDB lineage: Bacteria > Bacillota > Clostridia > Oscillospirales > Acutalibacteraceae > UBA6857. The sequence continues at coordinate 6,293 of JBGVFK010000022.1, read as the reverse complement.
TTGTGGTTATTGGAATTTAATCATCCTCATCATTATCCCAAGATGAAGTAAAATGGATATCACCTGAATCCATATCCATTGCCATATTATCCGACATGCGCATCATCATATTTTCATCAGAATCAAATCCTAAACTCCCAGATGTTGAAAATATGAAATCTCCGTCCTCTAAATCAAAAATCGGTTTTGACATTTACGCTTCCTCCTTAATTTAGTTTAATTATTTGATGTTCTCGTGTTCCATAAACCCGTTGCACTTGATAGAGGTAGCTATCAATCCAAAAGGTAATTTTGTCTTCCGCCTCATCGTTTGTATAGATGTTTGTACAAATCAAATTATGTTTTTCATTTGTGCCGCCACACGAAAGTGGTAATATATGATGAATATTCCAACCACAATATATACGCTCACCAAAACGATAAATGCTAAAGTTTGCATCACCATATCCATCACGGCACATTAAATTCCCGTGAAAATCTTCGGCAAACTCTGAATTTCCAAAATATTCTTCCCACAAACGAAGCGCATTTTTTCTACAAATTTTCATTATATCACCTCCAACTCGAACCAAAATAAAAAGTCCATACACTTATGTGTGTACAGACTTCAACGGTTCGGATTGATGCTTTACACACATAACAACAAAGACCATCGCTAAATAGCAATCGCCTAATGTAGTATGGTGTAAAGCCTTGATACAGCAATCGAGCCCACCTCAAAAGAGTGTTATCTCCCGGAGCCTACTCATGGGTTCTCAACAATGTAACGAGAATTTTAATCACAGTCGATAGTATCTTGGAGTTTACTTTTTTGTCGTGTAGTCAAAAGTTGCATAGCCCTCTGTCATCTTCAGCTTTCTCGTCCGGCTGTCATACAGATTTCCGTGCATTTAACATAACATTGACTACAATATTAGTATATAGCATTGAGATTAAAATATCAAGAGAGTTTTGACAAAACAAGTTAATGCTTTGATATAAATGTCTTATTCCGCACATTCTACAAAACACATACGTGTTAAATGGTATTACCAAACACAAGGAGTTTTTGCGTGTATGGGTATTGAGATTGTTAGTAGAAATATGATATAATAAACAAAATAGACACAAAAGGGGTCGTTTATATGTTTGAGAAAGTAAAAGAAAAAGCTGATAATATCATTATAGACGCTCAAAAGAAAAAACAAGAAAAACACCAACGTGATATTGAAAAAGAAGAACGTAAAGCTCAAAGAAATCTTGAAAAGGAAGAGAGAAAAGCCCAACGAGATTTTGAAAAAGAAAAAAGAGATGAAATACGCTCATTAAAAAAGGAACAGCGAGTTGCAGAACAGCAAAAGGTTGATAGTGAATACAGAAAAAAACAATTAGCTTCTCAAGAAAGAGATGCCAAAAAGAAACAAGAACAGCTCCAACGTGAAAAAGATGAAATTGAGATTGAAAGAAACCGGTTGCTTTCATTGGATGATAAAGGGCTAAAAGTAGAATTTATACTAGCAATGAAAGGCTTGTATGGAAAAATTGAAAGTCTTGAATTTTCATTAGACGATTTGCAAGGGGAAATTTCTGATATTAGGTCAGATATATCTGATTTAGACAAATATATTGATGACTTAAGTGATCAAATTGACTCTATTGAAAGTAGTATTTCCGATGAAGAAAACAATAATTATGGTGATAATTATTGATAAAGGGTGTTCAAATTTAAATATAAGGAGAAAACCAAATGTCAATAAGCAATGAAGAAAAGAATTTATTGTCAAAATTAGCAAAAGGTCTGCTTGATGGTTTCGTAGGTGATGATTTACATACAACAGGCGGTTCAACTATTTGGATGACAATAAAAAACGGAATTCCTATGCAACTTAAACAGGGACCTAACAAAAGGTTCTTTAACGGCAAAGAAAACGAAGTAATTGAGGGTGTTTTGCATACATTAAAAGAATGGTCGTCAGATGAAGATAAGCTACAATTTTTGCAAAAATTTGGTTGGCTTATGAAGGATCCTGATGTTCTTAAATATAGTGCAAAATTTAAACCTAAAAAATAAATATCCACACATTCGACAAAACACAGACCTCCTTGTAAAATGGTATTACCAAATACAAGGAGGTCATTTTTATGTTCAATAAGAAAACCAAACTGAAGCTTACGGACTTTGAGTGTAATCTGTTAATCAACGGAATGAACGAGTTCCGAAATATGCTTCTCTCGGACGGTATACCTACAGAAGATGTTGACGAACTGCTCCTGAAAATCATCAACAAATCTGAACGGCAGGGGGTGATACTATGTCTGACTTTATTGAAGATTTTTACTATGGAAACATCGAGCCGCAGGAGTGCACAACCAACCTGACGGCAAAAGTCAAAAAGAGCCTTAGTGAGCTTGCCGGTAAAGAGGAGCAGCTGACAGCACTCCTCGCTGATAAGGACAAAGAGCTTTTCACCGACTATGTAGCAACCTACATCAAGTTTTCAAGTCTCTGCAATGCAGACAGCTTCACCGTCGGCTTCAGACTCGGAGCAAGATTCACCTACGACACTTTTATCGATAACAAGAAAGGATGAATTTTATGGCTAATATTACATACAGACAAGTTAATGATTATATGATACCCAACCTTACACTTCTAGCCGAAGAAACATCCATTCGCCTCGGCAAATGGGGTATGATGCATAAGGACTACCTGCAAAAACACAATCCTGTCCTCTTCACAACGCTCCTGACCCAAGGCAAACTCTACCAACACTGTGCCCAAATCGACACCCAAGCACAGCAGATGTTCAACACTCTCACAGCTCAAATGATAAAATCCGAAAACATCACCGAACAACTAAAATCCCAAAACCAATTCGAATGGGTACAACGAATGAACAGCATTCAAAACATAGCCACCGAAATCGTCTGCAAAGAACTTATATATGTATAAACATCAAGCCGCCCGATTACTCGGACGGCTCTTTTTATTCAGTCAGGTTAAAACAGTTGTGTGGGGAGCTTCAGCTTTTCTTTCGGCGGGAACTGTTTGTCGAATTCTTCTGCTTCTGCCTCATCAACAAAATATCCCTTTGGTGGAGTGTATTCACCGCTGATGCCGTCAAGATAACCTTTTTTCAGCTCCTTGCAAAGAAAGAACGATGCGTCCGCACCCTCGGGCAAACCGTGGTAACGGATACCGAATTCGCTCGCATATGTGAATCCGCTTTTACCGTAGAAATTGATATTTCCCTCAAAGCAAAGTGCTCCGCAACCAAGCTCTGCCGCCTTTTCCAAGGAATAGTCAAGCAGTATCTTGCCGTAACCTTGCCCTTGTAATTCGGGTGAAATGCAGATGGGTCCCATAGTCATAATGGGCAAATCTAAGCCGTCATCGGCTTTGATAGCCGTCCTCATAAACATATTTTGACCAATCAGTCTGCCGTCTTTTTCCATAACGAAATTAAGCTCAGGCACAAACGCTTCATCGCTTCTTAGCTGATTTAGCACATAATGCTCAAGACAACCGGGACGGTACACGTTCCAGAACGCTTCCCTGACGAGAGCTTCGGTTTCGCGGTGTTCTTCTGTTTTTTCCAAACGAATGATGCAGTCATTTTTCATTGTTAAACCTCCAAAATTGTTGACCTTCAATCACCAGAGGCTTGCGGGGAGAAGTATTTGCAAACCTCACGGTTTACATTACTATCTCCAAGGTGTTGTTCATTTTCAAACAGCATTCTCCAAAAATTTTATTCAGGCTTTTGCCTGTAAATTCAGTATAGCATATATACAAATAAATAACAAGTGGCTGCCTCATTTCGTTTGTGATACAGCCACGTCAAAACTCATTTAATCTCTTGTTCCAAATCGTCAAACAAATCGCTGTCAAAGAATTCTCTGATACTGATTTCAAGACCGTCGCAAATCTTTTTGATTGAAACAACGCCGGGATTCTTGCTCTTCTCATTAAGCATACTGTAAATTGTCGAGGGTGAAACACCTGAGATGTTTGCAAGTGCGTTAATTGCAATATTTCTTTCATTGCAAAGCTCGATTATTCTCTTTTCAACCGCTTCCTTAATATTCATATCTATACCACCTTTACGATATATCGCTAATATAAGTTTAATAAAATCTGCGATAAATCGTGTGGGACATATCGCATATTTATAATTCTTGTGATATAATTGCGATATATCCCATATAAAGAGGTGGTATTTTATGGTTTGTACCTTCTTTGGTCACAAGGACGCGCCAAAAGAAATAGAGCCGACCCTGCGGTCGACTCTGATAGATTTGATTGAGAATAAAAATGTAACTGTGTTTTATGTAGGTAACAACGGCAACTTTGATACAATGGTCCTCCGACAGCTTGAAGATTTATCTCAAACCTACCCAATAACCTATAGTGTAGTTTTAGCCTATCTCCCGACTGAGAAAAACAAGTACGATAACTTAACAAACACCATTTACCCCGAAGGCCTTGAAATCGTGCCCAAACGCTTCGCAATCTCTTGGCGAAACAAGTGGATGATTAAGCAGTCGGATGTTGTCGTTACATATGTTACCCATAACTTCGGCGGTGCAGCACAGTTTAAAGAAATGGCAGAAAAGCAAGGGAAGATGGTAATTGAGCTTAGTGAATGAAATACCCCTGACTTTCAAATTTGATAGTTAGGGGTTAAATTTTATATATCGGCAAATTGGAATTTGAGCATCAGGTTCGGGATTCTTTTCGTTTATAATTTTTACGATATGAAATCCGCATTTGTTTATACAAACAACTATAATATACTAAATATATTACTTCAATGTTATATATACTATTTATAAGCTAAACTCACGCTCATCTGAAAATTATTCTCTTTTCTCCGTCAAATTCACATTCATGCTGTGTTACACCGAAAACCTCTTCTATCGTTCTGCTTTTAAGTATATCCTCCGTTTTTCCGAATTTCTTGACCTTACCTTCATCCAAAAGAAGAATATTATCAGCAATTTCCACCGCTGCTGAAAGATTATGCATAACCACAAGAAGAGTTTTCTTATGCTTTTCTTTAAGCTCAAGGATAAGCGACATAAAAGTCTTTTCCGCTTGTACATCCATATAAGTGGTTGGCTCATCAAGTGCAATAACACGTGTATTCTGAGATATCACCATAGCAATATAGGCCTTTTGCCTTTCACCACCGGAAATCTCAGTAAGCTTTTTGTGGCGTATATCTGTGATTCCTGCATTTTCAATTGCTTTTTCAATCTGCTCTTTATCTTTTTGCGAAAGCCTTTTACCTATATCTGTATATGGATTTCGTCCCATTTCCACAAGCTTTTCCACCGTTATAGGTACCGCAGGAAGAGTCTGCGGAAGAAGCGAAACCAATCTTGACCTTTGTTTTAAGCTCATTAAAGATATATCATCGTCAGAAAAGAAAATAGAACCTTTATATTTGCTTTCTCCCGTAAGACAAGAAATAAGTGTTGATTTTCCGCTTGCATTTTTGCCGATTATTGCCGTAATTGTGTGAGGCTTAACCGAGAAGCTTACATCTTGCAGAATCTCTTTTTTATTTTTACTTACACTTAAGCTTTTAAATTCAAGCATTTTTACCCCTCCTTATAACAATATAAAGAAGAAACGGTGCACCGACAAAAGCCATAACAACACCTACGGGAATCTCAGACGGAGCAAACAGCGTTCTGCCGATAAGGTCTGCAGTAACAACTAAAATTCCGCCTGTTATTACTGACACCTTAAGCATTTCACTTACACTTCCGTCGGTGATTTTTCTTGCTATATGAGGTACAACAAGCCCTACAAAGCCAAGCAGTCCCGCAAAGGATACTGCAGAAGCCGCCGAAAGTCCTGCTACTGCAAGGCAGGCCACACGAAGAAGCTTGACATTGACACCCAATGAATTGGCAAGGCTGTCACCAAGGCACATAATATCAATTTTCTTTGAAAACACAAGAGCTACTGTCACACAAAAAGCAACAGCAAGCGTGGGTAAAATCAGCTCATTTATTTCTGCGCCTGCAACACCGCCGACTGAAAAGAAGTTGTAATCCATAAGCACATCGGGATTGAGATATGTAAGAAACGATATTCCTGCATTAAGCACAGCCGTTATCGCAACACCGCAAAGAATAAGGGTTGTTTTTGAAAAATGACCCTTTGATGCTGCAAAAAGAATAAACAGTGTCGTCAGAAAAGCACCTGCAAAAGCCGCAAAAGGTCTTAAATAAACCGTCTGAGGTGCAAAAAAAAGCATAAGAATCACAAAAAATCCTGCGCCGGCGTTCACACCGATAAT
>JBGVFK010000021.1:0-38369 GCA_045121075.1 Acutalibacteraceae bacterium | reverse complement strand
ATTCGATGAAGCCTCACGAACAATTGTAGATTATATTGAGCTCTATTACAATTCATCAAGATTGCATTCAGGTATCGGATACTATATTCCAAATCAGTTTTTCACTCTTTTATCTGTCCACTAATCTTGACAAGTTTCGTGAATAATTGGGGGTCACTTCGTTCCGATTATATCCGTATCAACCGACTACGAAGTATTTATACTCATACCGCAAAAACAGAAAGATAAATTCGGCGGGTAGGGTTTCCTTAATTAATGACTGTAAAGGCGGTTAAAATTTACTCTTTACCCTTAATAACCAAACTGATTCCGCAGACTATATCTTTCCGTTCACAGAAGCTTAAACCTGCGACCACAACTCCACACTCCACTCTTCACACTCCACACTAAAAGAAAAAGCACTTCCGAAGAAGTGCTTTTTTATATCCCTTTTTTATAGAGTACAAATGAATAAACCGTTGGCGCAATAACCATAAGAAGCACTATAGCCAGCATCACGAAAACATTCCCGAAGTAAGCGGTGAGCATCATAAGTGCGCCTGCACCTACCCAAAGCTTGCCTGCAAGGCGGTGAGTTCTGTTCCAGTTTTCTTCACTGCTGAGTGTCCATGGAAGCTTGATACCCATAGTGTAGCTCTGCTTACATTTGGGTAGATAGTTACCGATAAGAATGGAGATGACACCCATAAACAGCGTTATCCAGGAGCCTGCCTTTACGGCTTTTCCGAGAGCGTGAGAGTAGGAAAGAGTTGTAACGAGAATGGTTATGCAGGGGATAATCCACAGCACAAGCTTCATCATAGTGTCGCTGATGTTCTTTTTCTTGGGGTCAAGGTTTGTAGCGAAGAAGCAAAACAAATGGAAACCGAGCATTATAAATGGCATACCGAAAACTACGAAAGCCTTACTGCTGAAGCCGTCAGCAGCACCGTCACTACCGAAGTGGGTAGCGATTTCTTCGGGAAGCACATTCCAATATATAATGCCGAAAATAATCGGGGTAAGGGTCAGAAGTGAAGTAATTATAAGAGTTTTTAAGTGTTTCTTAAGCATAGTAATTCTCCTTTCGGGGGGTTAGTCTTTGAGATCTTTTATCCAGAGCATAATTTCTTCAAGCACTGAAGCGTTCAGATCGTAGTATATGAATTTTCCGTCACGTCTGTCACGGATAAGGTCGGCATCCTTTAATACGGAAAGGTGCCTTGAAATTGCCGCACCCGAAACGGGAAAGGCTTCGCTTATTTCACCGGCAGACATTGAGCCTTTTTTGAGAAGATTGAGTATTTCACGGCGTGTAGGGTCTGAAAGGGCTTTGAGAGTATCCTGCAGAGCCATAGTAACACCTCCTTGATGTTTAACATTTAACTTAAATGTTAAATGAATTATAGCACGAGAAAAGGCTCTTGTCAAGGGTGTAAAAGCAAAAATCTGACCCGAACAATGTGCAAAAAAATATTTTTTTGTGATATAATATAAAAAATTGTCACTTAATGAAAAATTTTGCCTCTCTCAGTTGTGTTATAAGTGAAAGGAGGTTTTATGATGTATTCTTTTGCTAGCGACGAATACATAGAACAAATTGTAAAAACTCACAGTAACTCAATGTTCAGAGCTGCTTTTGCAGTGCTTAAAAACCGCGACGATGCCGAGGATGCGGTTCAGGAGGCTTTTATGAAGCTGATGGAAAAACAGCCTCAGTTTAACGATGACGAGCACGCAAGAGCCTGGCTTTTAAGAGTTACCATAAACCTTTCAAAAAATATGCTCAAGGCGTCTTGGAGAAAAAACAAGTCTGAAACAGAAGAAGCTTCATATATGGAAAATGAATCTGACGAGGTGCTTTTCTGCGTTATGAAGCTGGAGGAGAATTACCGCACAGTGATACACCTCTATTATTATGAAGGCTACTCCATAAGGGAGATAGCTTCAATTCTGAGTCTGCCGTCTGCAACAGTAGGTACAAGGCTTAAACGAGGCAGATCGAAGCTTAAAAAAATGCTGGAAGGAGATGTTTCAATATGACATTCAGAGAACTTTATGTTAAAGAAATGGACGGAATATCCCCGAGCGAAGGCTTCGAAATCCGCACAGCCAACCTGATGAAGCAAAGGGCAGTAAGAAAGGATGAAAAAGCTTTGCCAAAAAGAAAGCCTGTTAAGGTTTTAGCAGTTGTTCTTGCAATAATTGCACTCCTGTCTGTAACAGCCTTTGCAGTTTCTTATTACCTTTCAGCAAGGGAAGTTGCTGAATATCTGGGTGATAAGGAAATTGCGGCAATGTTTGAGGACAGCGAGTGTGAGCCTCAGTCAGTAAGTAACGGCACTTATGAAGTGACCTTCCTCGGCACTACAACAGGTGCTAAGCTCAATAATACAGAGGGCTTTGAGACTGAAGAAGCAAGAACCTATGCAGTTGTTGCAATCAGAAATTCTGACGGTACACCGCTTAGCCTTATGGACGGAATGCCCATACAGTTTGCTCCTGCAATTGAGGGTGTAATGCCATTCCAAAGCTGGGCGATTCTGAATTTCAATGCAAGCGGACTTGAACGCGAGGGTGTTCTCTATTATCTTTTTGATTATGAGAATCTCGAAGTTTTTGCTGACCGCACTGTTTCAATTGCACTTCTTGAGGGTGTGATGTTCCCGGGACCCGAAGTTCTTACAATGGACGAAAACGGTAAAATCGTCTATGCTGAGGGCTATATGGGTATCAGAGGAATGTTTGACCTTCCTTTGGATGAGTCTAAAGCTGACCCTGAAGCAGCTGCGGAGCTTCTCGGAAGCTATTAATCGGGATATTTAACTATTGTCACTAACAAAAAAAGGAACGGCGTGGATAACCGTTCCTTTTGCTTTTTTTCTCTGTCGGGGCTTTGCCCCAAACCCCACAAGCTTTTGAAAAAGCTTGACCAAAACTTTTATTGCTTTTTTATTTCAATGTCACTATCGTTACACCTGTTTCGCCTTCACCGTAAACACCAAGGCGGAAGCTCTTGATGAAGCGGTTTTTTCTGAGATGCTCGTGAATGCCTTTTCTGAGTACACCTGTACCCTTACCGTGGATGATTGTGATTTCACCAAGACCTAAACGGAGTGCCTGGTCAACATAACGGTCAACCTCAAGTATGCCTTCCTCAACATTCATACCTCTCAGGTCGCAACGGGTCTGAGCCTCACTTCCCGGTGAGAAAACTCTCTCAGTACGGTTGGGTACATTTCTCGGCTTTGAGCCTTCCTTTGCTTTCTTTTCGCTGAGTCTGAGGTTTTTCTCAGGTGTACGCATTTTAATTACACCTGCAAGAATTTCAACGTTACCCTTTCTGTCCTTAAGTGCGGTAACGGTAGCAGTTTTGCCCATATCCACAACGAAAACCTCATCACCGACCTTAAGCGGTCTCGGAAGCTCATAGTTTTCATCCTCGATAACCGTCTGCACAACGGGGTTAGTAATGTCGTCAAACTCCAGCATGCCTTTTTTCATAAGCTGCTTTGCACGACGTGCCATTTCGGCCTTGTCTTTGCTCTTTTCGCTTTCCTTTTTAAGCTGTTCAAGCTCGTTCTGAAGTGCGTAAGCGCTGCGTTTTGCCTGTTCAACAATTTTAATTGCCTGACTCTGAGCCTTTTCAAGCTCAGTTTTACGCATTTCCTCAATGCTGTCCTTATACTTCTTAGCCTCTGCCTTTTCTCTTTCAGCCTCAGCTCTCAGCTGCTCAGTGATTTCTCTTTGTCTTTCGTATTCCTGACGGCTGTTTTCAAGGTTTTCAATAACTGATTCAAATTCAGCCTTGTCTGATGAAACAAGTGCCTTGGCTCTTTCGATAATTTCTTCACCCATACCAAGTCTGAGAGAAATTGAAAAAGCATTTGAACGACCGGGTGTACCGATAAGAAGTCGGTAGGTGGGTCTTAGTGAAGCGACATCAAATTCGCATGAGCCGTTTTGTGTTCTCGGTGTTTTAAGGGCATAAGCCTTAAGCTCAGCGTAGTGGGTGGTTGCTGCAATTTTTGCACCCTTTTCGTGAATTTTTTCAAGAATTGAAATTGCAAGAGCCGCACCCTCAACAGGGTCAGTGCCTGCACCTAATTCGTCAATAAGTACAAGGCTTCTGTCGTTTACTGTTTCAATGATATCAATAATATTCACCATATGTGACGAGAAGGTCGAAAGAGATTGCTCAATGCTCTGCTCGTCGCCTATGTCAGCTAAAACGTGGTCGAAAACTGAAATTTCACTTCTGTCGCCTACGGGAAGCATAAGTCCGCACATAGCCATAAGGCTCATAAGTCCGAGAGTTTTTATTGAAACGGTTTTACCACCTGTGTTAGGACCTGTGATTACAAGGGTGTCGAAATCCTTGCCAAGGCTGATATTGGTGGGTACAACCTTTTTCTTGTCAATGAGAGGGTGTCTTGCATTTCTGAGATTGATTATGCCGTCCTCGTTGAGAATGGGCACAGTTGCCTTCATATCATAAGCAAGCTTTGCCTTTGCGAAAATAAGGTTAAGCTCAACTGCACACTCGTAGGAGGCTTTGATGCCCTCGTAAAAGCCTCCTGCTTCAATTGAAAGCTCAAAGAGAATGCGTTCAATTTCGTCTCTTTCCTTGCTCTGAAGCACCTTTATTTCGTTGTTTGCTTCAACAACTGCTGCGGGCTCAATGAAAACCGTTGCACCGCTTGATGAGGTGTCGTGCACAAGACCGCTGATTTCACTTCTGTGCTCAATTTTTACGGGCACAACATATCTGCCGTTACGCATTGTAACGATAGATTCACGAAGATATTTCTGAATGTGCTGTGAGCGTGTCATTTTGTCAAGCTGGTCACGGACCTTGCTTGATGCAGCACGGATTTTTCTTCTTATATCATAAAGGGCAGGTGAGGCATTGTCGCTCATTTCTTCCTCGGAGATAATAGCTGTTGTAATTCTCTGCTCAAGGAATTTGTTGGGCATAAGCGCACCGAAGAAGTTATCAAGCACTGTTTCAACGCCTGCGTTTTTGCTTCGCCATTCTGAAAGGCTTCTGATTACACGAAGCACCTCTGCAATATCAAGAAGCTCACGCATATTAAGTACACCGCCTGCACTTGCACGGCTGAGTGAGTTGTTTACATTTTTAAGTCCGCCGAATGAGGGTGCACCGAATTTTGCCATAAGCAGATAGGCATCGTCGGTCTGCTTTAAAAGTGCTTCAGCCATTTTAAGGTTATGCTCAGGCTTCAGGTTAAGAGCAGTTTCTCTTGCATCCTCACAGGAGGTGAAGGCTGAGAGCATTTCAAGAATTTTCGGAAGCTCAAGTGAAATATAGTGTTTGTTCATTTTTATCCCTCCTTATGAGGTCATAGTTTTATAGAAATCCAGAGTTTTATATTTTCTTCCCGTTATGTTTTTGAGATAAATTTCCGTAATGAAGCATAGGTCTTCAAGGTCTTCCTTGGGAATAGTGAAGCTGTAAATCTTTTTAGCTTCAGAAAAGCAGATATAACGCATAGCCGAAACTGTAGTCAGGCTGAGCTGATGAAGACTGCTTGCTCTCTGACATTCATCACAGAATATTTCGCCGGTATGAAGGTCGAAATACATATTTTCGCTTTCAAAGCTGCCGCATAAAGCGCAGGAAACAACTGATGGCATATAACCTGAAAGGCAGAGCATACGAAGCTCTGTTGCAGCTTTTATAAGACGGTTTTCCTTTGTTCTTTTTGTTATAAGAAAAACGGCATTGAGAAGAAGGGAAAGATAGTCGGTTGAAGACTCTTCCCTTGGCGCAAGCTCATATGTAAGCTCAGCAAAATACTGAGCTAATGAAAGGGAAACAATATCTTCCCTCAGAGAAAAGAAAACCTCTTTTGCAGTTGCTTCTTTAATGATATATACATCGCGTCTGGTTTTTTCAATTGAAAAATCGGAATAGCAAAGCAGCCCTGTAGCAGCGACGTTTTTGTTTTTAGGGTTACGTCCGCCGTTAACAAAGGCAGTGATTATTCCTTTATCACGTGTGAGAAGGGTTACAAGTCTGTCCTGTTCACCTGTATTATTCTCACGTATTACTATTCCGTCCGTCTTTATAATCATAAAAGCCTTCCTTGGCATCGGGATTGTTTATATAAAACTCCTCAGCCGTTTCCTCGTCGGGATAATCTGAAAGGGGAAAATCCTTTGCTTTTTTGTAATTGAGATAGTCGGATACCTTGCCTGTTTTCATAAAGGTATTCCACAAATCCTTCTTGTTCATTTACAACACCTCTTATTCATATCTTTAGCTGAAAAGGGTGTAAGTAAACGGAAAATGTTTTACAAATTTCAAGGTGCATTTTTGTGCACCTTTTTAAAGATATATAACTTATTAATCGAGTCCGAAATTATGAATAAGACCCTCGCGGTTTCTCCAGTCCTCTTTTACCTTTACCCAGCACTGAAGATTGATTCTGCAACCGAAAAACTTTTCCATATCCTGTCTTGCATAGGTTGAAATTCTTTTAAGTGTTGCACCCTGCTTACCGATGATAATACCCTTGTGGCTTTCTCTTTCGCAGTAAATTGTTGCTTCAACGTCCATAAGGTCGGTGTCGGTGCGTTCACGCATTTTTTCAATTGAAACAGCAACGCCGTGAGGAATTTCCTTATCCAGAAGACGGAGCATTTTTTCTCTTATGATTTCTGAGGCAATAACTCTTTCAGGCTGGTCAGTCAGGGTATCCTCAGGGAAAAAGTGCTCTGAAGGAAAGGCAAGCTTCATAAGCTCATCCATAAGCTCATTTATGCCGTCATTTTTAGCAGCGCTTACGGGAACAATAGCCTCAAAGTTGTATTCCTTACAAAGCTCCATAATTCTGCCCATAAGCTCTTCCTTATTTTCAATAAGGTCAATTTTGTTAATTGCAAGAACAACTGGCATCTTCTGCTTCTTGAACTTTTCAATAAGCTCCTTTTCGCTGTCCTTAAGCTCAGTAAGTCCTTCAACAACCATAAGGCAGGCATCAACACCGCCAATGCTGTCGCTTACGGCTTTAATCATTTTTTCGCCAAGCTTTGTTTTGGGTCTGTGAAAGCCGGGTGTGTCAGTGAATACAAGCTGGGTTTCGTCCTTTGTAAGCACACCCATAATTCTTGTACGGGTGGTCTGTGGTTTATTTGAAACAATTGCAATTTTCTGACCAAGCATACGGTTGAGAATTGATGACTTGCCCACATTGGGACAGCCTACAATTGCAATAAAAGCAGTTTTTTGCATAAGTTATAACTCCTTAGTAATTTCCGTTTTCATCAATGAGAATGTATGATGTGTAGCTGTTTTTCTTCATAGTACGGATGTAAGACCTTGAATATTCGTCCATACTGATAATGGGAATAACAAGCTTCTTGGGGAAGCTTTTGCTTACAGTGCCGTAAAGTGAAATAAGTGAGGAGAATTTATCCTTTTTATCAAGAACAAGCTCTTCACTGCGGTTTCTTGTGTCTGCTGCAATTGCATCAGCAGAAATGCTGCTCATTGAGCCGAAGTAAATGCTGTCGTTACCCTGTGCGGCATCCGTTGCACCCTCTGAAACAATGAGAAGTGCATCCTTGGGCAGCTTTTTGTTTACAGCTGAAACAAAGTCCTTCAGCACCTGGTTTCGCTTTGAGCTTTCCTTTTCACCGGGATAGGTTGCACCGCTTTTTGTGCCGTCAGGAAACTGCACGCTTTCCAGCATAAAGCCACGGATATTCATGGCATAAAGCTCTTCGATTATACCGTAAAGGTAATTCTTGGCTCTTTTTGAAACAGGGTTAAGCCAACCGTCACCGTTTTCGGTGGAGTTATCTCTCCAGTTGACATCGGTGTCCATATATTTTACGGCAATAGCAGGGAAGGTTTCAGCAACTGCAGGGTCACGGAAGCAGTAAATTCTTGCAATTACGGTAATACCCTTTGAGGTGAAAATATCAATTGCTTTTCTTGCAGTGTCGTTATCAAGGGTGTTGCATTTGCCGATAATTGCATAATTCTGAAGGGATGTGTAAGCGAGCTTACCTTCAGCATTTTTAAAGTCAATTACAACAGAGTTGCCGTTTTTCTTTTTTATCTCACGGACAAAATCTTTTACATATTCCTTGTCGGAAAGCTTTTCTGAGGGCATATAAAGTGCCCTTATGCCTTCCTCCTTGAGTGCCTTTATGGCTGTTGTGTCAACCTTTGTTTTATCAGTGGGCGGATTAATGGGTGCATTTGAAATATTGAGTGCAACATTCATTACAAAGAATGAGGATACAAGAAGCACCACAAAAAGCAGAGCGCCCAGAATAAGGTTAGTTTTTCTTCTTTTGCTGTAAAGTCTTTTTCTTCGGCTTATCTGAAAACGGTCAACAGGGTACTCCTCAGAAAAGGTATAGTAGCTTTTTCTTACACGCACCTTGTCCGTAACCTTGTAGGGTGACGGCTTTCTTTTAAGTGAACTGAGTTTTTTCATTTATTCTGTTCTCCTGAAATTTATCAGAAATACTTTTGAGCCTTTTCTCTTAAGAGAGTAATTGTTTCCTTGGGGTCTTCGCTTCCGAAAATTGCTGAGCCTGCAACAAGCACATTTGCACCTGCTTCTGCAACAGTTTCAACAGTTGAAAGAGCAATACCGCCGTCAACCTGAATATCCATTTCAAGATTTCTCTTCTTGCATTCCTCACGGAGCTTTACGATTTTGGGCATCATATCAGCCATAAAGCTCTGACCGCCGAAGCCGGGCTCAACTGTCATAACAAGCACCATACCGAGCTTTTCAAGGTAAGGGAAAACAGCTTCAATTTCTGTGCCGGGCTTAACTGCAAGAGCAGCAACCTTACCTTTTTCACGGATAAGGTCAATTGTCTTTTCTATGTCTGAGTCTGATTCAACATGGAAGCAGACAACATCAGCACCTGCACTGATAAAATCAGGGATATATTTATAGGGGTCGCTTATCATAAGATGAACATCAAAAACAAGATCTGAGCACTTGCGAAGGCACTTTACAAGAGGTGCACCGAGAGTGATGTTGGGCACAAAATGCCCGTCCATAACATCAATGTGAAGCCAGTCAGCACCGGACACCTTCATTCTTTCAAATTCTTCACCCATTTTTGAATAGTCGCATGAGAGAATTGACGGAGAAATTTTTATCATAATTAATTACCTCGCTTATATAAAGTTATTCAGTTTATTATACCAATTGAGAGAGTAAAAATCAATAAGCAGAGGTGACTTATGAGGAATTTTGCCGAAAAATACTGTTAATTTATGATGAATAAGAGGGATTTTTTATTTACTTTTTTGTTTTAAGGGTGTATGATAAAAAGTGACTGAAGAAACGAATTTGTTATATTCCAAGGAGGAAACATAATGAGTAACGATAATATGGATTTCAAAGAATTTATGCGTGGAGCTCTCACTGCTCCCGAAAAAGATGATACAGTCGAATATTTTAATCTTAAAGCAAGAGTGTCAGGCAATGTGCTTACCAATGCCCAGCTTGAAATGCCTGCAGCCTCATATATCTACGAGGCAGATATAACAAAGCTCTGGGAGGAATACAGAAAGCTGAAGGCTGACTGCGGATACCGTCTCAGCTTCAACGCACTTATGATGAGAGCGCTTGTAGAAGGACTCAAGGTTGCTCCCAGACTCAATTCACATATCGAATATAACCACACCGCATCATGCGGCAGACTTATCATCAAAAAGCATATTGATGTTGCAATGCCCGTATTTTTTGAAAGCGGAGAAACCTTTCCTGTTAAGGTAAGAGGCATTGAGGTAATGAGCCTTAAGCAGATTGCTGAAGAAATTGACACAGTAATTGAAAAGCTTCACAAGACAGATGTAAACAATGTGCTTTTCGATACTATCGCTCAGAGAATGGTAGGCTTTGTGCTTAAGGGTAAGCTCTGGTCAAGCTTCAGACAGATTACATCAGGCTTTATCGGAAAGTATAAGGTTGGTACACTTAAAACTGCCGTTACACCAAGACCGAAGAATCCCGAGGGTCTCGGAATCAACGACCTTAACGAGGGTACTGTTTGCTTTACAAACTGGAGCTCACTTGGTAAAGATTTTGAAGGTAATGTTGCCTGGACACCTCTTCTTTATCCTCAGGTTTTCCTTATGGCAATAGGCAATACTAGAGACAGAGAATACGCTTTCAGAAACGAAAAGGGTGAGGTTGACCTCGGCACAAAGAAAATGCTTCCCATTACTCTTGTGTTTGACCACAGACTTGGCGGTTTTGCTGACCTTGCTCCCTTCATCAAAAAGCTTAACGAGATTTTCGCAAATCCCGAAATAATCAGAGAATGGTAAACAAAAAACACAGGGCGTTTCCCTGTGTTTTTTTAATGAATAATGAATGATGAATAATGAATAGTGAATAATTGTGGGGCGCTACGCTCCGATTATATACTGACAAAAACCTTTAATTGTCATTCTGAATGCAGTGAAGAAGCCTAAAACAACTTTACTGAAAGATTCCTCGTTATACCCGGAATGACATATTACAGTAGGGACACGGCTTGCCGTGTCCGCATTTTTCCACCTCTCCGTCACTTCGTGCCACCTTTTCCTCCGGAAACGGGCACCCTTTTGTCTGCGATGCAGACATTTCCCCTAATAGGGGAATTACCTTTCAGGCGAGGCAAAAGTAAAAGCCTTGCGGCTCGAGCAGATAAAGGTAGATATTATATTTTATATCTTTCCTGAAGTTAATGACATTGCTTTCAAAGTAAGGCTCTTCAACCTTCTTCTCTCTTGACTTTTGTGTGTAATTTTTGGTATAATGCAGAAAACAAAAAGGAGGAAACTGTTATGGTAAAACTTATAAGATTTTTTGTGGCAATACTTATGATGATTTCACCCTCACTTCCCGGTGTTTTCAATCTTCCTGCAATTCCTAAGGGTCAGAATATTGATCTTGAAAACCGTTTTGAGCTTGTATGGAGCGACGAATTTGACGGCACTGAGCTTGACAGAAGCAAGTGGGGCTACACCTGGTGGGAGCGTGAAAGAAAGGGTGGCTTCTGGCACGAGGATATGGTAAGCGTAAAGGACGGCAATCTCGTTATCACAACCGCTTACTTTGAAGATGGTCTTCCTACTCCCGAAGCTTACAAAGGCTACTTTGAAAAGCATCCCTCGGATAAGGACTATAAAGGCGGCTGGTACACAGGCGTTGTTGAAACAAGAGGCAAGTTTGAAGGCCTTTACGGCTACTATGAATGCAGAGCAATTCTTCCAAAGTCAACAGGTATGTGGTCAGCCTTCTGGATGATGAATGACGGCGTAAGCAAGGTTGACGGCTCAGGTCAGGACGGCACTGAGGTTGATATCTTTGAATCAATGTATTATAAAGATGTGTGGTGGGGTGCAGGTGATGCCGTTATATCAGGTATCCATTATGACGGCTACAGTGAAGGCCATCAGGGTGACAGCATCGGCAAATGGTTTGCAAATAACCCCTATGAAGAATACAATACCTACGGTGTAGAGTGGACTCCCACAGAGTATATTTTCTATATCAACGGTGTTGAAACAGGAAGACTCAACAAGGGCGGCGTAAGCCAGAATCCCGAATATCTCATTCTTTCATGTGAGGTTGCAGGCGAAAACGGTGTTGCAAATGCAGACCGTCACGGCACAGGCAAAATGCAGATGGAGCCCGGTGACACAGCTGAGTTCATCGTTGACTATGTAAGAGTTTATAAGCACAAATAATGAGAATACTCTATATATGCCTCCCTCAATGAGGGAGGTGAATTTTTTGCCATAAGCAAAAAAATTCGGAGGGAGTAAAAAAAGGAAGACAGATTTTTTCTGTCTTCCTTAATTTTTATTCTGCATTTTCTGTAAGTGAAGCTTCATAATCAGCGATTTCCTGCTCCTTTATTTCATCCATCTGTCGGTAATATTCCTCAGTTTCCTTTATGGATTTCTCTACACGGTCAGCGAGATTTTCTTCGTAGATATCACTGTAAAGGAAATGCTGAACCTCAATCTGCTGAATTGCAGGGCTTGGAGCAACATCATCCCTTCGGCTTTCAATCACACAGTTGATAGCATAAAATCTGACACCTGATCTGTCGAAAATATCCTTTATTGTGAGAAGCACCTCAGCCATTTTCTCTTTTGTAAGCTCGTCATCAGCAACATAAATTGTCAGGTGACCTGCCTTGCTGCCCATTTCGTTTATGTCGTAAATTTCATCAAGGATGAGTGTCTCAGTTACAATTGCATAATCGGGGACATCAAAGTTATCCTTATATTCTTCGGGTATAAACTCAATGTCACCGTAGCCGATGTCGTATCCGTAGGGAAAAAGGGGACTGTTGAGCACACTGTCGACGGCATTTCGGTATTCAGCGTTGATTCTGTCAGCGGTGTTCTGACCTGTAAGAACATCATATTCATAGGTGTCATATTGTACCTTGCCTAAGAAATCAATTCGCAGTTCAAAGTCACTGTCAATACTTCTTGGTGAATATATTTTTGCGTAGTAGCCACCTACCTTAAAATCATACTTGACCTCTCTTACAATAAAATCCTTTTCAGGATAAACCTCGTTTATGTACTTTTCTGCACTTCGGCCTGCAAGGTGCTTGCTGAGGGGATTACCAACGAGAGCATTTGCGAAAAATTCGATACCGCAGATAAGTGCTATAGCAAGAATGAAAGCAGTTATTTTAAGAGCCTTTCGTTTCATTTTTATTACTCCTTTCTGAAAGCAAAGTGAAGAAGATACGCAATAAGTGAACCCACGAAGGCAAAGAGCATATAGATAAGAGTCCATATTATTGCAGATGTCTGATCAACATTGAGAATGCCGAAAATGAGAGCGAAAATATTCACACCCACAAGCAGAACAGGAAGCTTATATATAACTCTCCATCTGAAGGTAGCATAACCGAAAACACCAACAAGAGGCATTATAAGGCTGTTTTACATCATTTTTTCCTCTGCAGTGTAGCTGAAGCCGAGGAGAATGAAAAGAATTATAAGCATATATGAAAATCCGTAAAGCTGACGGTTAAGCTTTTTCACTGCCTTTCTGAAGGGCTTGATTTCATTTTCGGGATTAACCTCAGTTGTGATTATAGCTTCATCATTTTTCAGTGCTTCAAGCTCATTGCAACAAGTCTCGCATTCATTGAGATGTTCATTTATAAAGCTTTCTGTTTCTTCGCTTACCATATCTTCAATGTATAAGGGGAGAAGGTCTTTTACTATTGCACAGTCTTTCAAATCAATCAGCCTCCAATCTTTCTTTAATCATTTTACGTGTACGGTGATAGGTGACACACGCCCAGTTTTCGCTTTTTCCGTAGAGGGCTCCGATTTCCTTAAAGGAAAGCTCTGCATAAAACCGCCACATAAAAACATCCTTGTAGGGGTCACCAAGCTCCATAAGAATTTTCTGCACTCTAAGAGCTTCACTGTGCTCCTGCACTCTGTCGGAAAGGCTTTTGTCTTCAGAAAGAGAAATCACATTTTCGTTCAGTTCACCGTTCCTGTCGGGACTGTTTTTCTTTATGTAGGAGAAGTAGCAGTTTTTTGCAATCTGACAGAGCCACACTCTGATTTCACAGTCGCCACGGAAGGAATCAATTGACTTTATTGCTTTGAGAAAGGTTTCACTTGTGATGTCCTCTGCAATGTGTTCGTCGCCCGAAAGCTTCAGAATGTATCGGTAAACATCTGTGAAGTACTTTTTATAAATTTCTTCAAAATCTGCCACCTTATCACCTCCTTACATCTATAAGACTTCCGAAGGAACGAAATCTTACAAAATATTTTACTTTTTTATTATAGCATAATATTTATGAAGTTGAAAGAGAAAGTCGTAGTATCATTTTTGGTTGACAAACTTCAGTAAGAATAATATAATGTCACTGATATAACCAAGAGGCGACGTGAGGCGGTTAGCATGCTACTTCCGGAAGGAGGTGGACAGCATGCCAATTACTTTTACATTTCATGTAGGTAGATTAACCTTTACATTACATATCAAAATGAAAAGTAACAACCGCCACTCGGCAAAGTGACGGTTGTTGTAATAATTTATAATACCAAAAACTAGCTAACCGCTTTATACGGTTACCTTACGGTTATATTATATACCACTTGGCATTTACTGTCAAGTGGTATTTTTTATTGTACAGTCAAGAAACAGACAGGGGACAGTTCTCAGTTTTCCCTTGTTGACAGCAAATTTTATAAAGAGTTGAAACAGACGGAGAACCGTCCCCGTGTCTTCGTCAGTTGTTTTGCATTTTGCACTTTGCATTTTGCGTTCATTCAGCGCTTCCCTCATAAAGCTTTTTATAAATCCCACCCTTAGCAATAAGCTCGTCATGGCTGCCTTCCTCTTCAATGCCGTTTTCAGTAAGAACAATAATTCTTGAAGCATTTCTTATGGTGGAAAGTCGGTGGGCGATTGTAAAGGTCGTTCTGCCCTTAGTAAGCTCGGAAAGACTCTTCTTGATGTGCTGTTCACTTTCGTTGTCAAGAGCTGAGGTTGCTTCGTCAAGCACGAGAATGGGCGGATTTTTAACGAATACACGGGCAATGCTGATTCTCTGCTTCTGACCGCCTGAAAGCATAACACCTCTTTCACCTACATAGGTGTCATAGCCTTGGGGGAGAGTTTCAATAAAATCGTGAACGCCTGCTCTTTTTGCTGCTTCAACAGCCATTTCTCTTGTGGCATCCGGTGTGCCATAGAGAATATTCTCAATAACTGAGCCTGAGAAAAGATAAACATCCTGCTGAACAACACCTATGGCATTACGAAGAGAAAGGAGATTCAGCTCGTTTATATTCTTGCCGTCAATGGTGATAGTGCCACCCTTAAGCTCGTAGAAGCGTGAAAGAAGACTGCAGAGAGTAGTTTTACCTGAGCCTGATGGACCCACGATAGCAATATTTTCGCCCTTTTCTACCTTGAGACTGATGTTTTCCAGCACATCTCCCTTTTCTGTCGAGTAGCTGAAGGTCACATCCTTAAGCTCAATATTGCCCTCAACCTCGGTGAGCTTTTCGGTTTTGCTGTAGCCCTCTTCACTTTTAAGCTCCATAATTTCGGAAAAGCGCTCAATGCCCGTAACGCCCTTTTCAAACTGCTCGGTGAATTCAACAATTCTCTTTATTGCCGCAATAAGCATACCGATATAAAGAAGGTAGGCGGTCATATCAGCAGCGGTGATTTTTCCTGTAATGAGGAAATAGCCGCCGAGGAGAATCATAATAACATACATAAGTCCGTCAAACATTCTTGTAACGCAGTTGAGCCTTGCCATATATCTGTAGGAGTCTGACTGTACATTTGCAAGGTCGGTGCTGTGACGGTTGAATTTTGCTTTTTCAATTTCCTCACTGCCGAAGGATTTTACAACCCTGATACCCAGAAGAGTTGTTTCTGTGCTTGCATTCACATCACCTGAAATTACACGGCGTTCCTTGAAGGCGTTACGCATCTTTTTACGGAAGTAGCGTGAGCCGTAGAAAATGAGAGGAATTGCAATAAAGGTTGAAACAGTGAGAAGGGGATTGATTGAGGAAAGTACAGCAAAGGAAGCCACAACCTTTATGCCTGCAATGAAAAATTCTTCAGGACAGTGGTGGGAAAATTCTGCAATATCAAAAAGGTCAGTTGTGATTCGCGACATAATCTGACCAACCTTGGTAGTGTCGAAGTAGCTGAAGGGTGCTGTGAGAAGGTGAGAGAATAAATCCTCACGCATATCCTTTTCGATTTTTACGCCCATACAGTGACCGATGTATGACATATAGTAGCCTGCTGCCATATCAATAAGCTTCAGCACAAGATAAAGCACTGCCATTTTTATGATAAGCTCAAGGGTGAGCGATTGCAGGTCGGTTGTGGCTATGCTTGTAATTTCACGCACAATCATAGGAAGCACAAGCTCACAGCCCGTTGTAAGAGCTGCACAGAAAAGGTCGAGTATCAGCACAGCCTTGTGCTTTCTGAAGTATGGCAGAAACCATTTGCTCATTAAACCTGTTTTGTTCATTTTCTTTTCCTCTTTCAAAGACTTTTTGTACTGAAAATATAATACCATAAATGAGTAGAAATTTCCACTTATATTTTTACAATTTTGTTTGTCGGTCAGGTGGATGGCTTGACAATATTAAGCGGATACAATATAATAATGCCGATATAACCAATAGGCGACGTGAGGCGGTTAGCATGCTACTTCCGGAAGGAGGTGGATACCATGCCAATTACTTTTACATTTCATGTAGGTAGATTAACCTTTACATTACATATCAAAATGAAAAGTAACAACCGCCACTCGGCAAAGTGACGGTTGTTTAAAATAAAATAATCTTCTACTAGCTAACCGCTTTATACGGTTACCTTACGGTTATATTATATACCACTTGGCATTTACTGTCAAGTGGTATTTTTTTTTGCTTCGTCAGTCACTTTGCATTCTGCATTTACTTAGCAAGCCATTCGTGTTCCTTAGCGTAAAATCTTGTGGTCTTATACCAGGGATCACCATCAATGTGGCGGATCATCCATACATAGCACATTTCATAGCCCGGTGCAACAACCTGCTGATGGTCGTAGCCGTCTGTGATGAAGCAGGCACTGCCCTCGGTGCTTTTGAATACATTGTCACCGATAAAGCATGCACCGAAGCCCTGTGGCTTGTCAAACTGATAATAGTAAACCTCAGGCTGGGGATGGTGGTGTGGAGGATAGCTTGACCATCTGCCGGGCTGATTGAAAACCTCACCTAAAACCATATTTGAATAGGGTGCGTTGTCATAGTCGAAAACAGTTGAGCAGATTCTGTAGCCCGTGCCGTCCCACTGACCCTTGCCGAATTCCTGATAGAGAATGTCGTCGGGTGTGTAGAAAACAGGATCGAAATATCTTTCATTTTCTGTCTGTTCAATAAGAATTTCTGTGCCTTCCTTAGCTGTAATTGAAACAGCAGTGTTCTTCGGCACATGAAGACAGTAGGGAGTTTTTTCAAAGGGATTTGCACGCTTTATTTTTTCTGTCTTGCAGTTCCAGCTGATTTCAGCCTCACCCTTTAAGAGAAGAAAAGCGGTTTCGCACTTGTCATCCTCGAGAGTGAGAGTTTCGTTCTCGTTGAATCTCTTGATTTTTATTGTCATATTCATTTCCGGCTGCAGTTTACCCATTTCGCAAAGGGTCTTGATGCCGTTTTCGTTAAATTCGGGATAAGCAAACATTGGTATTCTCTCCTTGATTTATAAATTACTTTTTTATTGTACATCATTAAAAAGAATTTTTCAACTGTTTTAAAGGTTTTCTTTCCTTGACATTAGTGTCATAAAATGATAGAATAAATGGAATATATTTTTAGGAGTGGATTTTTAATGGCTAAAAAAGCTAAAGCCACCAACGGTATGCCTATCGGTCAGCGTATTGCTAAAATCATAGGCGTTAAAGGTGACTTCAAAACTGCTGTAATGCCCATGATCAACTACAGCAGTGCAAATATTACAACCTCAGGTGCAGGTTATGTAATCAGTCTCTATTTTATGAGCTTCCTTACAGACGTTGTAAACCTCGACCTCAAGCTTGCAGGTCTTGTTACAACTCTTGCTGTTGTTTGGGACGCAATTACTGACCCTGCAATGGGTGTTATCACCGACAGAACACGTTCAAAGTACGGTAAGCACAGACGTTACATACTCTGGGGTATGCCTCTCTTTGCTCTTTCATTTGCTCTTTTGTGGAACAGCTACGGTTTTGACGGCAGAGAAAGACCTATGCAGGCATTTATCTATTACACAGTTGTATATATGCTTTACAAAACTGCATATACAATTATCGACATTCCCCATGTTGCAATGCTTCCCGAGCTTGCACCGGACTATGATCTCAGAGTTCAGTACAACTCAGTGGGTTACATTTTTAACTCATTCGGTATGTTCCCATCATTCTTCTTTATGTCTATCGTTCTCGGCGTTTTCGGCTTCAGCACACCTTCAACAGGCTCACAGAAGCCTATGCTTATCGGCGGTGTGGCTCTTGCGGTTATTTACGGAATCTGCCTTTTCAACACCTTCAAACGCACAAGAGAAAAGCCCTCACTTGATCTTCAACTTGAAAAGTTTGACTTCAAGTTCCTTATGAATGAATATGTTTACGTATTCAAGAACAAGGCTTTCAGAGAATATTTCTTTATGAGCCTTTGCTACAATGTTTCAACATTCTTCTACAGCACAACACTTATTTACTACATCAAGTATATCGCAAAGCTTCCCTCATATTATGTACTCTTCACAACAATTGCAGGTGCTTTTGAAGCTGCATCATTCCCGCTTAACTATGCTCTTACAATGAAGCACGGTAAGAAAAAGTGCGGCAGCATTGTAACACCGCTTATGATTGCAGGCTTTGCAGTATGTCTCTTTATGAATCCTACCGAAGGCAACGAAAGTGCTTTAATCTGGAAAGTTATTCTTATGCTTACAGGTATTCTCTATCCCTTCGGTAAGTCAGGTCTCGGTTATGTTGCACAGAACATTCTTCCTGACGTTTCAGACGTTGACGAGCTTATCACAGGCAGAAGACGTGAAGGTGTTATCGGTACTTTCAACACCTTTATCAAGAAAACAGTTTCAGGTGTAATGAGCTCAATCGTAATGTTCATTCTCGGCTCATTCGGTCTTCAGACAGGTGCAACCGTAACAGAATGGGAAGCTGCAAACCCCGGCAAACTTTTCCAGCAGACAGACAGTGCAGTCCTCGGTGTGCGTATCTGTATCACCTTTGTTCCTATTGTATTCTCATGTATTTCTCTCTTCCTTCTTCACAAGTTCAAGATGAACAAGAAGGAACACACAATTATCCGTGCCGCAGTTGCAACAAAGCACAAGTACGGCAGTGTAACTCTCAGTGAAGAGGAAATCAGAATTATGGAAGATATTTCAGGTCAGAAGTATGAAACAACATGGCTCGGTAAGAACAACAGTGTAATTGATGAACACCGTCTTGAGCTCGATGAAAACGGCGAATATGCAGTGCTTGTTGAGATTGAAGAAGAGATGGCTAAAATCAGAAACTCAAAAGAAAATTAATAAAAGGAGAAAACACTATGAGCACAAAAATTGATATCACTCAGAAAGAACCTGCAAAGAGAAAAAAGACATGGAAAACATCACTCCTTGATTTCCTTTTCTATCTTGTACAGTGGACATGGGGTCTTCCTGTTAACCTTGTTGGCGGACTTATGTTCTTCTATTTCACAAAAATCAAGTGCTACCGTTGGCAGCACTTCGGTTATGCAAAAATCGTTTATATGCCTTGGAACGGCGGCGGTCTTTCAATGGGTCTTTTCATCTTCATCAAGGATAACCCGAAGAACAAGAAGTGGAGCTACAACTGCAGAATCCACGAATACGGCCACACATGGCAGTGCCTTCTCCTCGGTCCTCTTTACTACCTTGTAATTGCACTTCCCTCAATTATCTGGTGCAACTGCTTCAAGGGCTACAGACAGAAGAAACAGGTACCTTACAGTGCAGTTTACTGTGAAAAATGGGCTGACCTCTGGGGTCAGAAATTCAGCGGTATGACTCAGGCTCCTGACTTCAACCACTGCTCACTTCTCAAGGAAGATGCTGAATAAAAGATTAAAAGGGTGACACAAGTCACCCTTAATTTTTTGTTATTAACTTAAGATATACCGCGCAGAATATATTCACTTTCCCTACAGATTTTTAAAGAGGAACCCTAACAGCGGTCAGCGAATGTCGGGAGCCTAAATGCAAGAACGAGTAAACAATAAAGCAGACGATTGACTCGCCATGAGCACATAGCACACCAGCGGATTCGTTTATCTCATTTTCTGAAAGCCGCAGTATAGAGCGCTCAGTTGCCGTTATTCAGAGCAGCAGAGCTTTAAAATTGTCGATTAGCATAAGTTGACCGAATGCAGAAAAGGTGAGCAGAAATGAAATATAAAGAAATCCGTTCAGCAATTTTTGACGACAATTTTATGGTCTCGGAGTAGTGTGGAGCTAAAGCGTGTTTTTGTTTACTTTTGCCACAACCGGCAAAAGTAAAAGCCATGCGGCTCGAGCGGATAAAGGTAGACATTATCCGCTGTATCGCTCCTGGATTAACAACGAGCTTTCAGTTACTGTTGCGCAAATCTCACTGTTTCCATAGCATCCTTTGCATAGAAGTCAGCGCCGATTTTTTCAGCAAATTCCTTTGTAAGCACTGCTCCGCCAACAACTGTTTTAACTGAAGGCAGCTCTTTCTTTATGAGCCTTACTGTTTCAGCCATAGCCTCTGTTGTGGTGGTCATAAGTGCGCTGAGACCCACAATGTCAGCCTTTTCTCTTTTCGCTGCTTCAAGCACTGCTTCAGGTGCAACGTCTTTACCAAGGTCAATTACAGTAAAGCCGTAATTTTCTAAAAGAACCTTAACTATATTCTTGCCGATGTCGTGAATGTCACCCTTCACCGTTGCAAGAATTATTTTTTTGCTCTCCTTAAGTCCGGAGTCACTCATTACACTCTTAACTGCATCAAAGGCTCTGCTTGCCGCTTCAGCACTCATAAGAAGCTGAGGAAGATACATCTTCTTTTCTTCAAAAAGCTTACCTACCTTGTCAAGGGCGGGAACAATCTGCTCGTTTATAACAGTGAGAGGCTCAGCTGCTTCTACTGCCTTTTGTGCTTCAGTAAATGAAGGCTCCTTAAGTCCCTTTACAATTGCCCTTATAAGGGGATTTTCGTTGGTGTCCTCAGCTTTTACTGCTGATGCACCTTTCTCCTGTGTAAGAGTGAAATCCTTGAAAAATTCAATATAATTAACGCAGGATTTATCCTTGCCCATAAGTGCCATATAGGTGTGGTATGAGCCCATCATTGTGTCTGAGAAGGGATTCATAATAGCGCAGTCAAGACCGTTCATAAAGGCAAGAGAAAGGAAATATGCGTTGAGGGTTTCTCTTGAGGGAAGTCCGAAAGAAACATTTGAAACACCAAGGCTTGTTTTTACACCGAGGGTTTCTTTAATCATCTTAACGCTGTCGAGAGTTACTTTCGCACTGTTGTCATCTGATGAAACTGCCATTGCAAGGGGGTCAACAATAATATCCTTCTTGTCGATGCCGTATTTTTCGCATTCCTTTATAATTTTTTCAGCAACGGCTGTTCTGCCTTCTGCTGTTTCGGGAATGCCTGTTTCGTCAATTGTAAGGGCGATTACAACGCCACCGTACTTTTTAACAAGAGGAAGAATGTCATCCATAACCTCCTGCTTGCCGTTTACAGAGTTTACCATAGGCTTGCCGTTGTAAATACGCATAGCCTTTTCCATAGCAGTTTTCTTCGCTGTGTCAAGCTGAAGAGGTAAGTCAATCACACTCTGAAGCTCCTTGACGGACTTCACAAGCATTTCGTCCTCGTCAATTTCGGGAAGTCCTACATTAACGTCGAGAATGTGCACACCCTTTTCCTGCTGGGTAATGCCTTCGTTTACAATATAGTTTATGTCGCCCTCTCTGAGAGCCTCCTTGAAGCGCTTTTTACCTGTGGGGTTGATTCTTTCACCAATTAAAACAGGGTCATAGCCTATTTCAACTGCGTGAGTGTAAGAGGAAACAAGGGTGAGATTTTTATTTTCCACAGGGGAGAAGGGCATATTCTTTGTTTTTTCTACAGTAGCTTTTATGTAGTCAGGAGTTGTTCCGCAGCAGCCACCGAGAACACATGCACCCATTTCTGCAATTTCCTTCATAACAGCTGAAAATTCCTCAGCATCAACATCGAAAAAGGTTCTGCCGTTTTCAGTTCTAGGCATACCTGCATTGGGGCTTACAATAACGGGCAGTGAGGAATACTTAATATATTCCTTAGCGATTTCCTTCATCTGATGAGGTCCGAGTGAGCAGTTGATGCCAATTGCGTCAGCACGAAGACCCTCAAGAAGAGAAATCATAGCGAGAGGTGAAGCGCCGGTAAGGAGCTTTCCTGTTTCATCGTAAGCGTTGGTTACAAAAACGGGAAGGTCACAGCTTTCCTTTGCTGCAAGAAGAGCCGCCTTAGTCTCGTATGAGTCGGTCATTGTTTCAATGATTACAAGGTCAGCACCGTTTTCAGCACCAATACGGATGCTTTCTGAGAAAATCTCCACAGCCTTCTCAAAGGGCATATCACCAAGCGGCTCAAGCATTCTGCCAAGAGGACCTACGTCAAAGGCAACGAAGCATTCGTCCTTATTGCCGTCAAAAAGCTCAATTGCTCTTCTGGCGTTCTTTATTGCCGCAGAAATAATTTCCGCAAGATTACTGAGCTTAAGGCTGTTTGCACCGAAGGTGTTAGTTGTGATGATATTACTGCCTGATTTAAGATATGAAAGGTGAATATCGGTAATATCATCAGGGTGGGTGAGATTCCAATTCTCAGGTTTTTCACCGGGGGTAAGGCCTCTTTTCTGAAGCAGAGTACCCATACCGCCATCTATATAAAGTCGTTTTTTGTTAAGTAATTCTTTTATGTTCATTGGTTTTCCTCCATAATACCTACAATTGCCGTAACGGATTTTATAGGTGTCATAAGGTAAGTTTCGGTAAGCGTAAGACCGATTTTACGGTAAGCATCAACAAAGGAGAGAATGTCATTCTGACAGGTAAGACTGACATCACCGTAGCCGGGACTGTATCTCGGCTTAAGGCTTCTGCCTTCCTTTAATTCATCGTTTATTTTGTCGCAGAAAGCCTCAATGCCTGAGGAAGCAATACAGTCAGTAACCATACCGTAAGCAGCGGAAAGCCTTGTTTCCTTCATAATAAGGCGGTCAACTGCACTGCCTGAGGTTGCGGCAAAAATAAAGGCACTTCTGCAGCCCTCAAGATTCTTTCTGAGGTCAGCACTTTCAATTTCGCCAAAGTCAAAGCGTATGCCCTTTTCACCGTAAAATGTAACAGAGGTTTTTCTGTAAACGGCCTTGAAAAGAGCGACTTTTTTATATTCTTCAAGACACCTGTCATAGATGCTTACTGTATCACCCGAAAAGTCCTTACAGCCCATAAAGCGAAGAGCCATTTTTTTGTCGGGTGTGATTTCGTCACAAGAGCTTGTGCGTAAAAAAATCGGATTATTTTTCATAGCTTATTTTAAACCTATAATTGCAGAAACATTACTCTGAATCTTCTTTGCCACCTCAGGCTTATTCATTGAATAAACGTGTACTGCATTTATACCGTTAGCATAAAGGTCAATAATCTGCTGAGTTGCATAGGCAATGCCTGCTTCGGTCATAGCTTCGGGGTTATTACCGTATTTATCCACTATTCTGCAGAAACGCTGAGGAAGTGCCGAGCCTGAAATTCTGCAGATTCTCTTGATTGATTTTGGATTTGTAACGGGCATAATACCAGCCACAACGGGCACATTTATGCCTGCTTCTCTTATGCGATACATAAAATTATAAAGCACATCATTATCAAAAAACATCTGTGTAACAAGAAATTCTGCGCCTGCATCAACCTTTCCCTTAAGATAACGGATGTCATCAAAAGAGGTTTCACTTTCGGGATGAGCCTCAGGGTAGCATGCACCACCGATGCAGAAGCCGCCGTATTCCTTGATTTCTCTTGTAAGCTCTGAGGCATAATGATAGTCAAGGTGCTCCTTGCTCATACCCTCGGGAATGTCACCGCGAAGGGCGAGAATATTTTCGATGCCCTTTTCTCTGAGAAGGTCAAGCTGTGACTTGATTTCGTCCTTCGTTGAGCTTACACAGGAAAGGTGAGCGAGAGAGGGCACGGAAAAGTTGTTCTGCAGATTTTCTGCAATTGAAACAGTATACTGTGAAGTGCCACCGCCTGCACCGTAGGTAACGGACATATATGAGGGGGCAAGAAGAGCAATTTCTTCTGTTGCTTCTTTTACTGTTTCAAAGTTGTCGCTTGTTTTTGGCGGAAAAACCTCAAAGGAAAGAGAGGGCTTTTCAGCCTTTATAATATCAATGATTTTCATTTGTTTCACCTGAATTTTTTGCTATAGTGTGGAGTGTGAAGAGTGGAGTGTGGAGTTAAGGTCACACCTTTATCTTTCATAAAACAGACAGCTGTCGTCTGCGGAACAAGTAATGCTACAAAGGGTAAAGAGTTGATTTTATCCGTCTTTATATTTATAAACAAATGAACTGCTACCCGCCGTGTTTATCATTCTTCTTTGGCGGTATGGATGTAAAGGCTCAGTAACAACTGATACGGATACAATCGGAGCGAAGCGAGCCTTAACTCAACTCTCAACTCTTAACTCTTAACACTTTAAAAACTGAGCTTGGCTCAGTTTTTAAGTGAGTGCATAGGCGCAGGGATTCTGCCGCCACGGGAAATAAAGTCTGCTGATGAAAATTCGTGAACGGGCATAACGGGTGCTGTGCCTAAAAGTCCGCCGAATTCAACCATTTCACCGATTTTCTTGCCGATTGCGGGAATGATTCTCACTGCAGTTGTCTTTGTGTTTACAACACCTATAGCAGCCTCGTCAGCGATAATAGCTGAAAGAGTTTCTGCTGAGGTTTCACCGGGTACGGCAATCATATCAAGACCCACTGAGCAAACGCAGGTCATAGCTTCAAGCTTATCAAGGTGAAGTCCGCCCTTTACAACGGCTTCAATCATACCCTCATCCTCACTTACGGGAATGAAAGCACCTGAAAGACCGCCAACGTGGTTACTTGCCATTACGCCACCCTTTTTAACTGCATCGTTGAGCATAGCAAGAGCAGCAGTTGTGCCGTGTGTACCGCATACCTCAAGACCCATTTCTTCAAGAATTCTTGCAACACTGTCGCCCTTTTCGGGAGTGGGAGCAAGTGAAAGGTCAACAATACCTGCAGGTACACCAAGACGCTTTGAAGCCTCCTGAGCAACAAGCTGACCCATACGGGTTATTTTGAATGCAGTTTTCTTGATCGTTTCAGCCACAACGTCAAAGGGCTGACCCTTGCACTTCTGAAGTGCGTGATAAACTACACCGGGACCGCTTACACCGACATTGATTACGCATTCGCCTTCGCTTACACCGTGAAAAGCGCCTGCCATAAAGGGATTATCCTCAACGGGATTTGCAAAAACAACAAGCTTTGCACAGCCGAAGCCATGCTGGTCTGCTGTCATCTGAGCAGTTTTCTTAATAATTCTTCCCATAAGTGCAACTGCGTCCATATTAATGCCTGCCTTTGTGCTTGCAACTGAAACGCTTGAGCAAACTCTCTCTGTCTGTGAAAGAGCTGAGGGAATTGAATTGATAAGGTTAAGGTCACCGTTTGTCATACCCTTGTGTACAAGAGCTGAAAAGCCGCCTATGAAGTTTACACCGCATTCCTTTGCAGCAGCATCAAGAGCCTTTGCAATAGGGGTGTAATCTGTCTCCTTACAGGAAGCAGCAACGATGCCGATGGGAGTTACTGAAATACGCTTGTTTACAATAGGAATACCGAATTCACGCTCGATATCCTGACCTACCTTTACAAGGTCCTTTGCAAGGCGGGTGATTTTGTCATAGATTTTCTTGGCTGTCACCTCAACGCTGTCGCTTGTGCAGTCAAGAAGTGAAATGCCCATTGTGATTGTTCTTACATCAAGGTGCTGATGGTCAATCATTTCAATGGTGGAGAGGATTTCTTTCTGGCTATGCATAAAAACTCCTCCTTATATTCTGTGCATGAGGTCAAAAATGTCTTCACGCTGAATTCTGATGTTTACGCCCATTGTTTCACCCTTAGCCTTGAGAGCATCTGAAAGCTCTGTGAAGGAGAGAGTTGCTTTTGAAAGGTCAACAAGCATTGACATTGTGAAAAAGTCCTGCATAACTGTCTGGCTGATGTCGAGAATATTTACCTCTGAATCTGCAAAAAGTGTGCATACGCCTGCGATAATGCCGGGCTTGTCTTTACCTATAACTGTTACGATTGCTTTCATTCTTAATCATTCCTTTTCCGGATATAATATTACATTATAATTTTATACATTATTACGCAAAAGTCAATGTAAATAAGTAACAAAAAATAATTGACAGTTTCAAAGTAAATTGGTATAATAGTTTTATTACTTTAAAGGAGAAAACGTATGCTTAAAAAAGATACCTTCGCACTTCGTCCTCCTATGGGCTGGAACAGCTGGGACTGCTACGGTGCTGCCGTAAACGAAGAGCAGCTTATGGGTAACGCAGAATACATAAGAGATAACCTTAAGGACTACGGCTTTGAGTATGTTGTATGCGATATTCAATGGTACGAGCCTAAGGCAAAATCAAATTTCTATAACAGCTTCACCGAGCTTTGTATGGATGAATATTCCCGTCTTATTCCTGCTGAAAACCGTTTTCCTTCAAGTAAAAACGGTGTGGGCTTCAAGGATATTGCGGACAGAATTCACGCAATGGGACTTAAGTTTGGTATTCATATAATGCGTGGTATACCTCGTCAGGCAGTTCACGCAAACACACCTATTAAGGGCACAGACAGAACAGCAAGACAGATCGCTTCAGGTTTTTCCCTCTGCTCATGGAACACCGATATGTACGGTGTGAATCACAACGCTGAGGGTGCTGAGGAGTACTACAACAGCCTTTTTGAGCTTTATGCCTCATGGGGTGTGGACTTTGTTAAGGTTGACGACATTTGTGTAACGGAATATAAGCCTCACGACCCTTACAGCGCAAGAGGTGAGATTGAGCTTATCAGAAAAGCAATTGATAATTGCGGCAGAGATATGGTGCTTTCACTTTCACCTGGTCCTGCTCAGATTGATGCTGCCTTCCACCTTTCACATAATGCAAATATGTGGCGAATGACAGGTGATTTCTGGGACTGCTGGGATAAGCTTTATTCAATGTTTGAAAGATGCGAAAAATGGAGCCCCTATGTAAAAGAGGGCTGTTGGCCTGACTGCGATATGTTGCCTTTAGGTAAAATCTCCAAAAACTGCTCCTGCCTTGGCGACAGAGACAGATATACAAACTTTACTTATGATGAGCAGAAAACAATGCTTACTCTGTGGTCAGTTTTCCGTTCACCTCTTATTCTTGGCGGTGAGCTGAGAGAAAACCGTAAGGAAGACCTTGAGATTATAACCAACAGGGATATTCTTGAGATCAATCAGTATTCGAGTGAAAACGCCCAGCTTTACCGCAACAGAGAAAGCGCTGCGTGGACCTGCCTTGATAAAGACGGTAAGAGAGTGATTGCTCTTTTCAATCTCACCGATGAAGACAGAAAAATTACACTTTCAGCCGAAAAATACGGCATTGAAGCAAAAGGCAAAGCAATTGAACTCTGGACAAAGCAAGAAGCTTTATTCGAAAAGGAAATTTCAGTTGAAATCAAGGCTCACGGCACTGTGATTTTCAGATTCAGCTGATAAAATAAAAAATATGAAAGAAGGCACAAAAATATGGAAATATTAATTTCTGCAAAAAACATCATTTCAACAATTCTTGCTCTGCTTCTGTTACCCATCACTATTATGATGCCGCCGACAGAAAGCTATGAAGCAAAAAATCCCGACGAGCTTAAAACAAGCTTTACCGTTCTTTCCGATATTCACATTGAAGGCAATAAATATTCAACCTTCGAGAAGTTTACGGAAATTCTCAAGGATGTAAAAGGTGCAAAGGACAACGATACTCTTGTTTTCCTCGGCGATAATACAATGAACGGTCAGGATATTGAAAGCATATTTTTCTACGGAGCACTCAAGGCTGCAAATCCTGCAGATAATCTTGTGATTGCTCCCGGTAACCACGATTACGGTAACGGCACGGGCGCTTATGATGAACTCATGGGTCGCTTCAAGAGATATGCAAACTTTGTAGGCTGTGATATCGGTGACAACAACTATTATTACAAGGTTATTGACGATTGCTATTTTATTGCTCTTACAACTGAAAGCGATACAGTAAACGATGTTGATATTTCTGATGCACAGCTCAGCTGGCTCAAGGATGTTCTTGATAAGGCATCAGCAGAGGGTAAGTACGCTTTCGTTTTCAATCATCACCCTGTAAACTACATCAAAAACGGTGACCACACAAGACTTTCAGCGCTTCTTAATGATTATGAAGATCTTATTTATTTCAGCGGTCACACCCACAGCCCTCTCAGAGAATATTCAGTTTCTGTTGTGGATGGAGTTCAGCAGTTCAATATTCCCAGAACAACCGATGATGATTACGAAGGTAACAGAGGCGGTATCGGTGCTGTTGTTGAGGTTTATGAAGATGAAATTCTTGTAAGATTCCGTGACTTTGATGACAGTGAATGGGTTGAGGGCTACGAATATACATTTGCATACTAAAACTAAACTTTACTTAATGAAAAAGACATCCTCACACGAGGATGTCTCTTTATTTTAAAATTCGTTAACTGTAAGTGAAGCAATCTGCGGAGCATAAGCTGTCATTTCGTTGAACAGATAGCTGCCGCTGTTTGTAATTGCAACTGTGTTTTCGCCCTCTTTAAGGCTGAGAGTAAATGTCACAGTTTTGAAGTTATATCTTGAGAAGGTGTTTCTGCAGTAAACATCCTGACTTTCATCGTTTACAGTAAAGGTTGCATAACGCTCAATAAGGTCAACATTGTAGGAATGTACACCGCCCTCTGCATTGTTTGCGTAGGTGAGAGTTACTCTGTAGTCGCCCTTTTCGGGAGCACCAATAATGAATTCAGCTTTGCCTCCAAGATTGCTGATGCCTTCAATAAAGGTGTTGCCGTATTTGTCGGTAATAAGCTCTGCACCCTCTGAAAGGGTCATTTCTTCTGCCTTTATTTCTGCTGAAAATCTGCTTTCCTCAGTTTTGCTTATTAAAATTCCTGAGGGTACTGTAAGCTCAATTTCGTTAAGTCCTCTGCGAAGATAAACAGGGCTTCTTCTGACCTTTACACCGTCGATGATTACATCTGCGGTTTCGTCCTCAAGACTGATTTCATACCAGCCGTCATAGGGTGCAACTGCAAGATACTCTGTGCCGTCAGCACTGTCGGAAAGCACCTCAATTTCATTCTTTTCGATATCCTTATAAAGAAGAAGGCTGTCCAGCACAAAGGTGCCGTCGTTGTGAGTAAGCTCAACTGTGTGCTTGCCCATTGAAAGGTCAAGAGTTAGAGAATAAAGGCTTGTGTATTCGCTCTTTATTGTGTTGGGAAGCTTGATTTCGCTTGTTTTTCCGTCAATGGTAAGGTTTGCTGTTGCAAAATCTCTTCCCTGCGGTATACCTGAATCGTTGTGTTTTCCGTAGATAATATCAAGCTTGTATCTGCCTTTTTCAGGTGCCTTTATCTTGATTCTTACACCGTCACCGATTTTTTCAATTCCGCCAACCATACCGTTTTGCTCACCTGTTGTGGCATAAGCACTGTCGTAGGTGTAGGCTGTGCCAAGAAGCTTGCCTTCTTCAAACTCGTATCTTACGGGAATATTCTGATTACGGATAACCTTTGTGTTTTCATCGTGGGGTGTTACGGTTACAAAGTAAACTGCATCGGTGTCTGTGCCGGGAATGTTTATTGTAAGCTTATTTTGCACATTTGCAGTGAACTGACGAAGAGTGATGGGTGCGTAAACAGGGGAGTTAAGTCCGTTATAATAAACACATTCAACTTTTACATCGACCTTTTTGCCAAGGCTTGTTTCCTTGAGATTTTTAATTTCAATTGCCCTTGCGTTATCACTGCCCACAGCAATAATGTCAAGCTTTGTTTTCTCGTTATTCAGTGAGGCAATACCCTTGTAATCTCTTCTCCAGTTGCCGTCGTGCTTGTGTCTGTCCTTAAGAGAATCAACAGTAACATCAAGGCGCTGACCGTCCATTTCGGCATATTTTCTGTAAAGCCACCAGTTGCTGTTGGGTGTGTTGTCGTCTGCGCAGGTGTCGTTGAGATTATTTGAAAGTCGCCAGTAAGCCATATTACCGTAGGTGCCTGTGCGTTCAATTTCGTAGATATAATGAATCATCTGTGAGGGATTACCGCACTGCTCCATTGTGCCGTATTCTGTAACGATAATTGGAAGCTCATTTATGCCGTTATCCTTTTCGATTCTTCTGTAATCGTCAACGTGCATTTTCCAGTCTGTTGTTGACCAGTCGGCAAGCTCGTGATAAATCATAATTTCAGGCACACAGCTGTTATCCTTACAGTAGGACATAAAGCCTTCCATTTTAGTTGTTTCATAATCGCAGAAGCCGGGACCACCTATCATTGCATCGGGGTCAAGGCTTTTTACAAGGTCGTAGGTCATCTTCCAGCCTTCGTAGAAATTCTGTCTGCCGATTTCGTCATACTGTGCCCAGCCGTCAACATAATTTCCGAACCATACACCATTATCGCATTCATTATAAATGCAGTAAACAAGCTTGTCTGCATAGTCGGTATCCTTAAGGGCAGTAACCTTTTCGCGTACAATAGGGAAGTATACCTCGGTTATGTATTCCTTCCAGTCGTAGGTGCCGTTTTCACGCATTTTGCCGATTTCTTCCCAGGCGTAGTACCAGGTGTCAAAGGCATCCTGAAGGTAAACTACAATGTAGTCTGTTTCGGTAAGCTGGTCTTTAAGTCGGTCAGCGTCGCCTGTGGGGTGCTGAAGTCCGCCTATAACCTTCTGTGAAACGGAGGAAATATCAAGGCTGTCTGTCATAGCCTCTGAGGGTACACCGGGCTCAGCAAGACCGTAAAGAAAGCCCGTTGCCTTTGTTGTGATTTCTCCAACAGGCTTACCTGCATCAACCTCAAGAACAGGATTCCAGAAAAGCGGCAGGTTTTCAATCATAAGAATAAGTGAAATTACAAGTGATAAAATTTTGCTCATATCAGATCTCCTTTTGTTTTATGAAATGATGATACCATAAAATGTAAATTAAAGCAAGAATAAAAAAAGTCTATAAAATTATTGACAAACGATAATTTATGTGTATAATGAAATTGTAAGATTATTGTAAAACGATAATTCAAGGAGTGATAAATATGAAAAACAAAAAATATCTGCTCATTCTTTTTCTTGAAGCTGTGGGTATTATCGGCATTACAAGGGGAATGGATGTAAGGCCTGAAGGCATTTTTGATCTGCTTTCATTTCCGCTGACGGCAATTGCGGATGAATTGGGAAGGGTTTCACTTTCGGGCAGTATCGGTAACGCTTTTGCAGTTATTATTTATGCTCTTATCTGTCTTGCGCCGACTTTTGTGCTGCTTTTCAGAGTAAAGAAAAAGACCTTCAGAAAATCTGACAGCCTTCTTGTACTGATGTCCGCAGTGCTTTTTGCGGTGGAGTATCTTCTTATTAACCCGTCTGAAATGGGTATTCACGCCTATAATGACTTTTCTGCTTCAACTGTAGCCTTTTCTTTCTGGTCCCTTCTTGTGGGCTATCTTGTGCTGAAGTTTGCAGACAATCTTAAAAATGCCGAGGGCAAAAAGGCAGAAAGACTTCTTTCGGTTGTGCTTAAAATAATCGGTGCAGTGTTTGTGTTTGCCCTTTCTACTGTAAAAATTCCCGAAACAGAGGTGGGCATTGTTACTCTTCTGTCTTTCCTTAATTCGGTTTTACCTAACGCTTTCGGGCTTGTTACTGTGCTTTACGGTCTTAATCTTCTTAATGAATTTATCCTTGACCGATATAGTGAAAGCACAGTTAAAGAGGCAGGCAAGCTTTCAGGCTTCTGCATACTTGCTCTTAAGGTAACTGTCAGCGTTTCAGCACTTTTCTCGGTGCTTCAGCTGAGATTTATAAATGAGCTTTCAAACGTTAATTTCAGTGTGGAAATTCCTCTTTTCTCTCTTGGTTTTATTCTTCTTGTGCTTCTACTTTCAGGCTTTATTAAAGAAAGCAAGGCGCTTAAAGAGGATAACGATTCCTTTATATGAGGTGAGAAAATGGCGATTAAGGTTTATCTTGAAGATGTGCTGAAGAACAAGGGAATGACCTCAAAGGAGCTGTGTGCCCTTGTGGGCATAACCGAAGCCAACCTTTCAATTCTCAGAAGCGGAAAGGCCAAGGGTGTGCGTTTTTCAACGGTTAATAAAATCTGCTACTATCTTAACTGCGATGTAGGGGATATACTTAAATTTGACGGAGAACTGGACGGTGAAGAAAATGAAGATTAAGATTATTGCAATACTTATTGCTCTATGTATACTTGCAGCAGTTATCAGCGGCTTTCAGCTTAAAAAGCCTGAAGCCGAAAACAAAAGCACTCTCGGTGACCGACTTATCGGTACGGTTATTACAACGGAAAGTCTCAACACCTTTGATATGGAGGCTTATCTCAACGAGAATATAGGAGAAATAGTAAAAGGCGAAAGTCAGATGGTAGAAATTGAGGATAAGCAGAATTACAATAATAAAATCTATGCCCGTCAGGTGACCGAAGAGGACACAACGGAAGACGGTGAGAAAATCACCCATAAGGAATATGTGTTCGACGATATTAACGGCTACTGGATTTTTGATGCGAAAATTCCTGCAACCGAAACCGAGGAAAGCTACACCTGTCTTTGCTCTGAGGGCGGACTTTCAAACATTCAGTCAAAGGTTCACCACACGGATAACGGGGTAGAAGAGCTTGAACTCATAGCCGATATTTACTATTCCTTTGAAAAATGGGGCACTGTTTTCTATATGAATCCCGTTTATCAGGAAGCTGACGGAGATATTTATGTTGTTGAGGGTATGGGCCATTCTGTTACGGGTGACAAGGGCTCAATCGGCAGTGATTCAAAGGGCAGTCAGACCCTCACAGACAAAATAACCGTAAACGAAAATGGAGAAGAAACTGTTTATCAGTCAAAGGTGACTATTAATTATATTCCTGTTTATGTGCCTGTAAAAACAGAGTTTGTCTTTATGAATGATGACAATAAAGCTGTTTCAGAATCTGAGTTCAACACTCATCAGGTGCCTTACGAATTAAGCGTACCGAAGGGCACGGAATATGTGATTGTTCTTCAGAAAAGTGAGGAAGGCACTGAAACCGATGTAGTGGGAAAAGGTACCGAATATGCAGAATTTCTCTTTGAAGAGAATCAGGGAATCTGCTCACTTGGAAGTGTTAATCTTATCTGGTAAACCACAGTATATCAATTAAAAAATCCACCGTAATCGTACGGTGGATTTTTTGTTTTATTTTGCCTTGATTTCTTCAAGAAGCTTCTTTCCGTGCTCTCTCATTTCAATTACATAATCTCCCTTAGTCTCAAGCCAGAGACCTCTCTTGGAAAGGAATTTGTACTGACCGTGTCTGAGAAGCATTACCACAAGTCCGCCAACAAAGGCACTGAAAAGGATAATGAAGAAAAGAGGAATACGGCAAGTGAGGAAGTCGCCTGAGCGAAGAGGAAGAGTAAAGCTCATAAAAATTTCACCCTTTTCAAAAAGCTCTGCATAGGTGTAATCAACTGCACCGTATGTATAGTTGCCGGTTGCATACTTTGGAAGTGAGCCGTCTGTGTAAGCAGTGTTGATAATTCCAAAAAGTGCAGTTAAAAGTCCGCCAACGGCTGAGCCTGCCATAAAGCCGGGAATCATTGTAAAGGGACTTCTGTAAGCAAGAGGCATTGAGGGAGCAACAGTAAGCTTTATATTTTCAAAGAAAGCATTGATAGGACCTGTTGTTGCAAGGTTGAAATCGTTGGTGTCTGTTGTGCCGCCTTTTTTGAAAAGCTTGCAGTTGAGAATACCGAAGAAAGCAGTCCAGCCCACAGTGATGAAGCATACGCTGTAGATTGTTATAAGCTGAGCGTTGCCGGTTGAAAGATAAGCTGCAGTTGCAACGGAGAAGGCTGAAAGTGAAACAGGACCGATAAGGTCAAAGCCCACCATAAAACCCATAACAACAGCTGTGAGAATAACATTCTGCTGTGAAAGTGCTGTGAGAGTATCAGAGAGCTTTTCTGCAATAATGCCGAAAGGAAGCTCAATACCGAATTTCATAAGTACCCATACTGTTGCTGCTGAAGCAACGGGAAGAATAAGCACAAGCACGATAAGGTCAACGCCCTCGATAATTTCAAGACCCTTGATGCCTTCGGGAATAGCCTTGATTTTCTTTCTGAGCTTTCCGAGAATGTTTTCGATGCCTGTGCCGATTTTCGGCTTGAGATTGCTCCAGCCGGCATAAAGAAGCTTAATTAAAAGTGAAAGCGCAACTGCCATAATGAGATAACCCATATAGCCGATTTTTGTAGCCTCACCGTAGTTTTCAGGTGTTGCAAAGAAGCAGCGGTACATATTCACCGAATCAGCTGAGGGGGCTGTGAAATGGCTGAAATAAACCGAAAGGGCAAGTGCTGGTGCAATTGCAGGAGCGCCTGCAATAAGATAAGCCAGAATTACACCGAAAGCAACGAAGAAGAAGTCAGTTGCCCAGAAAAGCACAAACCATAAGGTGGGTTCATTTTCTGCACCTGTAAGACCGAAAATGTGGTACTTCTGAAAAAGATTCTGAATAACAAAGAAGAAGCCTGCACCGAGAGCACCGAAAAGCTGAACAATAAAAATTACTGAGGTTGCTCTGTAGATTTTCTCCTTTGTGTCAAGATAAAGCCGTCTAATCATATTATGTCCTCTCCTTTTTATGACTTTAATCTACATTATACACCAAAGTGTCGTAAAATCAAGGAAAGGTAAGCCCTTTTGTACAAATAGAACAAATATATTCGACATTATTGCCATTGATTTAAGGGGACATATTATTGTATAATTTAATGTGATAAAGAATACAGTTTTTCAGGTTAATGAAAGAGAGGATAAATTGTATGAAACTTGCAGTTTTAGGCGGTGGCGGTGTGCGTTCACCCTTCCTTGCAAAATCAATAGCACTCGGAGCAAGGGAAATTGGTATTACCGAAACCGTTTTTATGGATAACAACGAGGAAAAGCTTTTCACCTACGGCAAAATCGCTAAGAGAATTTCAGAGATGATTGACCCTGAGCTTAAGTTTTCTCTTACCTCTGATGCTGAAGAAGCACTTAGGGATGCCGATTTTGTAATTACCACAATCCGTGCCGAGGGTGACGAGGGCAGAGTTTTTGACGAAAGAACAGCACTTAATGAGGGCGTTTT
Source organism: Acutalibacteraceae bacterium (assembly GCA_045121075.1). Classification (GTDB taxonomy): domain Bacteria; phylum Bacillota; class Clostridia; order Oscillospirales; family Acutalibacteraceae; genus UBA6857. Next base: position 3,273 of record JBGVFK010000021.1, on the reverse strand, counting down.
AGGTCAGGAGACAACAGGTGCAGGTGGCTTTGCTATGGCTCTCAGAAGCATCCGTACACTTACAGAATACTGTGCCCTTGCCGAAAAGGTATCAAAAAAGGATGCTCCCGTTTTCAATTTCACTAATCCCAGCGGTCTTGTAACTCAGGCACTGCGTACAATGGGCTTTAAGAATGTTTACGGTGTATGCGATGCACCAAGCGGCTTTCTCCGTCAGCTGAGAGAAATTACAGGCGAGAAAAAGCTTAACTTTGACTGCTACGGTCTTAACCACCTTTCCTGGTTCAGAAATCTTAACATTGACGGTAAGGATGTAACAGAAGAAGTGCTCAGCCATCCTGAGCTTTATAAGAAAACTGAAATGCGTCTTTTCAATGAGGATATTCTTAAGCTTTCCGACTATGATTTGCCAAATGAATATCTCTACTTCTACCATTACAGAGATAAGGCAGTAAATTCAGTTCTTTCCAGCAGTGAAACAAGAGGCGAAACAATTCTCAAAATCAATAATCATATGCTCGAGGAAATGAGAACAATTGATATCGATGGTGATTTTGAAAAAGCCTTTGAGTGCTTTATGCGTCACTACGCAATGAGAGAAAACAGCTATTTCTCAATTGAAACAGGCACAGTAAGAGAGGAAAAATTCCCTGTGCCCACTGCAGAGGAATATGTAAAGCAGCCCGATAACGGCGGCTATGCAGGCGTTGCACTTCAGTTTATAAAGGCTAAGACAACCGGTGAAAAGGTTGAAATGGTGCTTTCAATTCCCAATGAGGGCGCAATTGATTTCCTTAAGGAAACCGATGTTTGCGAAATTACCTGCACCGTTGATAAGGACGGTGTTCATCCTCATAAAATTGAGAACATTCCCGAAATGCAGAAGAATCTCATTCTCTCTGTAAAGCACTACGAAAACCTTACTGCCCAGGCTATTATTGAAAGAGACAAGGCAAAGGCTGTTAAGGCTCTTACAGTGCATCCTCTTGTGCTTTCTTATCCCATAGCTGTAAAGCTTGTTGATACATATTACGAAAAATATAAGGCTTATACAGGGGAGTGGAAAAACTGATGGCAACTATTTTTGAAAAGGATTTTATTCTTACTCCCGAAAACGAAAAGACTAATGTGCCTCTTGATTTTTTTGTGAATGAGGAGTTTTCAAGGCTGGAGATTTTTTACAGCTATTATCCGAAAAATCTTGAAGACAGAGAAAAAAGCCTTGTGCTTATTGATGAAAACATAAGAAGAGATGCAGGAGAGAATTATTCCGATTATACCGAGAGGGAGGAGTATCTGCCCTTAAAGAATCATATAACTATTTCACTTGATTCTCCCTTGGATTATGTGGGCGCGGCACACAGACACGGAAATAATCAGCATGTAATAATCAGTGAAGATTTTTCTTCAGTGGGCTTTGAAAAAACAAAAATTGAAAAGGGCAAATGGGTGCTTACTCTTAATGTTCATGCACTTATAACAGAAAAAGCAGATTTCAGTGTGAAAATCGAAGGGGTGACAGAATGAAAAAGCTGAAATGGTATCCTTGTGAGCTTCATTGTCACACAATTCACAGCGATGGTGATTTCACTGTAAGTGAGCTTATAGAAACATCAAAGGAAAGAGGTCTCAAGGGTATTTGCCTTACAGACCACAACACATATTCGGGTAGAGAAGAAGCAGCAAAAGAAAAAGAGCTTGCCATTTTACAGGGCATTGAATGGACAACTTACTTCGGTCATATGCTTGTGCTTGGTGCTGACCACTTCGTTGAATGGCGTGACGCTGTGCCTGAAAACATAGATGAAAAAATGAAGCAGGTACACGCTGCGGGCGGACTTGTGGGTATTGCACATCCCTTTCAGCTTGGCACACCGATATGTACCGGAGGACGCTGGGATTTCAAGGTTAAGGATTTTTCTCTCGTAAACTATATGGAAATATGGTCGGAGGGTGAGCCTCTTATGAATTCACCTAATTTAAGAGCAAGAGCCTGGTGGCATCAGCTTCTTTCTGAAGGCTTCAGAATCGCTCCCACAATGGGAAGAGACTGGCACAGAGCAGGAAGAAACATCCGTAAGGGTGCTTGTACCTATCTTCTCTCAGAGGGTGAAGAGCTTACTGCAAAGGGCATAAAGGACGCAATTCAGAAGGGCAGAACCTCTGTTTCTGCAGGCCCGCTGTTTTATTTTGAAACAGACAAGGGTGAAACCGTAGGCGATGAAATTGAAGAGGGTGAAAGAATCTTTAAATTCACTGTTGACAGTGAACGCTTTGATGCCTTCGGCTTTGATTATGAGGTAGCACCCGAAAAAGTTGTGCTTTATACGGATAACCTTAAAATTGCAGCAGAGTGCAGTGTGAATGAAGAAATAAAAATAAGCCTTAAAAAAGGCTATTATACAGCCGAATTATACGGCAGAATAGGTGATGATGAGAATGAGCTTATTGCCTTCACAGCACCTTTATATGTAAAGGAGAAATGATAATGGAAAACAAAGCTATTGATACTGAAAAACGCTATGTCGGTGTCAAGGAAACACTGATTTACGGTGTTGCAAATGCCGGTCAGTGCATCGGCTACAATATGGTAAGAGCACAGCTTACCTTCTTTCTTGTAACTGTTTTCGGTGTGCCTGCCGGTGCAGTTTCAATGATGATTCTTTTAATGGGCTTCTGGGATGCCTTCAATGACCCTCTTATGGGCACAATTGTTGACAGAACAAGAACCCGTTACGGCAAGCTCAGACCCTATCTTATTTTTGTGCCGATTTTCCTCGGTATAGCAACGGTTGTATTTTTCGGCGGTGCTGAATTCCTTAAAAATGTAGAGTCAACAACAGTTAAGATTATCTATATGTCGGTTACCTACTTTGTATGGGAATTCTTCTATACAATCGGTGATATTCCATTCTGGGGACTTTCAGCAGCAATTTCACCCTCACCCGTTGACCGTTCAAGAGTAATCAAGTCAGCAAGACTTATTTCAGGTATCATCGGCGGTATTCCCGGAATTATGATTACCGTTTGTATTGACCTTAGTAAAAACGGTGTAATTCCCTTTTCACTTTCACAGGTGTTTATGTTCCTCGGCGTCTTTGCAGGCACTGTGGGTATGTTCCTCTTCTCACTTGCAGGAACAATGACAAAGGAAAGAGTTGTACAGTCTTCAGACGAGCCAAGGATTATTGACTGCTTTAAGTATCTCTTTAAGATCAAGCCCCTTCTTCTTATTGTGCTTTCATCAATTCTTGCAACTGTAGGCGGTATCGG
>JBGVFK010000020.1:0-7052 GCA_045121075.1 Acutalibacteraceae bacterium | reverse complement strand
TCTACAACAATGAAAGAATTCAATTAAAAACAAAACTGACTCCGCTTGAAAAACGAAATCAGTTTGTTGCTTAAACTTAATATTTAACACCATAGGGGTGTTTTTTGTGCTGTCCGTACAATTTGGGGCAGTTCACGATGCTTTGTACGATTTTCTTGCTTTGATTTTAAATCAATTATATCACATTTTATCTCTTTACTAAGGAGATTGTTGTTCTTGTGCGTTTATCGACAGTCTGAAGCTCCCGATATAAATTTCGGGAGCTTTTAATATTCTTTAATAATTAGATAACAAATGCATGTTAAAATAAGTAAATTAATAGAATTTATGAATGGCAGGATTTTCTGATGGCATATAAAGCGGCACATAACAAATACCGTGAACTGTGGAAGCGTGACAACGGTCCCATGATAGGTAAATGGGATATAGACTACAGCTATTATTCACCCGTTGATTACGGAAAAGACAAAAATAAAAAATATCCCTTGTGCATTATTCTTGTAGGTGCACTTGAGGGCTTATACGAAGGACTTGAAATTCAGGCAAACGAAATGCCTCTCTGGAGCGATGAAAAATATCAGTCACGTTTCACAAACGGCGGAGCATACCTGATGATACCCCGTGCACCTGAGGAAGACGGCATTTATTGGGATCAGTCATGCCTTACTGAGTCGCTTAAGGGCGCAATTCTTGATTTCTGCAACAAGCACGAAAATGTTGACAGAAGCAGAATTTATCTTATCGGCTGGTGCTTAGGCTCTCTCGGTGCAATTAATCTTGCTGCGGCTTATCCGGAGCTTTTTGCGGCAACAGTGCTTATGGCTCCCGACAGAGCTATGACAAGAAGCGAAGCCTTAAGACTCAGTGAAATGCCCTTGTGGCTTATGGGCGCAAAAACCGACACCCATTCTTTCTACCATTTAAATGTGCTTCCTACATGGAAGCTGCTTTGCAAAACTGCCCATAACAGAGATAAGCTCCGTCTTACAACCTATATGCGTGCAGTAGATGTTTATCTTGTGCACAATGTTGTGGCTATGAGCAATCACAATCTCTGGGATAACGTTTCAGAGGATTTACATTTTAACGGTGTACCCTATGACAGAGATAAAATCATCACAGGCTCATATAAAGGTATGAAAACCGTTGACGGCAAGGGCGAAAAAATCTTTAATCCGTACATAATAAATTGGATGTGCAAATTTACAAATGAGGGCAGAACAGCTGCCAGAACTCCAAAGCTTAATGCAAAGGCAATTGAGAAAGCTTATGTCAGATTTAACGAAACCTTTATGCACGAGGCACATAAAAAAACAATCACAGTTGTGTGCGGAATTTACAGAAAATTAGGCTGGCTTTGATAATATTAAAAAATCCTACCGATTACGGTAGGATTTTATTGTTTGTATATGTAAAAAAATCGATTCTATTTTTGCGAGAGTGACTTTTTTCATTGTTTGGTGTATAATCAGTATGTAGAAAGGGGTGAAACCTGTGAATACTCAAAAGCTTGGTGCTTTTATTGCACAACTGAGAAAAGAAAAAGGGCTGACGCAGCTTCAATTGGCTGAACTGCTTAATGTTACCGACAAGGCGGTAAGCCGTTGGGAAACAGGTAAAAACTATCCTGATATAGATATGTTTGAAGATTTATCAAAAATTTTAGAGGTTTCCGTCAGTGAATTACTGGAAGGGAAAAGAATCGATAAAGAAAATCTTCTTACAACAAGTGAAGAACAAACTGTAAAGCAAATCAAAAAGAACAAGTATTATAATAAAAAATATAAGGCTTTGATTGGTGTAGTTGTTGCAATCATTTTGATTTTCGCAGGCTATGTTTTTCTGGAAGATAAGGGCGTTTTTGACGGAGTAATTTATCACAGGCTGCCTTGCTATAGTAATGATATGGTAACTGTTCTTAACAATGTTGACGGTTATATTTCTCAAAGACCTGATTCTGAAGGAGAGTTTATAGTAAACTTTGTAAATATATTCATTGAGTCTGATAAAACTACTGAGTTTTCATATCTCGAGGGAACATTTGAAAACGGAAGACGTTTTTATATTAATATGACGGAGAAGTTGAATCCGGAAGAAAACATTATTCTTGCAGGTGAATTCCGTGAAAACACAGATGTTGCAAGGGGGATACCGATTAGAGCGCTGAAGCAGGTTGTTGCACAGTTAGATTTGTCTGTATTCCCGGGATATGAGAAATATAATCTTGACACTTGGGGCGGACCGCGTTTAATTGACGGTCAAATATATGTTGAAAATGATTTTCAGAAAAGTATAAAAAGGTATGTTTTTTCTGATAGTACTATAAAAGAGCTGAAAGGAAATGAGCTTCACGGAAAATACCAGACATTATATTTAGACGGATACAATGAAGGTCACGGAACTATGGTTGCCGCTATTTATTATGAAATGTGAGGACTCAACACACAGACAACCCCACCGATTGATTTCGGTGGGGCGTTTTGTTATTCGCTTTTCATTTCAAGAAGCTTTACTTTGCCGTCAAAGGCTGCCTGAGAAACCTTGATTGAATCAAAAATTGCTTCTCTTATATTATCCTCGGTTGCGCCGAGCTCTTTTGAATATTTGTCGGGAATGAAGAGATTGACATTCATAATGTCTGCAAGTCCGTCTACATCAAGACCGCTTTCAATTCCCTTTGCGGCATACTCCTTTTTGGTTGAGCCAAGACCCATTCTCATCATCCAGGGAGCAACAGAGATAATTTTTCTGTTTTCGCCCATACCTCGTGCGGCATAAACGATTTTGAGAAATTCCTTCCAGGTAAGGTTGTACATGCTGATAGGCCAGGCTTTTGCACCCTTTGATTTTTCAGCTGCACCTACAATTACTTCGCCAACCTGACGTACGGTGAGCATTGCTGTACCACCTGCAGGATACATTGTAAAGGGAAGAGAGTCCATTCTCTTAAGCTGTTCAATAAGAATTACCCAAACGGGCTTTCTGCCGGGCTGTGTGCCGAAAATATAAGGAAGCTCAAGCACAGCAACATCAAAGCTTTCGTCAGCGTAAGAAAAAGCAACCTGTTCCTGGTCAACACGGCTTCTGATATAGGGATGCTTGTCATAAAGCTTCATATCAGGTCTTTCTTTTGCAAGGTAAGCAAAGTATGAGCCGAGAATTACTGCACTTTTCATTCCAACCTCTTTGCAAAGAGGAAGAATTCTCTTAAGGGGCGCAATGTTATATTTGTAGTATGCATCATAAACGGGAGCAGGATATTCAACTCTTTCGTCAATGCCTGCGGCGAAAACAAAGCAGTCGTGACCCTTAAGAAGCTCACGGATTTCATCGTCTGTTTTTTCATAGATGTTGCACATCTGAAGCTTCATTTCCTTGGGAATTGGTGCGCCTTCGGGAAGTGGAGGAAGAGCAACGCTTGTTACCTCGTGACCTTTTTCAATAAAAATTCTTGCAGCCTCACAGCCAAGAAGACCTGTGCCGCCAATCATAAATACCTTCATTTTTTGTTCTCTCTTTCTGTTATTTTATGCAAAATATTTAATAAGATAAAGCACAAGCATGTGTACGGGATAGAATGCATAGAAGCCGTACTGTAAAGCCTTGCTTGATTTACCTTTTCTGCCGCCGTAAAGCCAGATAGGAATAAGGGCGAATACTGCAAAGCCCTGTGAGGGGATTTCAAAGGTTTTTCCGAGAATTTCAACAGGGAAAACAAGACCTTCGAAAAAGGTTATGTTGAGAAGAATCATACCCACAAGCTGACCGAGCCAAGCAAAGGGAAAATCTCTCATAAGATAGAACATTACAACGGTAAGCATACCAAGATGTCCGTAATCCACAAAGCCGATAACGGAAGCTAAAAGGATAAGTAAGAGATAAAGCACCGAAAGAGCAATGTTTTTACCGCTTCTGTCCTTTTTGATGCCGTCAATTACCTTAATTGCAAGAAGACCTAAAAGCAAGGTGAAGAGTACATTCTGATGATAGGGATTGAAGAAACGGCTGCTGTAAAAAAAGTTAAAGGGAATTTCAGTTACAATTGCAAAGCCGAGAAGTCGCAGAGCGTACTTTTTGAAGTTTTTTGTGTGCACAAAGCCTTCAGCAATCTGAAAAGCAAAAATAGGAAAAGCCATTCTGCCGATATAAGTCATCCAGTCACCGAAGCTCATAGCTGTTGCCCAGATATGGTCGCTGAGCATAAGTAAAACCGCAATTGTTCTGAGCATATTTGAAGTAAGTCCGCCAAAGGGCTTTTTTATAAGGGGACTATTGGTGGGAAGGGTTATTTTCTTTGTCTCATTCATAGTTGTAATTCCTTTCTGTTGAAACTTGTTTTAACAGCATATCAGAAGATTATTAAATCTACATTAAATATTGTCTGTGCCTTTATTTCTGTATCTTATCATAGCGGTAATGATTGATACCATTGCAATAACTGAGCCGAGTGCGGCACCGTAAGCCTGAGAGATATAGTTATAAATAAGCCAGAAGGGTGCACTGCAAAGCCCGAATTTGCGGATAGTCTGCTCGTTGTCAAACCAAAGTCCGCCTGTCTGAAAAAGTGCACCTACAATGGGCAACAGCTCAATCCATTCTTTTTGCAGATAAGCCGAAATCAGACCCACAACGGTAATTACTATCATATTTGATATAGCAAGCCACCTTGCGTGCTTTTTAAATGCCGGCTGGTTTTTCTTTGCGGCAAGAAAAGATGAAACAGTGGACATAAAGTCCATAATTGCACCTGAAAAGGCACCAAGCAGTATATATTGCAGCACATAAAGTGCGTTTGATATGCAGGTAACCCATACAATATCTCTGCGTTTTTTTAGCTGATAGCTGAGAAGATAAAGCCCAACGGCAGCAAGACCGATAAATTGCGAAACAATAAGCAACCTTATATTTCCATCCTTTCAAATTCATCCGCAAGCTTTCTGGCACTTTCTTTAAGCTTTATAACACCTTGGAGAGCATTACTTTTGTTATATGCTTTCATAAAGGCGTCGGCTTCGAGGGTAAAGTAGCCCTGGTAATCAATTTCCTTAAGTGCTTTTACTATGGGGATGAAGTCAATATTCATTGAAAATGGTATCTGATGATTGTCGTGGTGGCGGTCGTTGTCGTGAATATGAAGCGCCTGAAGATGTGGTCCGAGAGCCTTTATCATATTTACTGCACCATCACCTGAGCCTCTCATTTCTGCGTGACCAAGGTCAAGACAAGCAACAAAAAACTCGTCATTTACAGCATCAATATGCCGTCTGAAATCCTCACCGGTTGCACAGGCGGCAAAAGAGGATTGATTTTTAAGTACATCCCAATTCCACATGTTTTCCGTTGCAATTTTAACACCGCATTCCTTAGCAAAGGGCAGAAGCTCAAAGTAAAGCTCTGCATTTTCTTCTGCGGTTTTATTGTTGTCGGGATGAATGATGCAGATGTTACCGCCTGCGGCTGCAGTGCATTCAATAGCAAGCTTAAGCACACTGCGTACAGCAGGTGATTTTACGGGAAAGGGTGCGTGGGACTGATTGCAGACAATTCCGTTGTCAAGACCGATTTTTTTAAGCTCTTCTGCAAGGTTAAGATAATATCTGCTTACCATCTGATGCTTGCAGGGCAGAGGAAGATTTACAAGCTTATGCATATCGAACATTGAAAAATCCCAGGCGTCAAAGCCTGCCTTCCCGCAAAGCTCAACTGCTTTTCTTGCGCCTGTAATTTTAGCTGTGCCGTAAATTTCTGTTGAAATTTTCATATCTGTTCCCACCGCCTTTTTTGTTATACCTTGATTATATCACAAATACTGATATGGTCAACTGATTTTTGGCAAAGCAATAAAAAATCCCACCGATTTCTCGATGGGAATACAAGGCATGAGATTTTATTTCTTTTTGCCCTTTTCTTTTTCTTTTGCTCTTTTGTCGTTGATGATCTGCATATGCTCTTCTGTGATAAGCTCAACATTGTTTTCTCTTGCCCAGTCAACACAGCCCTTAAGAACTAAAGGCAGGAATACTCGGGGCACAGCAAGAACAGTTTTAAGAGCTTCATCGGTGAACTTGATTTTATCGTCAACTCTGTCTGCTGCATAGCGTACAGATTCAAGTGAAGCCTGACGCATCTGCAGAAGCTCTGCACGCATTTTCTTCTTTCTGTGGAACCAGAAATTCTTTGAATCACGATAGCCGTAGTCTACGGGAAGAGGTGGGAAATCCTTTGATTTAACACCGTTTATAATTGCGTCGCTGTACTTTTTCTTCATTAAAATTTTGTCAATGCGGAGAATAAAGTGCGCACCGAATTTACTTGTAATGCCGTTGAAATCGTGATACGGTCCTTCGTATCCGTTAAGCTCACCGGGTAAATCCTTATCAGCACCGTCAAGCTCACGCATCCAGGTGCACTCAATTGCCTCAATTGCATCTGTAAGCACCATTGGTCTCTGTTCGCCGGTTTCTTCCTCAATCATACTCTTTTCAAGCTTGAATTTGCACTTAGGCATTTTCTCTGAGGGCTTATCACCGGGCCATGAAAGCTTTACTGCTTCTTTAAAGGTTGCGGGCTTGTCATCAATGAAGTTAAGTGTGCATTTGCCGTTGCGTAAAATATTCTGTGCAGTGTTTGATGAGTTTCTGCAGCAAAGAAGCATAGCATAGTAGTCCTTGCCAGCCACATAGTAGGGCTGAACAAGTGAGTAAGGGCCGAGATTAGTTGTGCCGTCTTCACAAAGGGTGCTGATTATTACTGTGGGCATAGGGAAGAACAGCGATGTCTGATAAAAATTGTCAACGATTCTGAGATTTTCAAAACTACTCATAAATATTTCCTCCGATTTTTCTTTGTTTTATTATAACACATCTGTCTGTAAAATCAATCCTTTTGACGCAGACACTATTGTTCACACTTGAAACTTGTCAAGATTAGTGGACAGATAAAAGAGTGAAAAACTGATTTGGAATATAGTATCCGATACCTGAATGCAATCTTGATGAATTGTAATAGAGCTCAATATAATCTACAATTGTTCGTGAGGCTTCATCGAATTT
>JBGVFK010000019.1:0-13133 GCA_045121075.1 Acutalibacteraceae bacterium | reverse complement strand
CTGTTTTATCCCGTTACATTGAATGCCTTCCGGGTTATTCAAAAGGTGTTTTTCCTTTTGTGATGTTATTATACCACAAGTTAGATAAAAAATATATAGTTTTATGTAAAATTTTGTTGATAATCTCCAACTTTATTTTGTAAATACCTATTGCAAAAGTATGTGGATAGTAGTATAATGAAAATGTTGAGGGCAGTTACACTCCTGTGTAACTGCCCTTGTTTTTTATGTTTTTTTATTTTACATATTCACTGTAGAGCTTTTCTACAATTGCGTTCATTTCGTCAAGGTGTGCTTCAATTTCTTCAACAAGCTTGAACTGATTTCTTGCTCTTACAAGGTTGTGCTCAGGATACTTTGTTTTGAAGTAAACGTCACCGTCAATATAGTCGGTAAGGAAACGTACACCGCATTCAAAGGTCATAAGCTTTGCTGAGAAAGCAAGACAGTCAACCTCTGTTTTTGTAAGAGCCTTTGCACATGATGAAAGGAAGCCTCTTGCAAAAGCCTCAAAAAGCTCAACGGAAATCTTTACATTGTCAAGATTGTCGTCATCCTCATAGGTTGTGTTACCGCCGAAACGGATTGCATCACCGAAGTCGTAAAGTGAAAGGCCGGGCATAATTGTATCAAGGTCAATTACACAGATGCCCTCATTTGTATCCTCGTCAAAAAGGATATTGTTAAGCTTTGTGTCATTATGAGTAACACGAAGAGGAATAAGACCCTTCTTGTGAAGATCAAGCACATACTTTGCATCATCTGTGCGGTCAAGAGCAAACTTAATTTCAGATTCAACTGATGCAGCTCTGCCCTTTACGTCAGCTTCAATTGACTTTTTAAGGTTATCAAGACGCTTTGGTGTGTTATGGAAATCCTTGATTGTTTCGTGAAGATTGTGCATAGGATAATCGCTGAGGTGACGCTGGAACATACCGAAGCTTCTGCCTGCATTTTCAAAAACTGTTTCGTTTTCAATAAGGTTAAGTGTGTAAGCATTGTCAACAAAGTTGTAAATTCTCCAGCACTTATCGTTGTAGTAGTAATAGTAATTGCCGTCCTTTGCAGGAAGGAAGGTAAGGGTTTCTCTTTCGGGATTACCGCCTGCTTCAGCAATTTTATCCTTAAGGTACTGTGTAACGCTTACAATGTTATCCATAAGATTTTCAGGGTTTCTGAAAACATGGGTATTGATTCCCTGAACAAGATACTTTTTGATTACTCCGTCCTCATCAAAAATCACAAGATTTGTTGAGTTGATGTGACCGCCTGTTACTACCTCGTGGCTTATTGCTGTGCCTTTGATATTAAAGCATCTGCAAACTTCTACGGTTTCGTGATTAATCATTTTTCTTTTCGCCTTTCTTTTACTTTGATTTTATGTAATACATTCTTGAATCGTTATCGAACAGCATACGGGCATTTTTAAGGTTAAAGCCTCTCTGCTGAGGTCTGAAGCCTGAATACATAAGTGAGTCGCCGCCCGCTGTAAAGCTTTCTTTTTCATTTTTGAGCTTGATTGTGTTGCAGAGGAAATCATATAACTTTCCGTCGTCCATGTCAAGCTTTTTAGGAAGAGGCTGATTGATAATCTCCCCTACCTGCTTGATGCTGATAACCTGAGGACGTATTGCAAGCTCGTAATCCTTTTCTTCGTCAAGGTTTTTGAATTTAATTACTTCGTTTGCAGGGTTGGGAATTACACGGTCAATAAAGTAGCCCAGCATAGCCTCACTCTTATCCTCTGAAGTAATCTGCCAATTGATGATGTTATCTGTGAACACATCACCTATTCTTGTGTACTCACCGTACTGAAGAAGCTTTCTGTGCTGCTTGTAGTATTCAATCTGCTTTTTTACAGCGGCTCTGTCAAAGCGTGAAAGCTGAGTTACATCAAGCTCATAGCCAAGAAGACCGAAGGAAGCAACATTGAAGCGCTGTTCAACACTTGAAAAACGGAAATCGTTAAGGCTCACTGCTGCAGCAACATGCATTGTCATAACTGACTGCGGATAGCCGTAGGATGTACCGCTCTGAATGTAAAGTCTGTCAAGAGGGTCGGTGTTATCACTTGTCCAGCACTGAGGCATATAGCAGAAGGTGCCAAGGTCAAAGCGGTTACCGCCGCTTGAGCAAGCCTCAAAGAGAATATGCGGGAATTTTTCTGTAAGTGCACCCCAGATTTCATAAAGACCTAACATATATCTGTGGTAGAATTCGCCGCTTCTTGCGCCCTTTCTTCTTGAGAAAACATCGGACATATGTCGGTTATTATCCCACTTGATGTATTCGATGTTGCCGCTTGAGAACACATCGGTCATTGTATTGATGATAAAATCAACCACCTCGGGATTTGAAAGGTCAAGAACAAGCTGATTTCTGCCCTCAGAGGGTGTATATACATCAGTTGTAACTGCCCATTCGGGATGTGCACGGTAAAGGTCTGAATCGGGATTTACCATTTCAGGCTCAACCCAGAGACCGAACTTTATACCCATATCATTGATTTTCTGAGCAAGTCCGCCTATACCGCTTGGCAGCTTTTTGATGTTTACATTCCAGTCGCCAAGGCCTGCCTTGTCGTTGTTTCTCTTGCCGAACCAACCGTCGTCAAGAACGAACATTTCTGCACCTAAATCCTTGGTTGCCTTTGCAATTTCAAGAATTTTCTTTTCGTTGAAATTAAAGAAGGTTGCTTCCCAGTTGTTAACGAGAATTGGTCTTTCCTTATACTTCCATTCACCTCTTACAATATGCTCCTTGACAAAGGCGTGCATATTCTGACTCATACCGTTAAGGCCCTTATTACTGAAGGTCATTACGCTTTCGGGTGAATCAAAGGTCTGACCCTCTGAAAGAAGCCAGTCAAATTCAAAGGGATTGATACCGTTCTGAATGCGGAGAATTGAGTGAGTTGAAACCTCAGCTCTTGCAATATGGTTACCTGAATAAACAAGGTTAAAGCCGTAAACATTACCCTCGTGCTGATTACAGTCCTTGTGACGCACAGCAAAGAAGGGGTTGTGTCTGTTTGAGGATGTGCCTGTTATCGAACCAATTTCAGTAATACCTGAATTGAGCGGATGCTCGTGCTTATATCTTTCTCTTGTCCATGCACCGTCAAAGGTAAGCATAAGATAATCGTCAGCGGGCATATCAAGCTGCATACTCATAACTGACTTTATATGGAAGGCATTCTTACCTGTGTTGATGATTCTTGTGCTTCTTGTAATTACATTGCACTCTTCAAAAACAGTGTAAAGAAGGTGAATTTCTGCACCGAGAGCCTTATCCTCAAGAACAACAGTAAGTGTTTCACTTTCACCGTAGCTTGAAGGAAGACCCTTAAGATCCGGCTTCAGCTTTGTAATGCCGTGTGACTTATACTTGAAGTCTGTTGTGAAAACACCATCCTTGCTCATAAGCTGAACAGCGGGCATTCTGTAGTCGCCCTTGCCGAATGAAGAAAATTCAAGGGCAATATGGTCAAGGGAAAGTGATGTATCATTCTGAGAATAAGCAACACTGTTAGCAAAGCCGTTGAGGTGCTTATCATAAAGATAATCAAAGGATTCTGTATTTCTTATTTTGCGTCCGTAGTAAAGAGCTTCAAGCTGACCTGAAGGAAGGACTCTGAAAACATAGCTTGTGTTTTTTGTCTGCAGATGGAAAACATTGTTATTGTTTACATTAATCATATTTTTTCTCCTTTATGATAAATAATGTTAATCGCAGATATACATTATAAATTTTATACCAATTACTTATCTGTGTCAATATGAAAAGTATTAATTTACTGAAAAACATATAGCTGAAAGTAAAATCTTAAGCTATGCAACAAGTTTGCAATAATTTTTAAATTTTAACAAATTATGACCAAAGGGGAATTGTATAGTTACTTCTTTTATGCTATGATATAAATGGATTAAAGTTGAAAGGTGGATTATTATGAAGACAATTCTTATTGCCGACGACGAAGAAAGAATTCGCAAAATTGTGGGTGACTTTTTAAAGAAGGAAGGCTACGCTGTGCTTGAAGCCGAAGACGGTGACAGCACCTACGAAATATTCAGCACAAGAAAATCTGACATTGACCTTATTATTCTTGACATTATGATGCCGGGTATGAATGGCTGGGAGGTTTGCAGAAAAATCCGCGAAAGCTCAACTGTGCCTGTTATTATGCTTTCTGCAAGAAGTGAGGAATTTGACGAGCTTACAGGCTACGAGTCCGGTGCTGACGATTATGTAACAAAGCCATTCAGCCCCATTATTCTTGTTAAAAGAGTGGAAGCACTTCTCAGAAGAGTATCATCCTCTTCTGCCGACTATGAAGAAGAATTCAGCGACCTTGTTTTTAACGATGAGGCTCACGAGGTGAAGCTTGAGGGCAAGGAGGTTGACCTTACTCTTAAGGAATACAACATTCTCAAAACCCTTCTTCAGGCATCAGGCAGAGTTTTCAGCCGCGAGCAGCTTCTTGACAGCATCTGGGGCTATGACTTCACAGGAGATATCCGTACTGTTGACTCACACGTTGCAAGACTGAGAACAAAGCTTGGCGAATGGGGCAACAAGCACCTTAAAACCGTTTACGGTGTAGGATATAAGATTGAGGAAAGATGATGAAAATCAGAAAAGAACCAAGTGTACTGAGAAGGCGATTTTCCCTTTTCAATATTCTTATGACAATAATTTTTATGACCATGTTCAATTATATACAGTTTGAGGTCATGGATGATGTTTTTCTTGAGGTTTCCAAGTATTCAATGATGTCTGTTGCCAACAGAGTTTCAGAGCTTGACTACCGTGAGGAAAGCTTTAAAAGCAGTATGTCCGACATTGAGGCAAACAACAGTGTATATATTGAAATTTATTATCCCAGAGACCGTCTTGTTTACACCACAGACAGTAATAAGGCGGTTTACAACGAAACCGACATTGTGCCTCTTGAAAAGCTTCAGCCCCGTGTAATGAAGCTTATTTCTCAAGAAACACAGGCTGACGGAAGCTATTTTGAATTGAGGCAGGAGTTTTACACAACGGCTGAATATCTTGTTTACGGTGCGTTTTTTGAGGATGACAGAGGTATTGAAATTTATTACCCCACCGACCTTATAATACACAACTCATCAGTTGCAAGCTGGGCAATTTTCGCTCTCAGCCTTACTATTCTCGGTGTGGCCTTTATTATGATTTCAATTGTTTCAAAGGTGTATCTTGACCCTGTTGTCAGAATAAGAAAAACAACGCAGAAAATGGCACGCTTTAACTTCAACGAGGTTTGTCCGTCCTTCAGAAACAAGGAGCTTCGCGAGCTGAGCGAAAACATAAACTTCCTCTCATCTACTCTTTCAAAATCTCTCAGTGAGCTTGAAAATGAAAACCGAAAGCTTGAATCAGACATTGAAAAGGAAAGAAAGCAGGAAAAGGTAAGGCGCTCATTTGTTGCAAATGCTTCTCACGAGTTGAAGACCCCTATCTCTATAATCAGAGGCTATGCCGAGGGAATAAAATACGGCATTGACCCTGACTCATCAGAGGAATTCTGCGACATTATTATTGAAGAAACCGACAAGATGAACAGCCTTATTGTGCGCCTTATGGAGCAGCTTCAGTACACCGCAACCTATACCATCAACGAAAGCAGCTTTTCAGTTAAGACTTTTGTCACTGAGCTGATTTCAGGTATGCATCTTAACTATGATGAATGTGATATCCGTCTTAAGGTTGACATTCCTGAAGAGTTTATGGGCAGAGGTGACAGAGACCTGCTGTCTTCAGTTTTCAACAATTATCTATCTAATGCACTGAGTCACCTTGACTTTGACAGAGAGCTGATTATTTCCTGCAAGGAAGCCGAAGGTGCATACAGAATCAGCGTTTACAATTCAGGCAAGCCCATTTCAGGCACAGACATCAACAATATCTGGCTGAGCTTTTACAGAGCCGACAAGGCTCACTCCCGTAAAGAGGGTCGCTTCGGTCTTGGTCTTTCAATTGTTACAACCATTCAGGATTTACACAAGCAGAAATACGGTGTCATCAACAAGGAGCATGGTGTTGAGTTCTGGTTTGACGTAAAAAAAGCGTAACGCTTTTTAAATGCAAAACACAGGACCCTTCCGTCAGACTGCGTGTGCCACCTTTTCTTCCAGAAACGGGCACCCTTTTGTCACTTCGTGACATTTCCCCTAACAGGGGAATCTCCTTAAAAGGTACGGCAGAGCAAAATGCAAAATATGCTACAGTAGGGACACGGCTTGCCGTGTCCACCTTTTTTTACCTCTCCTAAATAAAAAATCATCACCCGAAGAAATCAATCTTCGGGTGATTTTATGTATTAATCTCAATTAAAACTCTGCAAGATTATCAGGTGTGCACTTGCGCTTACCCTCTTCAATTTCGTGAATCATCTTAACGAGTAAATCGTTTACAGGTGTATCTACACCGTATTTGTCACCGTTTTCTACAAAAAAGCCGTTGAGAATGTCAATTTCGGTCTTCTCGCCTGCTTCGATTGACTGAAGGGTTGAGGGCTTAACGTCTGAGTAAAGCTTACCTACCATACGTACAACGATTTTTACAATGCTGTTGTACCACTTTGCGTTGCTGAGTGCAAGCATTCTGTATTCAAGAACAGCGCCGTACTTGGGAACCTTGATGTTCATTGCCTTTGCAACTGCCATACCCTCTCTTGCGATGTTGAGGAAAAGGTCCTGAGCTCTTACATCCTTGAGGATAACGCCAAGCTTCATACCGGTAATACCTGCAACTGCGTTGATGCAGGAGTTGATGATAAGCTTTGAATACTGACGGCCCTTGATGTCAAGTGTAACCTGAGCAGGAACAACATGGCTGAGCATTTCAGCAAACTTTTCAAGCATAGGTGTCTTCTGTCCGTCAAGCATACCAACATAATATTCGCCAAGGCTTGTCATTGTTACATCGTTGTCAGCATTTCTTGTTGCACCGAAGCCGATCATACAGCCTACAGCCTTATCTCTGCCAACGATTTCAGCAAGCTGCTCTGTAAGAATACCGTTCTGCATACCTACAATAATGCCGCCTTCAGCAAGATAAGGAAGAATAAGCTTAGCTGAAGCTGCAACGTGAGCAAACTTTGTTGCGATAATGATGATGTCGAACTTTTCGTCACCGAACTCCTCTACCTCGTGGTAGCATTTGAAGTCAACATGGTGTTCGCCCTTTGCACCGTGAAGATAGAAGCCCTTTGTTTCAATAAGCTCCTTGATTTCGGGAATATGACACTTGATTCTGATATCATAGCCTTCCTTTTTGAGAAGCACAGCAACGGTACCGCCGATGGCACCTGCGCCAACTACAAGAACTTTCATATTTTTTCCTCCGTATTTTTAATTAATATTTCATTCTTACTTTTTCAGCAAAGCACATTACATCCTTGATTTCGATAACCTCGCCATCGTCAAGAATTGCTTTACCGCTCATTCTGCCGAACACCTGATGCTGGTCGGTTTCAATAAGCTTGAGGCTGATTTTAGCAGCACGGTCGATTACGGGCTTGAAGCTCATTTCAAATCTTCCGTCGCTTGAGGTAAAGGTCCAGTCCTTCATATAATCTGAACCGTTAGGAATGTTAAAGGTTACGTCGTCAAGCTTATGAGCCTTGCCGTCGTAGAAGAGGATATTTTCTGAAGCAGCAGTTGTGTCACCGAAGCCGTAGCCGATATTCCAGCCGAAGGGCTTGCCGTTTACTGTTGCATTACCGCTGCCCCAGTACCAAGTGTTGTCGTATGTCCACACACCACGGCCCCAGTCAAGGGTACCGTAGTCTGTTTCGGGATTGAATTCATATTTTACACCGTCAAATTCAGCGTAGCCCTCTGCTCTCATACAGTTGATTTTCTGATTGTAGTAGAATGCCTTTTTGCTTTCCTTCCAGGGTGTGGCAATAACCATTGTGTCCATAGGAGGCTGACTGAGAGTGATGTCAACCTTAAGGGTCTTTCCGTCCTTGAACTGTCTGTATTCACCAACAATTCTTCTCTTACCTTCGGTTACAATGAAATCGAGGTCAAGCTTCTTGTCGTGATAGTGAATATCACCTGTATCGCTTGTTCTGGGCAGCTTATACTTACCCATAGGGAAGAAGTTGAGAATTGAGCTTGTCTGCTCCCAGGGGTTATTTTCGTCAAAAACGAGAAGTGATGCTGACTGCATACCGAAATAACCGTCGTCTGAAAGTGTGAAAGCTACAGCGTGCTTATCAGCAAGGATAAGGTAGTAGTCCCATTCCTTGATTTTGAACTTGGGAGCTGCAATGCTTTCTCTGTTATAGGTCTGGATAAGACTCTTTGACCAGCCGGGCTCCATAAGGGTACCATCGGCATTGAGAAGGTCGTGCTTTGTTGTAACTTCATGATTTCTTGCCATAATGTTCTCTCCTTTTTTAATTCATCAGAAGTAAAGAGGCTTTGTTGTTGCAGGTGTTGAATAAGCACTGTAAACGTTGCCGTTTGCTGTTTTCTTATATGCTCTTATCTTGAAGTAAACTGTTTTACCTGCTGTAAGGTTGTTAACTGTGTAGCTTGTGCCCTTTGTTGCAACTACCTTCTTGTATTCGCCCTTCTTTTCTGTTGAATAGTAAATTACATAGCCTGTAGCGCCACTTACCTTATCCCATGAAAGAGTTACTGACTTAGCGCCGTTTTTGTATGCGAGCTTGGGAGTAGCAGGAGCTGTTGCAGTTTCAAACTGAGTATATTTACCCCAGATTACTGTATCGCCGCTCTTATAGTAAGGCTTAACTGCAAATGTATAAGCTGTACCTGCCTTGAGATTCTTGATTGTGTAGCTTGTTTCCTTTGTTGAGCTCTTAACCTTAACCCACTTCTTACTCTTTGTATCATAGCGGTAAATTCTGTAGCCTGTTGCACCGCCTGCCTTAGCCCATGTGAGCTTAACAGCAGTTGTATTAGCTTTAGCCTTGATGCCTGTTACTACTGCAGGAACAATCTTGAATGAGAGAGTCTTGCTGCCTGTGTACTTGCCCTTGAATACGATCTTAATCTTGTATGTGCCAACCTTTGCTGAGAAGTTGCCTGATGAGTAGTCGAAATCGTAGTCTGTACCGAGCTTGAGTGACTTGCCGTCAGCATCCTTGATAACTGCCTTTTCGGGAGTCTGAGCCTCACCGTTATAATAGAAGGTTGTCTGTGAAAGCTTGATTGAAGCAATCTTTGCTACCTTCTTGGTTGTTTCCTTACCGCATCTGTTACAGCTGTAGTCAATCTTACCGTCCTTGGAGGTTGTTGCCTTTGTATACTTCTTGGTATAGTCGTGACCGAGCTTTTCGATAGCTGTCTGAGGAATGATATCCTCTTCACATCTGATACAGTATCTGCCCTCTGTAAGACCTTCCTTTGTACATGTGGGAGCCTTTTCGGGCTTGATTGCTTCGTTGTGGTTAAGAGCAGGAATAAGCTCCTGACCTACAATAATTTCACCGCATTTTGCACAGGTCTTGCCTTCTGTGAAGCCGTCTTCTGTACATGTGGGCTCCTTGCCTGCATTCACGATACCCTCGTGACCCTTTGCTTCTTCAATCTTAACATCGGAAAGACCGCAGCCGTTATCACAGTAAGCTGTCTGTGTGCCGTCTTCTGTGCAGGTTGCATTTCCGTCTGAAACATAGTTTGTGAAGCTGTGACCGAGTGCAGGTGTGTCAGCGTCCTCAATGGGAGCTGTCTTGTAGGTACAAACCTTACATTTTCTGCTCTTTGTACCGTTCATTTCGCAGGTTGCGTCGTTGTTTGACTCATAGTCGCCAAGGTCGTGGTCAACCATCGGGATTTTGATTGTATCAATCTTTGCTGTACATCCTTCACGGAGACAGTGTCTTGACTGCTCACCTTCTCTGTAGCAGGTAGCCTGAGTGTCAACTGTGTACTCTGCTGAATAGATGTGCTCAAAGCGGTTAACCTTTTCAGTCTTTGTTGTACCGCAGGTACGGCACTTATAAACCATTTCACCGTCATTGAAGCAGTCTGCCTTGATTGTTTCTGTACCATCGTCCCAAGCGTGGTTACCTGTTGCAGCAACCTCACCGGTCTTTGCGTATTCGCAGTCCTTACACTTATAGTTAGCTGTACCTGATGTTGCACAGGTGGGAGCTGTGATGATTTCTTCAAGAAGGTCATGCTCCTTAACGGGAACAACCTCCTGAGCCTTTACTGTAACATTACATCTCTTGCAGAGCTCACCTTCGGTAAGACCTGTATTTGTGCATGTTGCTTCAACACCGGGGATCTTTTCGATTTCGTGACCGAGTGCTGATTCAGCAACCTCTCTTACATCCTTTGCACCGCAGCCTCTGTCGCAAGCAGCCCATTCAGTGCCGTTCTTTGTGCAGGTTGCGTTATTGTTTGAGATATAAAGAGTAAATGAGTGGTCGAGAGCTGAACCGGGGTCAGCCTCAGAAATTGTCTTAGGACAACGGATGCACTTACCTGTTTTTGTGCCGTCCTGAGTACAGGTTGCGTTACCGTCGGGTGTGTACTCATATTCGTGACCAAGAGCGGGAAGCTTTTCTCTGTCTTCAATGCCGCATCTTGCACAGGTATAAACATGGTAGCCCTCGTATACGCATGTGGGAGGAATTGCGTTTGAGATTTTCTTATCGTGACCCAGTGCAGGGATGTTGTTATCCTCTGAAACATAGTTACATCTCTTACATGTGCTTCTTGTGAAGCCGCCTTCAACACAGGTTGCAGGAATTACTGCAATATCAAGGTCGTGACCGAGTGCGGGAACAGTTTCTGTAACAGTTCTTGAGCATCTCTTACACTTATCTGTCATAAGACCCTCTTCTGAGCAGTTGGGTTCCTTTGTCATTGTAGCGCCTTCCATATCGTGACCGAGTGCAGGAATAGTAACGCTTTCCTTTGTGCTACCGCAAACTGAGCAGGTGTAAGTAATGAGACCTGCTGTGTTACATGTAGCTTCCCTCTTGTTTTCGATGTAGTTGTGCTGACGGTCTGTTACCCAGTTATCCTTATATTCGTGGTCGCAGTTCTGACACTGGAAAAGGTCATAGCCGTCTGATGCACAGGTTACAGGGAAGGTTGTCTTCTTATAAGCGTGACCTGTTGCAGGAATTACTCTTTCTTCCTTGAAGTCGCATCTCTTACATTCAACGCTTTCCTTACCCTCTTCCTCACAGGTTGCGTTCTTGATAACCTTAAGGATGTTGATATCGTGACCGAGAGCGTCAATTTCTTCTGTTACTGTGTAATCGCAACGAGCACACTTTTTAAGAGCAGTACCCTTTTCTGTGCAGGTGGGCTGCTTTGTGATGCTTACATCTGTAAGCTCGTGACCCTCTGTTTTGCCGTAGGGTGTATTACATACATCGCAAACGGGAATTACACCGCAAGTGAGAACTGCAGTTGAGCAGTCTGAAATCTCGTGAAGAGTACAGCCATCGTAGGTACAGATTTTTGTATGTGTACCGTTATTGTTGCTGATGTACTTTTCCTTGTGACCAAGAGGCTCACCTGAGCCCTTCTTAACATACTTTTCGCCGCAGCGTGTACATGTTCTTACAGTTGATTCAGGTGCTGTACATGTTGCAGGAACAGTCTGAGTGGGACCCCAGTTATGCTCGGGCTTTTCACCGTAATTAAAGGTTTTTGCCTCATTGGTTTCACCTGAGCTGAGCCCGCAAACAGCACATGAGTAATAATATACTGCCTGTTTACCGCAGGTTTTTTCGCTCTTGAGGTACTTAACGCCTACCTTCTGAGCTGTAAATGAGCAACCGCCTGAGCAAGCTGCTGAAGCTGAAAGGCTCATACCGGGCATATAAACCACGGAGAAAGTGAGCACAAAAGCAAGCAGTAAGCTGACGATACTCTTGAATGATAACTTTTTCATAGTCTTTTACTCCTTTTCTTTGTTTGTCCTACTGTATAAATAGATACAGTTACAGTTATACAGTTACTATTATATACAATTGTTATGTGTATTTCAAGTGTATAAGTAAAACCTCTTAAAAAAATTTAAAATTAGTTTCACTTTTGTTTCTATTTGTGGTATAATCAGCTTATTCAGAGTTTAAAGTTAAAAGTTGAAAGTTGAAATGCGGGTCACTTCGTTCCGATTATATCCGTGTAAACTTACTACCACAACTTAATATTCATTCCGCCAAAGCAAAAAGATAAATTCGGCGGATAGAGTTTTCTTAATTAAGAACTGTAAAGGCGGCTATAATTAACTAATTAACCTGTATAACTTAATCAGTTTCGCAGACTGTATCTTCCGTCTGCAGAAATATGAAGGTGCGACCACATTTCAACTTTCAACTTTTAACTTTCCACTTTAATAAAAAGGAGCATTAAACTTGAAAAGCTACGAAATAAAACCAAACGACGCTAATCAGCGCCTTGACAAATTCCTTCTCAAAAGCTTTCCTAAGCTTCCCAAGGCACTTATGTATAAGTATGTGCGTATCAAGAGAATCAAGGTCAACGGCAAAAGAGCCGAAATTTCAACAAAGCTTTCTGTGGGCGATGTTGTTGACCTTTATGTAAACGATGAGCTTCTTGAAAAGAAGGAGACCGTTTACGACTTTATGAGTGCCGGTAAAAGCCTCAGCATTGTTTACGAAGATGAAAACATTATTCTTCTTAACAAAAAGGTAGGTCTGCTCTCTCACCCTGACGAAACGGAATATGTTGACACTCTCATTACAAGAGTGAAGCGTTATCTTTTTGAAAAGGGCGAATACAAGCCCGAGGATGAAAGCTCCTTTGCTCCTGCTCTTGTAAACAGAATTGACCGTAACACAAGCGGTATTGTAATCTGTGCAAAGAACGCAATGTCACTTAGGGTGCTTAACCAGAAGATGAAGGACAGAGAGCTTCACAAGCTTTATCTCTGCGTTGTTCACGGAAAACCCGAGAAGAAAACCGACACCCTTGAGGGCTATCTCGTAAAGGACGAAAAGAAAAACAAGGTATTCGTTTCTAAAAATCAGCAGAATGGCGGAAAATATATAAAGACCAAATACACTGTTCTCGGTTACAGCGACGGTCTGAGCCTTCTTGAGGTTGACCTTCTCACAGGCAGAACACACCAGATAAGAGCTCATA
>JBGVFK010000018.1:0-30587 GCA_045121075.1 Acutalibacteraceae bacterium | reverse complement strand
TTGTGCATAACACCATCGCCCACATTGTAGGACACAGTCGGAGCCTTCGGTGCAGCAGAAGGCTGAGGCTTCTGATTGATTTTTGAAAGGTATCCGTTGCCGCTGTAATTTCTGTCGTTTTCGTAATCGCCTCTTGCAAGAGATTCAAATGTTCTCTGTGAAGCGGGCTGTCTGCCTGTTCTTTCGGTAAGTGCATCAGGAATTTCAATTACAAAACGTGAGGGCAGATTTCTTGTTGTTGAGCCAAAAAGCATTCTCATATTTGCGTGAGAGATATAAAGCTTTTCCTTAGCTCTTGTGATACCAACATAAGCAAGTCGTCTTTCCTCTTCAATATCATCAGGATTATACATGCTCTGTATTCCAGGGAAGATGCCTTCCTCCATACCGGGAAGAAATACAACAGGGAATTCAAGTCCCTTTGCAGAGTGAATTGTCATCATAACAACTGCATCCTGCTGAGCGTTGTAGTTATCAATATCGGTCATAAGAGCAACTTCTTCAAGGAAGCCTGCAAGAGTAGGCTCTTCGTTTTCGCTCTCATATGTTTTAAGGTTGGAAACAAGCTCGTAGATGTTTTCGATTCTCTCCTCGCCCTTTTCCTTATCAAGACGAAGATGACCGAGATAGTCAGTTTTGGAAATCACATCTGTGAAAAGCTCATCAAGAGGTATCTTGTCAACATTCTCTGAAAGAGTTTCAATAAGGTCACAGAAAGCAATAAGCTTTTTGGATGAACGCTTAAGTGCTTCGTATTCATCAGAGTGACGGAAAACCTCATAAAGGCTTATGCCGAGTCCTGAGGAAATTTCTGAAGCCTTATTGATGGTAGTGTCACCGATACCACGCTTGGGCACATTTACAATTCTGCGGAGTCTTACATTATCCTCAGGGTTGTTAATAACGGTAAGATAAGCAATTGCGTCACGGATTTCCTGTCTTTCATAGAATCGGTGACCGCCGATAATTCTGTAAGGAATACCTGAGCGCACAAGAGTTCTTTCAATTGAGTTGGACTGTGCATTCATTCTGTAAAGCACAGCATGGTCGCTGAAGTTGTATCTGCCTGTACTTACATTATCTGAAATTTTGTCTGCAACAAAAGTAGCCTCATCACTTTCATCATAAGCAGTGTTGACAACAACCTTGTCACCTGCACCGTTGGCCGTCCAGAGGCTCTTGCCCTTACGCTTTTTGTTATTTGAAATAACCTCGTTTGCAACATCAAGAATAGTCTGGGTTGAACGGTAATTCTGCTCAAGGCGGATAATATCCGACTCAGCATATCTGTGCTCGAAGGAAAGAATATTTTCAATTGTAGCACCACGGAAGCGGTAAATACTCTGGTCGTCGTCACCTACTACACAGATGTTTCTGTGAGCACCCGCAAGAAGCTCTGTAAGCTTATACTGTGCGTGGTTGGTGTCCTGATACTCGTCAACCATAATGTACTTGAACTTGTTCTGATAATATTCACGCACATCGCTGTACTTTTCAAGAAGGTTTACTGTATTGACGATGATATCGTCAAAGTCCATTGCGTTGGCCTTTTTCATTTCGTCCTGATACATTTTGTAAACCTGAGCAATACGCACCATTCTTGCGTCCTTGCCTGCATTCTGCATATACTCATCAGGTGAAATGAGACTATCCTTAGCCTTGCTGATTTCACTTATGATAGTTTTATAGGAAAGTGCGCTTTCGCTGATATTGAGCTGACGCTGACACTCCTTGATAAGTCTTTTTGAATCGTCTGTGTCATAGATAGTGAAGTTTTTGTTGTAACCCAGCACCTCACCGTCTTTTCTGAGAATTCTTACACAGCTTGAGTGGAAGGTTGAAGCCCAGATATCCTTAGCCTCTTCACCAAGCATTTTTTCAAGTCTTTCCTTAAGCTCATTCGCAGCCTTGTTGGTGAAAGTGATTGCAAGAATCTGCCAGGGTCTTGCCGGCTCAACAGAAAGCAGATCTTCAATATCAAAGCGCAGATCTTCGTCGCCATCAAGATAAGCCTTCATATAACGGATATCTCTGTCTGTAGGCTCAAAGCGAACCTCGTTGCTGTGGTAGGCATTACCGTATTTTACGATATTGGCAATACGGTTTACAATAACGGTTGTCTTTCCGCTACCTGCACCTGCCAGAATAAGAACAGGGCCCTTGACATGAAAAATAGCCTGACGCTGTTTCTCATTCATATATGAAAAATCTTTTTCGATTATCTTTTTTCTGAGTTCAAAAAATTCTTTTCCTGCCATTCTAAATACCTCTTAGTTTTTATCCTTATAATTTTACCTTAAACTTAAGAAAAACACAAGTAAAAGACAAGAAATAATCTGAGAAAATCTCAGAAAGAGCAAATAATCTGACTTCACTTGACAAGAGATAATAAAAAGCTATAATAAATATCGAAAAACAGAAAAGGAGAAATAGAAATGTCAATTGAAAAAGTCCGTGAATTTATGAAAGAACGCGGTATGGAGGATAAGATTCTTGAGTTTTCTGTTTCAAGCGCAACGGTAGAGCTTGCTGCAGAAGCAGTCGGTACAGAAGGTAAGCGAATTGCAAAATCACTCTCTTTCCTCGTTGACGGCAAGGCAGTTATGATTGTTGCCGCAGGAGACGGAAGAATAGACAACAAAAAGTATAAGTCAGAGTTTTCATGCAAGGCTAAAATGCTCACTCCCGAGCAGGTTGACGATATGATCGGTCACAGCATCGGCGGTGTTTGTCCCTTTGCAGTAAATGACGGTGTACAGGTTTACCTTGACGAATCACTTAAAAGATTTGAAACGGTTTTTCCTGCCTGCGGAAGCAGCAACAGTGCAATTGAGCTTACGATACCCGAGCTTGAAAAGCTTTCAGGCTTCATCAGATGGATAGACATCTGTAAGCTTCCTGAAGAATAATAGTGCTCACCTTAAGAGGATGGGCGCCGATAACCCGAAAAAGATTTTCACCCTGCTTGGGGGTAAAAATCTTTTTCGGGTTGTTCTTTTTGTAAAAAAAGAACTGCATAGCAATTCCAAAAGAATTGCTATGCAATCGGCGCCCGTTCACTTACCGTAAGCACTCGCTAAAAAAATAAGCCCTGCAGCTAAGCTACAGGGCTATTGATTTTAAATTTTATTTACCGAAGAAATCTTCAATTCTGAGGAACTCAAAGATTGAGTCAAAGAACTTGTCAAACACAGCCTTAATCTTCTGCATAGCATTCTGGAAGCCTGTAACGATTGAGTTCTGTGTTGAGGGAGGGATAATAGCATTACTGCCTTCATCAAGATACTCGTCCTTCTTTTCAGCGCAGCATGAGCAATCTACACATTCACAGTCCCAAAGACCGGTACATACTGTGCAGCAGAATGTCCAAACCTCTTCACCGCCAAGAACATCCTTCTTGCAGCAGTCAAGAACGTATGTATTGTCAAGGTTTTCACAGTAAAGGCAACAGTGACAAGGACTTGTTTTGATATGGTCTTCACACATGCATACACCGGGTTTTCTGATATCAGGGATAAGAGCAGCACCAACAGGCATAATTAATGTGATTGCGAGCATAAGAACAGCTAAGAAAAGTGATAATGTCTTTTTCATAAGTTGTTTCCTCCTAATAAAAATTAATAAACTTAGTGATTAACACTGTTATACAAGGGATATTATAATCAATTTACTTTCAAAAGTCAACAAAAATTTCAAAATACAGTTAAAACTATCATCTTTTAAAGCTTTTAACAAACTATTGTAACATTTCAAAAAATAAAACCGGAGAAAACTCCGGTTCATTTTAAGTTATGTAGCTTATGCAATTGCTGCAGGAGCTGTTTCTGCATTTTCAGTCTTTTCGATTATGTCAAGAACTGCCTTTTCAACAGCGTCAACAACTTCGTCAGGAATATTGTTAACTAATGCGCTGAGCTTGAGATAAACCTTAACAAACTTAAGAGCAATCTTAGCGATCTTAAGACCGGGCTTAAGAGTCCAGAGAGGAAGGTCAAGGATCCACTGGAATTCGCCGAGATCGATTTCTTCTGTTGTTTCTTCTGTGCTTGTTTCGGGAGCTGTATCTTCAGCAGCGAAAGCAACAGTTGCAACTGAGAATGTCATTAAGAGTGCGAGTAATAATGCGATAAACTTTTTCATTGGAAAATCCTCCTAAAATTTAGTGATTACAGTATACAACAATTGTTACGGAATTGTCAATACTGTATGATAATTATTCTTCCTCTTCAACGGAAAGACTCTTGATATATTTAAGCACATCATTCTTTTTGTCGTTCTGAAGAATTCTGTAGCACATCAGCATAATCTGTTCGTCCTTTGTAAGAAAAGCAAGAGGATCCACACTTGGTGAACTGAGTGAAGGGCTCATATGCTTCACCTTAAGCTCGGGGCGGTTTTCCTCATATCCTGCAAGATAGCCGATTGTTACATTGTAAATATCCGCCAGCTTATGAAGGGTAGCTATTGAGGGATATGTCTTGCCGGTTTCATAAAAGGTATAGGTACTTCTGTCAATTCCGAGAACATCAGCAATATCCTGCTGTGTAAGCTTGTGTTCTTTTCTCACCTTTTTTAAGCTTTCTGATACCATAATTAATTCCTCCTTTGCTCTTTGATTATAGCAGTTTTATTCTGTTAATTCAAGAATTATAACCAACTTTTCTATAAAAATATTCACATTACTGAGCTTTTATTCTGCTGTTTTTTCTCCACCGAAATATCTGTAAATGTTTTCGGCATCCTTTTTGCTTATCCCCTTTACTGAAGAAAGTGCTTCAGCTGAGGCATTTTTTATTGCTGAAAGAGTTTTCATCTCCTTTAAAAGCAGTGCCGCCTTTTTTTCACCGATGCCGTCAATTTTTGTAAGAGACAGCACAAGTGTGGACTTACCATGCTTTTTCTTATGGTAGCTTATAGCGAAGCGATGCACCTCCTCCTGAATTGAAGAAACGAGGGTAAATGCTCTTCGTGAGGAGTTTATTGCAATTTCCTCTCCTCCGTCGGCAATTGCTCTTGTACGGTGCTTTGAGTCCTTCACCATACCGAAAACAGGTATATCATAACCAAAGGCTTCAATAATAGGCTTTACTGCATTTACCTGACCCTGACCGCCGTCAAGAAGTATCAGGTCGGGCAGTCTTCCGAAACCTTCACCGTTTTCCTTTTCTTCTTCGTAACGGTTAAGCCTGCGGCTTATAACCTCACGCATTGAGCCGTAATCATCCTGACCGTCAAAGCCCTTGATTGAAAATTTTCTATAGGCTGATTTAAATGGTCTTCCGTTTTTGAACACCACCATACCGGCAACATTGTCGCTGCCAGCAGTATGGGATATATCGTATGATTCAATATATTCAGGCGATTTTGAAAGTCCCAGCAATTTTGAAAGCTCATCAAGAGCGGCCGTTTCACTGCCCTTTCTACCGAGATACTCACCTAATTTCTGAGCAGCATTGTTAAGGCACATTTCTGTAACCCTCGCTTTTTCACCACGCTGCGGCAGAAAAATCTGAGCTTTTTTGCCTCTTTTTTCGCTGAGCCATTCTGATATAAGCTCTGAGTCTGTTACCTCTCCATCAACAACCACAAGGGGCGGAATTTGTCTTTCCATTGAGTAAAAGGAGGTTATGAGCTCCTGTCTTGTATCAGAGAGATTTTCACTGCGGTCAATTATGAAGTGCTCTGTGCTTACAAGAAGACCATCTCTGAAACTGAGCACTGCAAGACAAGCTTTTTCTTCACTCTGCGCAATTGCAAAAACATCTTCATTGGTGCTTCCGTTTACTACTACCTTCTGCTTGTTACCAATTCTTTCAATTGATTTTATTCTGTCGCGGATTTTTGCAGCCTTTTCAAACTCAAGATTCTCAGCCGCTTCTTCCATTTCCGCCTTCAGCCTTTTAATTGTTTCTCCTGATCCACCCTTTAAAAATTCAACAGCCTGACTTAGATTTTCCTCATATTCCTCAAGGCTGATTTTTCTAGCACAGGGAGCAGAGCATTTTGAAATAAAATAGTTAAGACAGGGTCTGCCCTTACCTATATCTCTCGGGAATACCTTTTGACATGAGGGCAGCTTAAAAATTTCTCTTGCTTCATCAACAGAGCTTTTAACTGAGAAGTTACCTGTATACGGACCGAGATAAGTAGCTGTAGGGTCATCCTTTCTGAAGCAAGCCGAGATTTTCCCCCACGGACCCTTTGTAATTTTTATATAGCTGTAGCCCTTGTCATCCTTCAGAAGAATATTATACTTCGGCATATTCTGCTTTATAAGACTACATTCAAGCACCAACGCCTCAAATTCACTGTCAGTGAGAATATAGTCAAAATCATCCACATTTTCAACCATTTTACGCACCTTTGTGCTGTGGTTATTCTGTGAACCGAAATAAGTGCTTACTCTGTTTTTCAGTTTTTTTGCTTTTCCGATGTATATAATTTTTTTGTCCTTATTTTTCATTATATACACACCGGGAGTAAGAGGAAGCTTCATGGCTTTCTCTCTCAGCTCTTTGAGTTTAAGATTTTCTGCCATAAAGCTTCCTCCTTCAGTTTAATATTATTTTTATGCAGTGGTCTTAAATCTGTCTGAATAGCCGCTTTTAATTTTCACACCGTCATTTTTATAAACTGAAACCACCTTGAAATAATAGGTCTTATTCTTTTTAAGGTCTGTTTCTGTATACTCGGTTTTCTTTGTTTTTGCTACAAGAGTGTATTCTCCGCCTTCGTATTTGTAGATTTCATAGAAGCTTGCACCCTTTGCCTTGCTCCACTTGAAGCTGACTTTGGTATCTCTCTTTTTATCCGTTTGTTTAAGATTATCTGCCTTTGCAGGCTTTACGGTAATTTCACAAACCTCGCTATAACCCTTTTTGTCGTCAGACTTACAGGTAATTTCGGCATAGCCGCACTTTTTAGCAGTTACCTTACCTTTTGAGGATACAGTTGCAACGCTTTCATCGCTGCTTCTCCAGATAAGTGTTTTATCTGAAGCATTTTCAGGCTCAACGGTAGCCTTAATAGTTTTGCTGCTTCCAGCTGTAAGACTGAGGGAGTTCTTCATTGAAATATCAGTTACATAAACCGGCTTACTTTTTGTGAGAGTAAAGCTTATTTCCTTGCTTACAGGGTCCCATGTGCTGTTATGTGATGATCTTGCATAAACTTTGGCGGTGTATTTGCCCGTTTTTTCTATATCAAGTGTCTGCCTGATATTTTCCGTAACATATCTTGCCGCAAGCTCACCCTTTGAATCAAGCACTCTTACAACATACTTATCCGCACCGCTTACGCTTGACCATCGCAGTGTTGCTTCCTTGTAATAATAGGTTTCCTTCGGAGAAGTAAATGACGGTTCGGCACACTTACCCTTAGTGCTTTTGTATTCGCTCCAGTTAAGGGCACACCAACCGGTATATGCACCGTATTTTACCTTTCCCCAAAGGATTTCTCCATCATTATAGTGGCGATAAACAAAAAATTCATCACCTGCAGGAATTGATGCAACACGGTCTGAGTCAACAGTGTGAGCCTTTCTGATGTTAGTGAGCTTTCTGAAGCATTCACCCATTTTTCAGTGTTATCCGGCTGAGGAGCATCCTCGTAAAAATCAAGGTCTGTATTTTTTCGGTTATTGTTCTTATAGTGAAGCACATAGGAAAAGCGCATAATTTCGCTTATATCCATCTCACTCCATCTTATCTGACACTTACCTATCCAGTTAGCGTCGGTGAAGGAAATTCTTGTGCCCTTTACGCCTGTGACGGTCAGAGAATGAGTATCACTTTTATATCGGATTACATCCCCTACCCTCAGCTTTGAAACGTCCAGCTTATAGCTTTTTGTATATTCTCTTGGTGAAACACCTGTAATTTCATAGGAAATTTTATGAGCATAGCCCATACACTGAATCGCATTATCGAAACGGTTGCAGGAGCAGGCTCTTTTCCATGAGCAGGAATAATGACCGGAGCACGGAGTTGAAGTTACTGTATCTGAATCCCAATCCTTAACACCCACATGATTCCAGTATTTCCCGTGAGGGAATCTGTTATAAAGCTTCATCAGCTGAGTTTTAACGCTTTCGTTGGCAGCCTCTGCCTTTGGCATACTGCAAAGAGAAATTATTGCTACGAAACTAAGCATTAAACAAAGTATCTTTTTTAACATATATGACTCCTATCATTGATAATCAAAGGTCAAATCTATGTAATTATAGCATATATTGACGAAAAATGCAAATCGGCAGATTTGAGGTCACAAAAATAAGCGACACTTTACTCAAAATGTCGCTTAAAATGTTATTTAAAAGGAAAGAGCTTTCTGAATTTTTTCTGCCATACTCTGAGATATGCAGTGACAATTCTCGTAAGGGCAATATCAAAAACAATAAACACCATATTGCCAAGACCAAGCATAACCGGTACTGCAAATTTTCTGAGAAGTCCGTCCTCCTCTGTAAGACCCATAAGCTCATCAAAGGGCATACCGAGAATTTTTATAAGCACTGCATAGGCAACGATTACAGACACATTGAAAAGCAGGAATTTGCAGATATATTCAGGCACCTTCGGAAGCTTGCTTTCAAGAAGTGCCTTTGCAACAGGATAATAACCGAAAAAGGCAACATACATAATTGCAGCCTCCTTGTTAGGCACAAGAAGAAGTGAAATAAGCGAAACCGCTACATAAACGCCAAAGCTCCATTTTTTGCCAAGCTCAACAACTGCAAACATTGTAAGCATACCTGCCATTGCCGGCAGAGCATATACAAATAAATCAAGGGCTGTGGGCATAAGAATAACCACTGAAAGGGCGGTAATCATACCGCCTATTGCTGTTTTTGCACTCTGACTCATAGCGGTTACCTCAACAGCAAGGTATTATATCGCAGCCACAGCATTCGCAGATACTGTCTGCACAGAGAAGACCGCAGCAAAGGTCACAGCCGTCACAGTCAGATTTTCTTGATGAATTATGTCTTTGCGGATTTGTTCTGAAGCCGCCACTACGCTGACGGTTCATATTTTCATAAGCGTTTCTGTACTGTGCGTTACCCGGCTCCATTTTGTATGCAATTGTAAAATAAGTAAATGCCTGATCAGTCCAGCCGCGGCTGTAGTTGATCTGACCCTTAAGATAGTACCACTGTGCATCACGAAGGTCTTCTGCAACACTTTCAAGAATTGCTTCAGCCTCATCAAAGCGTTTTTCAGACATAAAAGCTCTGACCTTGGTGTAAATATCACTATTGAAGCTACTGCTGTAGCCACTGCTTTTATAGCCACCTGTATTACCTGAAACAATGGCATCGTAAGCCTCGTTGATTTCCTGCATTTTCTTGTTTGCGCTTTCTCTTAAGGGGCTGTTTGCGTACTGGTCTGGATGATACTGCTTTGCAAGCTTTCTGTAAGCAGCCTTGACCGTATCCATATCGGCATTTGATGGTACACCGAGCACTTCATAAGGATTTCTCATTTTCCGTTTTTCCTTTCAGTATTGTTTTCATAGTATTTTCGAGTCCGTCGTATATTATGTTTTCCACAATGGGAGTAAGTGTTTTCTTTTCTGTTTCTTCAAAGGCCTCTGCCGCAACTGCAGCGCACATATTAAGTGTGCACTCAAGCTCTTTTTTTACATCATTATCGGGAGCATTTGTCAGCTTATATTTTTCAACAAAGGGGTTATAGCTTTTGTTTTTTATGTCTTTTTCAATATCGTCTGCCGCATCGGCAAGATATACAAACTTACCTATTCCGTAGCCGAAGCGGTAGGCTCTGCCTTCTTTATCGTCAGTTCCGTATGCAAATATTTTACCCAGAATATCGGCACTCTGATGAGCGGCCTTGTCGGTAATTGAGGTTTTTGCTTTTTCGGTTTCACTCTGAATTGCAAGACCTTTACTGATTATTTCCGCAATATCGGGATACATTTTTTCAGCTTTTCTGAATTTTATATAAGCATAAGGCAGAATAAGATACATAAGTATTTTTCTGAAAAAGCTGCCATCAGCGATATTATCTTTTACCTTGTAGTAAAACAGCATCATTGAAACTGCTGCGGAAAATTTCAGCTCCTCATCAGCGTTAAGACAGTAATTACATCTTTTTCCCGGGCTGAATGGACATCTGCCTTTTCTGAATTCAGGCACTGTAAGGCTCAGGGAAAGTCTTACAAGAAGAAGGAAGGTTATATCATAGCTGAGGGTAAGGCGGGAAAGCACACCGAAATGTTTACCAAGACTTCTGCAAAGTGAGCAGTAAAGCCCACGGTAGGTTTCATATTCCTTGACCTTCATTTCAGGCTTATTGACCCTTACATAGCCGAACACATTCTTCACTCCCCTCTTAACTAAAGACAATTATATAACATTTAGTCTTTATTGTAAACAATAATAAGGCCTTTACTTTAAAAATAAATTAAGTTTTACTGTTGATTATTGCTTGATATTATATTATAATTGAAAAGTAAACTAACATACAGGAGGAAATTTCTGTGGCTATTATAAAAAAAGATGCTTACTTTAATTCTTCAACAGGTGAAAATAAAATTCACTGCTCCATCTGGCAGGACGATGAAAAGCTTCCTCTCGGAGTTTTTCAGATTGTACACAGCATTGAAGAGCATATAGGCAGATATGAAAAATTTGCTGAATTTCTCGCTTCAGAGGGCTATATTGTTTGCGGTAACGACCATCTCGGTCACGGTCTTTCTGCAGACAGCTTTGAAGACCTTGGATTTTTTGCTGAAAACGACGGTGATATGCGTCTTGTTGACGATGTACATATTCTTTATATGATTATGCACAGACGCTATCCTGACCTTCCTTATTATATGCTTGGTCACAGCATCGGCTCAATGCTTCTCAGAGTTTATGCAACCGCATTCGGTGATGAGCTTGCAGGTATGATTCTCTGCGGCTGTAATGAGCTTCCCAGTGCTGCCGTTGTACTTGAGGAGCCTCTCAGTTTTCTTTGCAAAAAGCTTGGCGGTAAGGCAAATATCCCCACAACAATTCTTGACAAAATCGGCAATTATGCAATTGACGGCGGAAGAACTGAAAAAGATTGGCTTTCAAGAGACAACGAAAGAGTTGACAGTTATATCGATGACCCCCTTTGTGGTTGCGGTCTCAAGCTCAGCGGTCTCAGAGATATTATCAAGCTTTCAAACTCATGCTGCACCGACGATTGGG
This sequence comes from Acutalibacteraceae bacterium, assembly GCA_045121075.1. Lineage (GTDB taxonomy): Bacteria > Bacillota > Clostridia > Oscillospirales > Acutalibacteraceae > UBA6857. Next base: position 19,387 of record JBGVFK010000018.1, on the reverse strand, counting down.
CTTTCCTTGTTCCAAATAATCTTCCCATCCTTATTCTTTCAGGTGCTAAGGATCCTATGAATTTCAACGGTAAGGGCTCAACAGCTGTATGCGACAACCTTGAAAGTGCAGGACATTCTCCCGAGGTTATTATGTATCCCGGCTACAGACACGAGATTCTCGGTGAAGAAGATTGCGAAAGAGTTTATGAGGATATTCTTAACTGGCTTAAAATCAACTAATAATAAAAGTGGCTATCATACGGTAGCCACTTATTTTATATCTATAAATAGAGGCTACATCATAATGATGCAGCCTCTTAGTTATTTATCTTACTGAAACGATGCAAGAACCGATGTATGAGCCTTCTTCTGTTACTGCTCTTACACGGCAGACGCCTGATGAAACCGCAGCAACTTTACCCTTTGAATTAACCTTGGCAACGGAAGAATCAGTTGATTCCCACCTTACATTCTGGTTTGATGCTTCTTCGGGAACAATTGTAGCCTTAAGGGTTTCACTGTCGCCAACCTCAAGAATAAGCGTGCTCTTATTAAGCTTTACGCCCTGCACCTTTACAGTTTTAACAGTAACCTTACAGATTGCAGCATATTCTCCGTCTTCGGTTACACATGAGATAAGTGTAGTGCCGTTAGCAACACCTGTAACCTTACCGCTTGAATTTACTGTTGCCACTTTAGTATCCTGTGACACCCATTTAACCTTTTTGTTAGTCGCAGTTGAGGGTGAAACAGTAGCCTTGAGCTGAAGGGTTGAGCCTGCACCGATTGTTGCACTGCTCTTATCGAGCTTAACACCGGTTACAGCAACCTCACCTACATAAACCTTACAGGTGTCTACCTTTTTGCCGCTTTTTGTTGTAACGGTAATTGTTACTGTTTTGCCTGATTTAAGGCCTGTCACCTTACCTGTTGAGCTTACCTTTGCATAATCAGGGTTGCTTGACTTCCAAACGAGGTCTTTATTTGAAGCATTTTCAGGTGATACGGTTGCAGTAAGCTGAATTGTCTTCTTGTAGCCCACCTGATAGTAGCTCTTATCAATTGTTACTGATGAGGGCACAACCTCTTTTACTGTTACGGTGCATTTTGCTGTTTTGCCCGTATCCTTTGTCTTACAGGTAATTGTAGCTGTACCGGGACCTACAGCAGTGATTACACCCTTTGATGTAACTGTTACAACCTTTTTGTTGCTTGAGGTCCATGTGCAGGTCTTAGTAGTTGTATTTGAAGGTGTGAATGTGGGCTTGAGTGTGTAGCTCATTCCGTCATTGATTGTCACCTTGGTTTTGTTGAGTGTAATCTTCTTTGAAAGCACACCCTTCTTTACAGTTACCTTACATGTTGCAGTGCGGTCACTGTTATCGGTTGTACAGATGATATAGGTTGTGCCAACCTTTTTACCTGAAACAACACCGTTTTTATCAACAGTTGCAATATCGGGGTCTTCTGATTCCCATGTAACCTTTTTATTGGTTGCATTTGAGGGAGTTACAGTTGCTTCAAGCTGCTTCTTAGTTGTTGTATAAACTGTAATCTTGCTATAGTTAAGGCTTACACCCATAGTTCTTACCTTAACGGTAACAATACAGGTCTGGCTTACCATAGGATTATCAAGAGACTTGCAGGAAATTCTTGCTTTACCTGCCTTGATGCCCTTAACAACACCGTCCTCTGAAACTGTGGCAACGCTGGGGTCTGATGAAACCCATTCAACCTCGGGATAGGTTGCGTCCTCAGGAAAAATCTCGGGCTTAAGCTTAAAGGTTTTGTTTGTATATACGCCCTTTTCCATATAGTTGAGGTTAATTGCAGTAACCTGAACCTTTTTAAGCACAGTTATAGCAAATTCAGTTTTATTGCCTGCACTGTCCTTTACTACAATTGTTGTTTTACCTGCACCTACACCGGTTACATAGCCCTTTGATGAAACAGTTGCAACCTTGGGATTATTACTTGTGTATGTGATTGTTTTGTCTGAAGCGTCCTCAGGCACAACCTTAGCCTTTATATAAAGCCCCTTTGTTGTGTAAACCTTACCTGAAGCATTTTCAAGTATAACACCTTCAGCCTTTGTCTTTACTGTGATTTTACACTTAGCAACATAGCCACCTTCTTCGGTTGTTGCAGTAATAACAGCCTCACCGTTTCCGATACCCTTAACCTTACCGTCTGTTACTGTTGCAACAGATGTATCTGAGGATGACCAGATAAGATTTTTATTGAGAGCTGATTCAGGATAAACTGTTGCAACGATTTTCTTGGATGAGTTTTTATACACTGTAAGAGCAGTGTTATCAAAAACAACACCTGCCACCTTTGTTCCCACACCTATAAGACTGAGCGGGAAATTCTGTGCCCAGATTTTCTGAAGCTCCTTTGTGGGATGAACACCGTCTGCAGTATAGTCAGGGTGAATTGCAGCAGGGTCTTTTGAATCGCCTGAAGAAATTACATTCCAATCTACAAAGCCATCGTGCTCATTTGTTGAAGCAAGCCATTCGTTTACTTCCTTTGCAATCTGCCAGTCGCTCTGAAATTCGAGGTCTGTTCTCACATACTGAGGACCGCTGCTGAAATAATCTCTTGTGCTTCCCTTCCACTGTGTAATACCGATTGCAATAACCTTTTTACCCTTGTCATGACAAGCCTTGAAGAACTGCTTGTAGCCTTCAATAAGCTGCTTTGCGGTAGGCTGAACAGAGCCTAAGGGTGCATCGGTTGAAACGGGATGAACGATATCATTTACACCTGCTTTAAGAATTACATAATCAACGCCTGTGAGGCTGAAAACATCCTTATTAAGTCTTGTAATAACTGAGTCTGCGTAGATAATATCACCAAGTCCGAGACCGTTAGCTATAAGACAGTTTCCGAAGATACCCTTGCCTACAACGCCCACATTATAAATGCCTTTTTCGTAAATTGCCTCAGCAATATTGAGAGGAAGATCGTTTGCAACAGTTGAGTCACCGATTACAACTGCACTGTAAGCACTGTCGCTTGAAAGCACATCCATACCGATAACGCAAGGCATAACGCTGATAAGGTCAGTTGAAAGCTTGATGCCGATATCACCGAGAAGCGCCTCAAGAATGCCGTTGAACTCAGGCTCATTGATAAGTGCAAGGGTTTCTTCCTTTGTCATATCTGTTTCGCCTGTTGTAATATATGTTCTGCCGCCTGAAAGACCCATAGTTGTAAATCCACCGAAGTTCTGTGTAAACATACTTACGGCAATATCCTGAAGTGAGCTTACTGCAAAGCTGATGGGGTCTGAATATCTTTCTTCACCTGCAGGAATAACAACCTTTGCTCTGCCGTCAAAGGTTATGGGAGCAGAAGAATCAACATTGATTTTACTTGCACCTGTGCTTTTTGCAACATACATTGCTTCAATTGTAATAGGCTCTGAGCCAAAACGGTTTGACACAAGGAATCTGATTTTTGAGCCCGTTGCAGTGGGTGTAATTACGCTTCTTGTTGTAACAGGGCCGATAAGTCCTGCAATATCAGAAAAACCTGTAATTCTGAGCTGAGTAGCACCCGTACCCCAGGCAGATATCCATTTACCCTCTGCAGCTGACGATGTGAAGGTAAGAATAAGTGCACTGACCGCTACAAGAACCAAGGTAAAGATAGTTCTGAAAGCTTTTTTCATGTAGTTCATTCCTTTTCCTTAATGTATTTTCCGATTGTCTTTTTGATTTTTGAAAGGTCTATTTCGGGCATTTTAAAATCTATACCCTTTGATGACGGTTTTTTCGGTGCGCTTTTAGCGCCTGCTTTTGAGGCTGCACCGTTTCTCTGCGGTGTCTTTCCGGTTGGTGCTCTTTTAACCGGTGCTGATTTTGCTGCCGGCTTTTTTGCTGACGGCTTTTGTGCCGCTGATTTTACAGGAGTCTTTGAAGTAAGCACACCTGTATCAATAAGATATTTTTTAAGAAGAAGCGCAAAATATCCTAGAGCAGCCAGAGCAGCAATTCCCACAACAAGAATAAAGAAGGTTGAGGTCATAATTGCTGAAATGCCTGTTGCAATAAGACCGAAAAAGCTGAGCTTTACTGTTTCCTGAGCTACAAGATTAACCTCTGAAAGCACCTGACCTGCATAGTAAACCTTTGCTTTTGCAATAACCTCGCCCTGCTTTACGGGTGCTCTGAGCTTTTCGGGAGCACTTGTTGGAATAACCTCATAGAGCACTGAGGCAGGAGTTGCATTGGCAGGCACAAGAGCTGAGCCTTCTTTTTCGGGCACAAGCTTTACAACATCTGTGCCCTTACCTGCAACAACATCAATTACGGCAACCACCTGAGAAGGTGACACCACAACTCTGTAGCGGATGTTTTTATATGTCCAGTCAAGCATTTTCTTTGCGTCGGTCATAGCTGTGTTTTCGTTTACACCGTCACGGTCAACATCTTCAAGATGACCCTTAAGCACAACCACGATATATGTATAACCGTCCTGAGCAGAAATAACGCTGATGCATTCCCCTGCCTTTTCGGTTGAGGTCTGCTTACCTGCATTGACTGATTCGTGATAGTAATCAGGAACATTTTTGTTGCGCATTCTGTTGCTTGCCTGGTAGGTTCTTTCTGAATTGAGATCTGTCTGCTTCAGTGTAACAGATGTAGCTGAAAAAGCCTCGGAAAACGCAGGAATATCCATAGCAAACTTAACAAGCTTTGCAATATCACTTGCAGTTGTATACTGACCGTCCACATCAAAGCCTGTAAGATTTTTAATTGCTGTTGATTCGCAGCCCACACTCTTAACGGTGCTGTTCATTTCAGTAATAAACGCATCAAATGAGCCTGAAATCTCATAAGCAATTACACTTGCAGAATCGTTGGCACCGTAAACAACAAGACTGTTTATAAGCTCACGCTTGCTTACGCTTTCGCCCGCCTTGTAGCCGGCTCTTCTTACAGTGTAATCATATTTGATAAGAGAAAGGTTCTCCTCGGTTATTTTCACCTTTTCGTCAAGGTCAGGCCACTTCTGAAGAGCTGTTACAGCAGCAACAATTTTTACATAGCCTGCCATAGGAAGCTTTTTATCCTCGTTCTTTTTGAAAATTACTGTGCCTTCATCAAGGCTCTGCATAAAGTAAGCCTCTGATTTAAGCTGATCGGTAACCTCTCCTGAATCAAAAACTGCACTGCCTGTAAAAGCAAGGCTGAAAACAAGCATAGCGGCAATCAATATTGATAACATCCTTTTCAAAGGATACACCTCCGATTTGTAATTTTTGTGAAAACAGATTATTTTATTTGCAATCTGCCGAAAGTTATGGTATTATAATCATAATCTACTTGATTATAACAATTTTCTTATTAAATGTAAAGCAAAAAAATGCCATAATTTTCAAATTTTACTTTTCAAACCACAAAAAGGCAGGTTAATCTAATATGATATATGTAACAGGCGACACACACGGTGATCTCTCTCGTTTTGATGACCCCAGACTCAAAAGCTTAAAGCCCGGTGACACCCTTATTATCTGCGGTGATTTCGGCTTTCTCTGGAATGGCTCAAAAGAAGAAATGGGTATTCTCAAAAAGCTGAGCAAAAAGAAATATAACATCTGCTTCATAGACGGAACTCACGAGAATTTCGATATGCTCAACAGACTTAAAATTAAAAAATGGAACGGTGGCAAGGTGCATCATATTGCTGCCAACATTTTCCACCTTATGAGAGGTCAGGTTTTCACAATTGAAGGCACAAAGATTTTCACTATGGGCGGCGGTGAAAGCCCTGATATTGACATCCGTTTTGAAATGGGCACCTGGTCAGATGCAGAAATTCCTACCCGTGACGAGTTGGTTGAGGGTGTTGACAATCTGCAGAAATTCGGTGGCGAAATTGACCTTGTAATCACTCACGAGCCTCCTGCTAAAATCAAGGACTTCCTTCTTCTGCAGACAGGCACAGACGCTAGTATTACTGCAATCAACACCTACCTTGAGGACGTTAGCCGAATCTGCAAATTCAAGCACTGGTACTTCGGCTCACTTCATCTTGATAAGTTTATTTCCACAAGTCACATCTGCGTTTTCAAAAATATCATCAATGCTAAAACCGGCGAGGTTGTAAAGCGCTGACAATAAGAGAATCGGGCTGTTGCACGAAATGCAACAGCCCTTTTTTATTCATATTTTATTTATTGATAAGTCCTGCAATAAGATTGATGAACGCCTTGAAGAATCTTATGATTACACTGAAGGTGTAACTGATTGTGCCTCTTGCAGGCTTTTCAGCTTCAGGCTCTGTAATAGGTGTAAGAGTATCTGTAGCCGAATCATAATCCATATACTGAGGGAACTTTTCATTATCAAAAACAGTAAGCTGACCGTTCTGATTGAAGAACTCATAAATAAGCTCATCAATTGAGGGTGGGAACGGGTCATGTGAGATATTTCTTACAAACCATGTTTTATCAGGGAAAAGACATGTTGAGGCATCAATCATCTTATCAGGTGAAAGATATTTTTTATCTGCAAGACCGTTGATATACTCTTCAGAAAGAGTTTCACCGTATGGTGCTGAGGTTGCATAGAAGGATACATGGTAAACATCTGAAACCATATCTGTCTGCTGATTTGCATCCTCATAGAAGGGATAACTGGGTATATTGTATTTTACAAGTACACCGATTTCTACACCGTCTTCTTCAAGCTTTTTCATTCTCTCGGGAAGACCCACGGTTACATTGTAATAGTAATCATCGTTCTTTTCAATAAGACCCTTATATTCTTCTTCTCTTCCGTTGAAAACAAAAGCTCTTGCCTCTTCATAGTAATCCTCACCTACCATTGACCAGAATGAAGGGAAGGTACCAAAAGTGCCGAGAAGAAGTCTTGGAATAAGGTTATCCTTAACCTTTTCAAGAAGCTTGTTGATAAGTTCAGTGGTAATTCCGAGAGCCTTCATCTCGTTGAGAACCGATACAAATGCACCTACAAATTCGCCTGTTGCCTCATCTTCAAGAAGATCACCGTTTTTAATGAAGTAATCAAGAAATTCATCAACTCTGTCGTCATCCATTTTAAGCTGACCTGAATAAATTGCACCGAGCACATCAAGGCCAAGATTTGAAGGCTCATACATCATAATTGAGTCTACGTTTGCAATTGCGTGATCATAGTATTCTGTAAAATATGCACTTGCAATGTTTGCACCCATGCATCGTGCAACAATAACCACTTTATCCTTACCTGTACGTTCTTTTACAGCATCAATATGATCCTTAAGCTGATGGCATACAACCATAGGTGAAAGACGCCAGTCGTAATAGAAATTGTAATCCATAAGAGCATAGTTATTTGTCTTTTTCGGATATGTAATTTCTGCTGATTCTTTTTCAATACCTGAGCCGTTTGAAGCTTCACCGTTTTTATCAAGCACAACCTTTTCAAAAAGAGGCACCACGCAGTTTACAAGTTCATCGCAGTATGCATCATAATCATCCGTTACAATACCCTTTGCAAGCTCTGTAAGACAGGGAGCAAGAGCTTCCTTAACAGTTGCACCTACATCAACACCTATTTTCCATACACGGTTGCTTTCCGAGGGATTGTTCTTATCTGCATAAATTTTGTGTCTTGAACCCGTTACATAAATAATCGGGTACTGTGAATTTTTAGCAGCAGCAAATGCCACAGGAGCAACAGCACTGAAAAGCATCATAAGAGAAAGTACCAGAGCAAGTAGTCTTTTGATTTTCATTAATATTCCTTCTTTCTTTTTATTGTCTATGTACTTATAACACTATTTTAAAATTATATTAACAATTTTTGCTTATAAATTGATGAATTTTTTAACATTCTTTTACTTTTCATAAAATCTGTTGCCATGATTTTATTTAACAATGATTGCACTTTGTAAACTGCACAAAGAGAAAAAACGCAGAGGTTAAACCTCTGCATTCTGAAATCAATATATCAGCTTCTTAAGTCTTTCCACAAGCACCTTAATAATCGGGAATGAAACCACTGAAAGCATTACACCCTTTATTGCGTTGAGAGTTGCTGATGAGCCGATTGCAGCCCAGAGAGTTGCTCCGTCAAGCTCGATTCCAAGGAAATACTTGAAGAAAAGAGGTGTAATAAGATAATTTGCGCCAAAGCCGATTACTACAATTGCAGCAACACCAAGCACTGATGAAAGAAGGATGTACTTATTTTCCTTTGCTGAGGTGTACTCACCCTTTTTCTCACTCTGCTTTTTAAGACTTCTGAAAAGGATTGAAAAAGGCACAACATAAGCGCAGCCCACGATGAAATTCATAAGATTACCGAAGCCCATCTGTGTGCCGATGCCCTTAAAAATAAGCTCGATTACATTTTTAAGAAGCTCGATAATTACCGCTGCACCCGGCCCGTAAACAATGCCTGCAAAAAGTGCGGGAATGTCGCTGAAGTCCAGCTTAAGATGGCTGAGTGCCGCAAAAAGCGGAAACTCCAAAAGGAAAAGCACAAAGCTGATTGCAGTAAGCATTGCAATTGTTACAATCTGAATAAGACTTTTTTTCTGGTTTTTCTTCATAATAATTCACCCTTTTTAAAAATTAAAGCCCACAGTAAAAATACCGTGGGCTAAAAAATACAAATAAAATTATGTATCTCTTCTTTCATCCGGACTATACCGTCGGCTTCGGAATTACACCGAATCTGCGCTGACTATTGTCAGGCTCGTGGGCTTTTACCACCGGTGAGGAATTGCACCTCGCCCTGAAGATATCTCTTACAGTGTCATAATAGCACTGCACATATATTTTGTCAATAGTTTTTTATACTCTTGATTCAATAACGGTGAGGTTACCTAAAATTTCTACTTCGCCGTAAGAAGCGGGAATGAAAACGCTTTCGCCTTTGTAGAGCGTTACGCAGGTGTCTGCGTGCATAACAACACCGTTACCGTCAAGACAGACAAGTGAAACAAACGAGGTGCTGTCTGCAACAACAACCGCTTTTTCTTCAATTTCAAGCTTCTTCATTGTGAAAAGCTCGCAGGAAGTGAGAAGTGTTTCGCTGTAGCCGTCCTTCTTTACGGTTTCACCCATAGGCTTGCCTGAAGCGTCAATTGCCTTTGTGCTTGTTACATCAAGAGCCTTTTCAACATGGAGCTCTCTTGGCTTGCCGTTCTGGAGTCTGCCGTAATCGTAAACACGGTAGGTTGTGTTTGAATTCTGCTGTACCTCCGCAAGAAGAATACCCTTGCAGATTGCGTGGAGTGTGCCTGCTTCAATAAAGAAAATATCACCCTTCTTTACCTTTACTCTGTTTACATAATCAAGAAGTGTATTTTCTTCAATGCTCTTTCTGAATTCTTCCTTGGTGATATCCTTTTTGAAGCCGTAGATAATTTCTGCACCCTCATCACAGTCCATAATGTACCATGCTTCAGTTTTACCGTATTCTCCCTCGACTCTCATTGCATATTCGTCATCGGGATGAACCTGAACTGAAAGGTTATCTCTTGCGTCAATAAGCTTTATAAGTATAGGGAAGAATGAGAATTTTTCGCAGTTTGTGCCAAGGCAGTCCTTACCCTTTTCAGCTATTACTTCTGCAAGAGTTCTGCCCTTATCCTCACCGTTTTCTATTATGCTGTGACCTGCCTCATGACATGAAAGCACCCATGCTTCAGCCTGTCTGTCAGTGAATGACACCATATCAAATTCTGTTGAAAGTCTTGTTCCGCCCCAGATGTAGTCCTTTATTGCAGGGGTAAGCTTTAAAATTTTCATATTCCGTCTGCTCCTTTTGTGTAATTAATGCACCGTCTTAATCATAATAATTTAAGGGGTGTTTATATGTCAATAGGTTCTTACATAATTTTTGCTTTTCTTATTCTTGCAGGTATCATTATTCTTGCTGTTACACTGAGAAATGAAAAGCCCTTCAGAAATCTTTTTCTGTCGCTGTTTTCAGGCATCGGCTCACTTTTTGCAGTTAATATCGCCTCTGCCCTTACTGCAGTTACCCTGCCCGTAAATGCCCTTACACTTGTAATAAGCGCTGTGGGTGGCATTCCGGGAGTGGTTTTTCTGCTTATATCTGATGTTCTGCTGTCTTAATAGAGAATTGTTTTTTCAATACCCTTTGCAATTGCTTCACCAAGAAGCTGCTGATTCTGCGGCTGAATAAGCTTATAGCATTCATCGTTATTGGTTACATATCCTGTTTCAATAAGCACGCTGGGACACTCATCAAGTCTTGTAACGCTGAAGGGATAATAGGGTGCACCATCAGAAATACTGTCATAAACCGAGGGCTGTCCGCTGTAAAGGTAGCCCTTAAACACAGAGAGCATTTCTCCGTAGATGTTTGAAGCAAGCTTCTGTGAAAACGGCTTGTAATAATAAGTAGCCGTACCGATTTTTGACTTATTCTCTGAGCCGTTAGAGTGAATACTTATGAAGAAGTCGGGCTTGAGACTTCTTGCAATTGCCTTTCTGTCTTCAAGCTCAATGTGTGTATCTGTACCTCTTGTGGAGTATACTATTGCACCTCTTTGCTCAAGGGCAAGCTTTGTGTAGTAAGCAACGCCAAGGTTGATGTCACACTCTTCAACCGCTCCGTTATAGCCGAGTGCTCCGGGATCCTTTCCACCGTGGCCGGGATCAAGAAGAATCACACTGCCTGAAAGAGTCTGCGGCTTGTTGTGAAGAGTAATTACCATATAGCCGTATTCATCGTATTCCACACTGCAGCCGTAGTAATTACCGAAGGCTCTCAGCGGCATATAAAGATGCACCTTTTTATCTGAGCCTGAAACATTCCAGGTTGCACCTGAAACCACATTACTGCCTGAAACATCAATATTTCCGTCTGCAGCAACTGTATGGTGGAAGGTAAGCTGAATGTAATCTGATGCGAAGCTTGTTATGTTGAACTTTGTGCCGTACTGTGAGTAATAGCTCTGCGGAGCAAAGCTGATTGTGTAAGGCACCTTCCAGGATGTGCTGAGCTTAATTTTAAGCGTTCCGTTTTCTGAAGTTGAGGAAACAACACTCAGTCGGTTATCGCCCATTTCCTGTCTCGGAATAAGCTTAACATGGTCGCGGATAACCTTTACACCGCTTGAAAGCTCATAGAAGTAAACCTGCTCACCGTATTCCTTGTTATATGCTTCACTTTCCTGAATAATGTAATCCATTGTGCCCTTAACGAGAGCTGAGCAGGACGGTGTGTAGGTATCATCGTTATAGATAAGTGGTCTTGTGTCTGCATAATTTGCGGTAATGAGTGCCATTTCAGCACCGGTGAAGGGCGGATTATTTCCACCCGAATTATCCCCTGAGGGAGTTACTACAGACGGAGTCTGCATCTGTCCGATGGTAGTGCTGGGAAGAATATTCTGCGGAAGCGTCTGCTCAATTTCACCGGGAAGTGTAGGCACATAATTTTCAAGCTTTATGGGAGCTGTTGTTTTTTCTTCGCTTCCCTCAGAATTTGAAATATCAATTTTTTCTTCTGCCGGAATTATATTTGCGCCTTTAAGCTGCATGCTTTTGCCGTTATATGTACCGATTACCGTAATTGCACCGAGAGTTGCAACCTCCTCACGGGTATCGGGCATTTTTATTTTTGCCTTGAAGGCTACATAGCCCGTTGCATTTTTATCCTCGGGCTTAGCCTTATATTCCTTTGTGCCAACCTTTACGGAAATATCAGCCTTGTAATATCCCACCACAAGTACACTTGCCTTTTCTTTGGGATAAAGAGTCATTTCACTTTCAGGTGTAACGCTTTTAAGAAGCTCACCGTCAAAGCTTACATTGACCCTGTAGATAAGCTCTTTTCCGCACTGCTCAATTTTAATTTCGTTACTGCCCTCTTCAAAATCGAAGGTAAGTCTGCGGCTACCGTTTTCACCAAGGCTCATTTTCTCACCATTAATATATATAGGGAAAAGGTCTGAGCCATAGATTTCGGCCTCACCTGAAAACTCTTTGGTTTCAATAGGATTGCCGTCATATGAGGTAATACCGAGACCACGAAGAGAAATTGAAGGTGCAATACCCTTTTTTATAAATTTTTCAACTGCTGAAAATGAGTTATCCTCATTCTTCTTAACAGCCGAAAAGCTGCTGAATGCCCTCATAGAAAGTGCATTGTGGCCGTCGTTGTCATAAACAAGCCTTAAAAGGCTGTCGGCCGCTTCAGTATTTTCATTATCAAAGCCGAATATTAGGTCAACCTTTGCAACATCTGCTGCCGCATTCCATTTTTTCAGCTTCTGTTTGTCTGTGTCATTATTTATGCCAACAAAAATTCCGTGAGCACTGCGCTTGTTAAACTTTGTAATGTCTGTATCATCATTTACCGCGGCAATAAGCTTTGCATTTTTATTTTTAAGAAGCATATCCGCCTTAAGCTTAAGAAGAAATGTGTTGAATTTCTCGGTTGACTCGCTATCCTGATACACCATCACACCGTTTGCTTTTTCACTTATCTTGCCCGCATATTTCTCTGCGTTTTCCTTGTTCATTACAAGATAAACCTTAAGCTTTTTATCCCTGAGATATTCTATTACACCTATGGTATCTCCATCGGAATCCTTACCATATGAATAGTAGTCACTGAAGAGAATAACTGTGTTAAAAATGCCATTCTTAATGGTCTTTACAGCCTTCTGAAAATCTTCATTTTCGGGATCAAAGGGTACATCTATGTTTTCTCTGAGGAAAACTGCATTATCAGCTGAGGCGGCTTTGACCGTATTCTGAGTTTTGATATATTCGTCAACGCTGACGGTAATATCAGTGCCGCTGAAAACATCCTCAGTTCTGTTTTTATTCGTTATATGTAAGGCTGTAAGACCTGCCGCAATACTAAGCACTGCTATAACAACCGCAATTATTATTCTTATCTTTTTCATATTCTTCTTCTTTCATTGGTTTTATGGCTACATATTATATCATAAAACTCCATACTTTTTCTACAGTTTAAGCTTATTATTTTAAATTTAATTTTTGGATATATCCTGAGCTGAAAAACGAAACACCAAAAGCCCCTTTTTCTTTTATGAGCTTTATCTGTCTTTCAATAACATCGGTGCTTTCAATCCACTCCGTTTTTCCCTTTCCGGCAAAAGAGTCTTCTTCACCGACCTTATAAAGAGCAAGACCTATTACAAGCTTTACACCTGAATTCTCCGTAAGGCTCAGCCACTCTGAAAGCACCTTTTCAAAAGGCATACTGTCATTTTTAAAGCCGTAATAAAGCTGAGGGATAATCATATCGCAGTAGCCTCCCTTACACCATAAGGGTACATCAGCATAAATTTCGTTTATATTTTTTTCAATATCACCTGAAGGGCTTACGGAAAAGACAAGCTTTTCACCGAAGCTTTTTACGGTGCTGTAGGAAAGGCTCAGCATTGTGCTCACCTTTTCACGCCTGAATTTCTGCAGACTAAGTATACCGCCTGATTTCAGATACTCCTTATATTCCTTTTGGTCACCTTCTGCAAAATCTGAGGGATAAAAATAATCGTCAAAGTGAATGCCGTCAACATCATAATTCAAAAGAATTTCTCTTATGCCGTCTGTTATAAGCTTAGTTACCTTCTGCGAGGCAGGGTTAAGATAAATTCCGCTTTCTGTTATACATACTGCACTGTCCTTTTCGTCAAGCCAGCTTTTTATCTGTCCGTCAGCAATTTTTTCAGCATCAGGCACAGAAAGAACCCTGTAGGGATTAATCCATGCGTGAATTTTAAGCCCGCTGTTTTTTGCTTCCTCGGTACATATTCTGAGAATATCAAAATCTGCCCTCTCTCCCCTTTTACCTGATGAATACTCACTGCTTTCAAAAATTTCAGAATGGTACATTGCGTCTGCAAAGGGTCTCACATGAACAAAAACATTGTTGATTTTCTTCTCTCTGAAGGAAGAAAAAAGCTCTGCTATATGCTTTCTGTAGGTTTCTTCGGTGTAGCTTTTACCCTTTACGGAAAGCTCTGAATATGTAAGCCAAATTCCCGTAAAGCTTTCTTCTTCAGTTTCGGCCTTATGGGGTTGGGTTGTTTCAGCCGTAATCGGATTTTCTTCTCTTGCACAGCCGCAGAAAAGAAAAACAAAGGATAAAAACAGAAGAAATATTTTTTTCATTAACCAAACCACCTTGACATTAAGACTAAAACAAATTACAATATATGATATACTATTCCTTTGAAGGGAGAATTAACAGACTATGGCTGTTTCAACAATAAACAAAGGCTTTACTAAGGATTTAGGCGAAACTGAGGGCATTGTTTGTCCTAACTGTAAAAAAGCAGTAAGAATGCGCCTTTTCACCACAACAGATACTTCTATTATTACAAAAATCACTCAGAAGGACGGCGATGTTCATGTTGCAGTCTGCCCTCAGTGTGCTTGTGTATTCACAGTTGCTAAGAATTATATGAAAGAAAAGACAAGCGGTACAACTGTGTTCATTACTGAAAATGACCTCACTGTATTGGTAAACGGCAAATGAGCAAATCCGATTCACTTCTGATTATTTATTTCTGCCTTATTTCTGTTGTTACCATTTCTTTCACAGTTTACGATAAGGTTGCCGCAAAAATTGATACCTGGCGTATTCCCGAAAATTATCTTCTAGGTCTTGCTTTTTTGGGCGGTGCACCTGTGGAGTATTTTGTAATGCGGATTATAAGACACAAGACAAAGCATAAAAAGTTTATGCTTACCCTGCCTTTTATGATTATTATTCAGCTCGTGGCAGTTATAGCATATCTTTATATCAGAGACATTCACTGACTGATAATGGGACTGTAGCACAAAAGTGGACAGCCCCATTTTTTTATTTATTTCGCAATAATCAGCATTCTGCCGTCAACTGTATCATCGCTTTTCAGCTCGTTTTCTTCCTCAAGCATTTTAACTGTTGTGTTATATTTCTTTGCAATACCCCAAAGCTCCTCACCTTTCTGAGCATAGTAAAGAGCAAGAGCGCAGTCATCATCGCATTTTGGCACAGCTTCGTTTACAGTTATGTCGGTGCATAATTTCTTTTTTATTATTCTGCAAAGCTCACCCTCAAAAACAATATCAGCAGACACAGTGACAGTGTTTTTATCTGTAATATTCCAGCTGATATCCTTCACAAAGCCCTCCGCCTCACCGCTGAAGGCTTCACCGTCAGAAAGCTTATACTGAAGCTCACAGTCAAAGCTTTTTTCAGCATATGAGGGTACACCCTTTTCGTTAATATATAATATGGTCAACAGCGAATTAAAAATCACCTTGGCTTTATCGTTTTCTATCTGCAGCTTTGTTTCTGCTTCCTCGGCTCTGATATGACAGATTTCCTTTATGCCCTTTTGTAATTCAAAGGCTTTGCTAAGGGTTTTGGTTTCTTTAATTTCAATAAAGGGTACACTCAGCTCAAAGGCTTCGCATTTATGCTGGGCTTCATAGTCGGTGCTGTAGCAATCAAGAGCACCCTCAAATTCTTTTATTTCTCCGCATTCGGCAAAGGCTGTTACCTTTGCGGCAAATTCTATAAGCCGCTTCTGTCCTGATGAGTCAGCCTTCGGATTTACGATAAAACGGCCAACCTTAAGCTTCAGCGTACCCGGTGTTTTATCCTGAATTCCTGCAAGATCTATTATCTGACTAACAGGCATTTTGTGAGTCAGAACAGAAAGCTTGTTGCTGCCCTTATCGTCGCAATAAACAACAGTACATATCATTTCACCCTTAATGAGCATTTTGCCTGTAACCGATTTTTTGCTGTCGACAGTGCAGTAAGCATCGCTGAAAATCACCTTTCCTATGTCAGGTAGGCTGTTTTCAAGAGAAACAGTTTCGCTGAGATCAAAGCTTTTAACTCCGAGACAAACAAGATTATGAGCTTTGAAGGTGCTCTTTTTAAGCTGAACACCCATAGAGCTGCAATCACTTACAAATTCCTTTTCATTTTCGGTAATAATTGTAAAATTAACAGCAACACTGCCACTTACAGAAACACTGCGCTGACTCATTGCACGGCAGTTGATATAATCGGTTTTTGCCGAGGTAAGAAGCAAGGCGTTTTCGGGAATATTTTTGCTTTCTGTGCTCACATCAAGGTCGAGCTGAGTTTCAAAGCAATCAATTTTATCCTCATCATTGACATAGATAAGCCTCAGTATAATTCCGCCTGCAGCACTGACCTTGTCGCCCTTTACGGCCGCACTGCTTATTCCCGTTTCAACAGCACACCTCAGTATTCTTCTTATGTCACCGCAATAGTCGGGAAGATTAAGTCTTGCATCTATGCTTTGCTTTGCAGAAATTTTCACTGCGTTGCTTTTGCTTTTAATTGTGTTTTTCTTAATTTCAAGTGCCATAATATACATCTCCTGTTTGAAAAAAAAATAACTACACAGAATGTATATTAGCCTTCGATGTAAAATAGAATTATAAAAAGAAAAAACAGCTGCCCTTCAAGCTGAATAAGGCAGCTGCTTTAAATTTAATTTGTTTTCTCCGTCTTTGGAGAAATCTCATTCCAGAGGGTAAAACCAAGAATAAGCACACCGCCTGCAACCTGCCAGACGGTCATTGTTTCACCAAGAACAGTAACAGAAATAATTACGGCAACCAACGGGTCAATATAGCTGAGTATTGCCGCCTTCTGTCCCGGAAGCTCCTTAAGAGAAGAGAAATACATGCAATATGTAATACCGGTATGAATGAAGCCGACGATTAAAAGATTAACCCAGCCCTTGGCATCCATTTCGCCGAGAGTCACACCGCTTGTAAGAGCTACATAAGGAAACAGCACAACAATAGCTGAAATAAACTGCAGAAATGTGCGGTGGATACCCTCAACATTTTTTATGAACTTATTAAGCAGTACAACAGATGCGTAAAATACAGCAGCACCGAGACCGAAGAGAATACCCTTAAGATTGCTTGTTCCTCCGCTGTCGCTTACACCTGTTATCATCACAAGACCCACAGTTGACATAAAAAAGCATATCAGCTGCTTACCCGTAAGCTTTTCCTTAAAAAGGAAGGGACAGACAACAGTTACAATAACCGGTGCAAAATAGTAGCTGAGTGTCGCCACAGATACTGTTGTATATTTATAGGCTTCAAAAAGAAGTATCCAGTTGATGCCCATTGCAACACCTGATGCAAGAAGCAGTGGTATCTCCTTTTTAATCTTTTCAAAAGGTATTTTCTGTTTTGTTACAAAGAGAAAGCCTGCCAGCAGAACCGTTGCAAGAAGTGCACGATATAACGCAAGCTCACCCGAAGAAACAGGAATATTGCGAACAAAGGGTCCGAGGGTTCCGAAAATTGTCATTGAAGCAATAAGCATCAATCTCGGATTAAAAAACTTTTTCATAAGAACATCCTTACTGTTGCACAAAAGCTGATTTTCAGTATCAAAAGCAATACGATATTGAAATTTTACTATGCATCCTCTGCTTTGTCAACAGCTATCTGCAGATGTAATTTTTCATTATAAAAAAATCGCCCCAAACCACTTGACAACCAAGAAAAATCACAGTATAATATTCAAGTCGTAAAGACGCCGGCGTGGCGAAATCGGCAGACGCAAGGGACTTAAAATCCCTCGGTGGCAACACCGTACCGGTTCAAGTCCGGTCGCCGGCACCAAATGAAGCAACCCCTGAATCCGAACCATTGTTGTTCGATTAGGTGTTGCTTCATTTTTGTTTTATGTAGTATTTATGCGGTTTCTCGCTTTTTTTGTTTTTTTATTTAATGCTACACCAAAATCTGAAACAGGTGAAAAAATGAATACAAACAGTAAAAAAGGTCGGAATTCGAACCGCCCTTGTTCGATTACATTACTTTAGATCCCTTTAATTTACGGAAAAATCGAGCTTCAAAGGCGTCGGGTGTAGTATAACCCAGTACAGTATGAGGTCTGCTGCTGTTATAAAAATTCATATAATTTTTAATCGCAGAAAACAATTCTTTTTCAGAATCAATATCAATTAGATAAAGCTTTTCGGCTTTGAGAGATTTGAAAAATGCTTCAATAACTGAATTGTCATACGGGGTGCTTGCCCGGGAAAATGACTGCCGAATACCAAGCTGTTCTAAATATGATGTGTACGCATTTGAAGTATAGTTGCCGCCTCTGTCGCTATGGAATAACAGGTCTGTCGGTTGACGGCTTTCATAAGCATATTTAAAGGTTGCTTTCGTTAATTGGGTGCTGTTAGATTTTGATATTTTATAACTGACTACTTTTCGGGAGTAGAGGTCGATGATTACGCAGATATAATAATTACGTCCTTTGAATCGAAATTGTGTAACATCACCAACCCAGACTTCGTTTGGTCTGCTGACAGTAAATTGCTGATTAAGAAGATTTTGCTTCTTTTCTTGGTACATTAGGTATAATTTTTTTGAAGCTCCTCTTACTGAAAACCACCCATTGTCGTGCATAATGTTTGCTACTGTTTTTTCACCCACACAGTAGCCCCTTTCTTTTAAAACGGCATGTACTTTATTTGCACCATAAATTTGCTTGCTTTCATTAAATATTTCCTCGATTACGGGAGTGAGTTCAGCCCGTTTCTTTGCAGCTAAAGTATCCTCATTTTTATTCCTTAAAATATGATTAAAGTAACTGCCCTTGGCAACATTTAAAGTTTTACACAAAAGTGAAATACTATATTCATCTGATAAATCACTTACTACTTTAAATCTTTCACGTAAAGGAGCGCTGACTGTACACGGGGAGCGCTGCAAGATTTTTATCATTTTCTCTTGTTGTTCACACTTATGCTTTAGGTCATAAAAATCTCTAACCCGGATTTGCCTTTCTTCTTTTATGCCGTTGTTATATTCTTTTAACCATGAATACAACGTACTTCGTGAAACACCAGTTTCTTTTGATAATTCGGTTATTGTTACACCACATAAGTGTCTTTTAATTATTTTTTGCTTCTGCTCTGTTGGATATATCTTTTTCATATGCTACCTCCGAGAAGTATAATGTAATAAAGATAACATATTTCGGTGAGTTTTGTTTTATGTTGCGATATATATGCAGCTATTATAATAAAATCATAATGTTTTCTAAATTTAAAGCATTTTAAAATGTAACATATTATATCTTAATAGCCTTGAAAAAAGCAGTGCATACTGCTATACTATTGTTGTAATTTAAAAGGAGGCTTAATTTATGAATAAACCTGTATATCCCAAGTGTACTGTTCCTACTTCTGAGGTTGCAAGAATTAAAGGTTTGGGGTTTTTAAGAGATAAAACAACTGAAGATACATTTAACTGCAGAGTTCTCACTGTAAACGGCAGAGTCGGCAGTGATTTTATGCGTGATGTTGCCGATGCCGCGGATAAATTCGGCAGTGGTAAGCTTGCTATGACTTCAAGA